>NZ_CP019724.1:620000-930000 GCF_002005225.1 Streptomyces pactum
CCGAGCCCACCGAGCCCCGGGAGCCGCTGCCCCCTAAGCCGGACCAGAGCGGTCCGGACACCGTGTCGCCGACCGGTCAGCCCACGGGAGCCGACCAGGCCCGGGTGGCGCAGTCCGGCAGCTACCTGACGAACGCTCAGGGCACGCGGATGCACGACACCGACCACTCGCTGAAGGCGGGGCCGCGCGGGCCCGTGCTGCTGCAGGACCATCATCTGCGCGAGAAGGTCATGCACTTCGACCACGAGCGCATCCCGGAGCGCGTCGTGCACGCCCGGGGAGCGGGCGCGCACGGGGTCTTCCAGAGCTACGGCACGGCGGCCTCGGTGACGAAGGCCGGGTTCCTCGCGGCGGACGTGGAGACGCCGGTGTTCACCCGGTTCTCCACGGTGGTCGGCTCGCGGGGATCGTCGGACACGGTGCGGGACACCCGCGGTTTCGCGACGAAGTTCTACACCAGTGAGGGCGTCTTCGACCTGGTGGGCAACAACATCCCGGTCTTCTTCATCCAGGACGCCATCAAGTTCCCGGACGTCGTGCACGCCGCGAAGCCGCACCCGGACCGGGAGATCCCGCAGGCGCAGAGCGCGCACGACACCTTCTGGGACTTCGTCTCGCTGCACACCGAGGCGACCCACCACACCATCTTCTTCATGGGCGACCGCGGCATCCCGCGCTCCTACCGGATGATGGAGGGCTTCGGCGTCCACACCTTCCGGCTGGTGAACGCCGAGGGCGCCACGACGCTGGTGAAGTTCCACTGGAAGCCCAAGCTGGGCGTGCACTCCCTGGTGTGGGACGAGGCGCAGATGATCAACGGCATCGACCCGGACTTCCACCGCCGGGACCTCGCCGACGCGATCGAGGCGGGGGCGTACCCGCAGTGGGAGCTGGGCATCCAGACCTTCCCCGACAACCCGGAGCAGACCTTCGAGGGCATCGACCTGCTGGACCCGACGAACATGGTCCCGGAGGAGCTCGCGCCGGTGCAGCCGGTGGGCCTGCTGACCCTGAACCGCAACCCGTCGAACTTCTTCGCCGAGACCGAGCAGATCGCCTTCCACGTCGGCCACCTCGTACCGGGTATCGACATCACCGACGACCCGCTGCTCGCGGGACGGCTGTTCTCGTACCTGGACACGCAGATCACGCGTCTGGGCGGTCCCAACTTCCCGCAGTTGCCGATCAACCGCCCCCAGGCGCCGGTCAACGACATGCTGCGCGACGGCATGCACCAGACGGCCGTGCACCGGGGCGTGGCGCCCTACCGGCCCAACTCCCTGGACGGCGGCTGCCCGTTCATGGCCGGGGCCGCCGAAGGGGCGTACGTCGAGGCGCCGGTGCGGGTACCGGAGGCGACCAAGGTGCGCGAGGCCCCGGAGTCGTTCGCGGACCACTTCAGCCAGCCGCGGCGGTTCTGGCTGAGCATGAGCCCGGTGGAGCGCGAGCACATCATCGGCGCGTACACCTTCGAGCTGGGCAAATGCTACGAACAGGCCATCAGGGAGCGGACCCTGCAGGTCCTGGCCAACATCGACCCGGAGCTGTGCGCGGGCGTCGCCGAGGGACTCGGCCTGCCCGCGCCGAAACCGACGGTGCCGCTGGCCGACGTCCAGCCCAGCCCGGCGCTGTCCCAGGTCGGGGGTGTCTGGCCGCTCGACGGCCGGGTCGTCGGCATCGTCACCGGCGGGGCGGACCTGGAGGGCGTGACGGCCGTACGGGAGGCGGTACTGAACGCCGGGATGGTGCCGCTGGTCGTGGCACCGACCGGCGGCACCATCGGCTCGGGCGACGATGCGCTGACCGTACAGCGCAGCTACGTCACCGCACGGTCCGTCGAGTTCGACGCGGTCCTGGTGGCGGGGACGCCCGACATGGGCGGCGACGCCTACACCCCGCGGGACTACAAGGCCACTCCCCCGCCGGCGCGGCCGGGGACGATCGATCCGCGGGTGAGCCTGCTGGTGTCGGAGGCGTACCGGCACGGCAAGGTGATCGGTGTCTGGGCGGGCGGCGAGGCCGCGCTCGACGCGTCGGGCGTGCCCGCCGACGCTCCCGGCGTGGTCGTCGCGGTGTCCGGCACCGCGGCCCTGGAGCAGGTCACGGAGCTGATGGGCGCCCACCGGGTGTGGGAACGCTTCACCACGCCCCGGGGCTGATCCGCGCCTCCGCCGGGCCGGTCGCCGTCGTCGGCGGCCGGCCCGGCGGCGTGTTCAGCACAGGACGCGCAGCGCCCCGGGCAGCACCCTCGCCGTGACGGGGACGACGGCCTCGACCTCGCCGTCCGCGCCGTAGGGTATGGCCCGGTCGGCCTCGATGCGGACCTCCCGGCCCCGCAGGACGCGCACCTGGGGCCGGCGGACGTGGGCGCCCGAGCCGAGTTCGTTCATGAGGGCGAAGAACAGCCGCCGCGGCGCGTCGTGGATCATCACGACCTCCAGCAGGCCGTCGTCCACCCGGGCGGCGGGGGCGATGAGGCGGTTGGAGCCGTAGTAGCCGGAGTTGGCGGCCACGGTGGTGTAGCCGGTGAAGGCGTGCTCCTCGCCGTCGACGGTGACGCGGTAGCGCGTCGGGCGCCAGGTGGTGATCGCGCGCAACGCGCCGGCGTAGTAGGAGGCGGTGCCGCGCAGCAGGCGCGCGTGGTTGGCGTGGTGATTGGCGAGCGCGTCGACACCGGCGTAGACGCTGCCGAGCACGACGGTGCGGTCGTGGACGGCGGAGGTGACCTCGATGGTGTCGACGGGGCGGGGTGCGCCCCGCAGCAGCACCTCGGCGAGGGCGGCGGGCTCGGTGGGCAGTTCGAGGGCGCGGGCGAAGTCGTTGCCGCGGCCGGCCGGGACGAGGCCGAGCAGGGCGCCGGTTCCGCTGAGGGCTCCGCCGATCCCGCCGGCCATGCCGTCGCCGCCGACGGCGAGCACCACCCGGTCCCGTGCCCCGGCCTGCCGGGCGAGTTCCCGGGCGTGCGCGAGGCTGCGGCTGTACTCGGTCTCCAGCTCCGCCCCCGCCTCCCGCAGCAGCCGGGCCACCCCGAGCAGTGCGGCGGCCGAGGTGGCGCCGCCCGCGGTGGGGTTGACGACGGCGGTGAACTGTCGCATCGATGTGCCTCCGGGCTGACGGGTGGTGCCGGACTGTTGTCTCACGGGGTCGCAGCGGGCCGTGCCGCGGGGTCAGTCCTCGGGCAGCAGGACGCCCGGGCTGAGCAGTCCCGCCGGGTCCAGGCTCCGCTTGACCGCGCGCAGTGCCCCGATGCCGAGGGGGCCCGCCTCCCGGACGTACCAGTCGCGGTGGTCGGTGCCCACCCCGTGGTGGTGGGTGATGGTGCCGCCCGCCGCGAGGATCGCCTCGTTGGCCGCGTGCTTGGCCCGGGTCCAGTGCGCCACGGGGTCCTCGCCCTGGGCGCACACGACGGTGAAGTACAGGGAGGCGCCGTTCTCGTAGACGTGCGAGATGTGGCACAGGACCAGCGGCGGGGTGCCCGCCTCGGTGAGGGTGCCGGTGAGCGCGCCGCGGACGGCGGCGTACAGCGCGGGGACGCGGGACCAGTAGGTCGCCGTCTCCAGGGTTTCGGCGAGCGCCCCGGCGTCGAGGAGGGAGTCCCGCAGGTAGGGAGCCGAGTAGCGGCCGTGGGCCCAGCGCTCCCCAGGTTCCTCGCCGGCGAGGACACCGCCGCTCGCGCGCAGTACGGCGGCGGCGCCCGCACGGCGGTGCGCGGTGTCGTGCTCGGTGCCCTCGAAGCCGAGGACCGCCAGGCATCCGGCGTCCTGCCGCTTTGGAAAGGTGCCGATGGCGTCGGGCTGGGCGAGGCCGATCAGCGTCTCGGTCTCGTCGGACAGCCGCAGCACCGTGGGGCGCGGGCCGTCCTGGGCGAGCCGGCGCAGGGCCGCCGCGCCCTCCTCGAAGGAGGCGAAGCGCCAGCCCTCGTAGCGGCGGACCTCCGGCACGGGCCGCACCCGCACGGTGACGGACGTGATGACGCCGAAGGCGCCCTCGGAGCCCAGTACGAGCTGGCGCAGGTCGGGGCCGGCCGCCGAGCGCGGGGCGCGGCCGGTGTCGAGGGTGCCCTCGGGGGTGGCGACGGTGAGGCCGAGGACCATCTCGTCGAAGCGGCCGTAGCCGGCGGAGGCCTGTCCGCTGGAGCGGGTCGCGGCGAAGCCGCCGATGGTGGCCCACTCGTAGGACTGGGGGAAGTGGCCGAGGGTGTAGCCGTGCTCGGCGAGGAGCGCCTCGGCCTCGGGAGCGCGCAGGCCGGGTTGCAGGGTGGCCGTGCGGGAGATCTCGTCGAGGTCGAGCAGGCGGTTCATGCGGCGCGGGTCGAGGGCGACGAAGGTGCCGCGGCGGCCGGGTGCGAGGCCGCCGACGACGGAGGTGCCGCCGCCGAAGGGGACAAGGGCGAGACCGTGTTCGGCGCAGGCCTCCAGTACGGCGAGCACCTCGTCGTGGCCGTCCGGGAGGACGACGGCGGCCGGGGCGTCGGCGGTGTCCCCGGTCCGCATCCTCAGCAGGTCGGGGGTGGACTTGCCGCGGGTGTGGCGTATCCGGGTCTCCGCGTCCGTGCGCACCCCGTCCGCGCGGTCGCCGACGGCGGCCTCCAGCGCGCGGCGGGCGGCTTCCTCCAGCGGCGGCCCGGGCACGTCGATCTCCTCCAGCGGGACGGAGGCGGCGGCGCGGGGCTTGACGCCGAGCAGTTCCCGCAGCAGCCCGGTCACCGTGTCGGGCAGCGGCGTCGCACGGGCCGGGTCGCCCCAGCCGTTCCACAGCATGTCCATCGCCTGTCGTCCTCACGGTCGGTTCGGGAGTGCGGTCGGGAAGCCGTCGACACCGTCGGATGCCATCCGGACGCGGTCTCGCACGACCTCACTGGCGTTACACTGTTACACATGACGCCTAATCGTCACAACGACTC
Organism: Streptomyces pactum; assembly: GCF_002005225.1. NCBI lineage: Bacteria > Bacillati > Actinomycetota > Actinomycetes > Kitasatosporales > Streptomycetaceae > Streptomyces > Streptomyces pactum. Next base: position 624,904 of record NZ_CP019724.1, read on the forward strand.
GGCACGACAGAACACCCCGGACAACGACGCGGTACTGGACGCCGTGCGCGACTGCGTACTGGCCGTCGGGGTCCGCCGCACGACGATGACCGACGTCGCCCGCCGCGCCGGCCTCTCCCGGATGACGCTGTACCGGCGCTATCCGGACGTACGGTCCCTGGTCGGCGATCTGATGACCCGGGAATGGATCGCGGTGGCCACCGGGGCCATCCCCGGGCCCCGGCCGGGCGTGGGGACGCGTCCGCGCATCGTCGAAGGGCTGGTGACCGGGGTGGCGGCGTTCCGCGCCCACCCGCTCTTCCGCAAGATCGTCGACGTCGACCCGGAGCTGCTCCTGCCGTACGTCCTCGACCGGCGCGGGGCGAGCCAGGAGGCCCTGCTCGGGCTGCTGGCCGACGCGCTGGCCGAGGGCCACGCCGACGGGTCGGTGCGCCCGGCCCACACCGGCCGGCAGGCGCGGTCCGTGCTGCTGATCGTCCAGTCCTTCGCCCTGTCGCTGCGGACCATGACCGACGAGGACGACGCCGAGCTGGCCCCCGCCGCCTTCCTCGCGGAGCTGCGCACCATCCTGGAGAGGACCCTCACGCCATGAGCCCCACCAGCAGCACCCCCGCCGCCGGGGCCTCCCTGTCCGCCGCGCGCCGTTCGCGCGAGCTGACCGACACGGTCGGCGGCCCCGTCGTGGACGTCCTGGTCGTCGGCCTCGGCGCGACCGGCGCCGGCGCCGCCCTGGACGCCGCGGCCCGTGGTCTGAGCGTCGTCGCCGTGGACGCCCACGACCTGGCCTTCGGCACCTCCCGCTGGAGCTCCAAGCTCATCCACGGCGGCCTGCGCTACCTCGCCTCCGCCCAGCTCGACGTCGCCCACGAGAGCGCGGTGGAGCGCGGGGTGCTGATGGCGCGCACCGCACCCCACCTGGTGCGCGCCCAGCCGTTCGTGCTGCCGCTGACGCCCCTGGTCTCCCGTGGTCAGGCCGCGCTGGCGTGGGCCGGGTTCCGGGCCGGCGACACCCTGCGGCTGGCGGCGCGCACCGCCCGGGCCACGCTGCCCGCGCCGCGCCGGCTGTCCGTCGTGGAGACCCGCCACCTCGCGCCGGCGCTGCGCTCCGACCGGCTGCGCGGCGGTCTGCTGTCCTGGGACGGCCGACTCACGGACGACGCCCGGCTGGTGACCGCGCTGGCCCGGACCGCCGCCGCACGCGGGGCCCGGATCCTGACCCGGGTGAGGGCCCTGGAGCTGACCTCGTCCGGCGCCCGGGTACGCGACGAGCTCACCGGTGAGGAGGGCGTGGTCCGCGCCCGCGCGGTGCTCAACGCCTCCGGCGTGTGGGCCGGTGACCTGGTGGACGGCATCCGGGTCCGGCCCTCCCGCGGCACCCACCTCGTCCTGCGCTCCGACCGGCTCGGCCCCCTGCCCGCGGGCCTGCACGTGCCGATCCCCGGGGAGACCAACCGCTTCGTCCTCGTCCTGCCCCAGGGCGACGGCCGGGTGTACGTCGGTCTGACCGACGAACCCGTCGACGGGGACATCCCGGACGTGCCCGAGGTGCCGGAGACCGACATCGGCTTCCTGCTCGACGTGCTCGGCTCCGTGCTGGAGGTGCCGGTCCACCGCGAGGACGTGGTGGGTGCCTTCGCGGGTCTGCGCCCCCTGCTGGACAGCACGTCCGCCGCCCGGCCGACAAACGGGCCCCGCACGGCCGACGTCTCACGCCGGCACGCCGTGCTCACCTCGTCCCAGGGCGTGATCACCGTGGTCGGCGGCAAGCTCACCACGTACCGGCGCATGGCCGAGGACGCCGTGGACGCCGCCGTCACGGCACGCCGCCTGGGCGCAGGCCCGTCCCCGACCGCCGCGCTGCCGCTGGTGGGCGCCGCCCCGCCGCACGCCCTGGCCGCGCTGCGGGCGCCGCGCCGTCTGGTGCGGAGCTACGGCACCGAGGCACCGGCGGTCCAGGCCCTCGCCGACCGCGATCCCCGGCTCGGGGAACGCCTCCTGCCGGACCACCCCGTCACCGGGGCCGAACTGCTCTGGGCGCTGCGTCACGAGGGTGCCCTGGACGAGACCGACCTGCTCGACCGCCGCACCCGCATCGGGCTGGTGCCCGAGGACCGGGAGGCGGCGCTGGAGACCGTACGCGCTCTCGTCGGCGAGGACGCGGCCCGGCGGGGCTGAGACCGGGCGGTCCGGTTCCGGCTCCGCCGGGGAACGGTCAGGTGAACTGTCCGCCGTCCTGGACGGCCTTGCGTACCTTCGCCTCCATCTTGTGCCGGGACTGACCCCCCTCCTTGACGTACTCCGTCATCGCGGTCTGCGCGTCCCGGTCCAGGTCGCGCCAGGCCCGCACGGCGGTCTCGTAGGTGTGCGACTGCCGCGGGGTCCACTGATGCTGCGTGGGAGGCCCGTACGAAGCCCGCAGCTCCTCGACCCGGTGCCGGGCCAGGTCCGCCGCGCGACGCTTGTGCACGAGCTCTTCGAATGTGTGTACCACCACATCTCGACGGTAGTCAGAGGAGCGCCGTCGCGCGCGTCGAGCCGCTCACCGGCGGTCCGGGCACCACCGGTCTCGCCAAGTGGCCCACACGGACCCCCGGGAGCCATAGCATCAAGCCACCGACGACGGCCGGGCATATGCGAGAAGCGAGGGAAGCGTGGCGGACACCGAGGGAGCGGCGGTACCGGAGCGGCTGCTGATCACCCGTACCACCACGGGCGACGGCGTCAGCATCGTCCTGCTCGCCGGAGAGGTCGATCTCGACGGCAGCAGTCAGCTCCGCGACGTCCTGCTGTCCTGTGTGCAGACGGCGCCGGGCACGGTGGTCGACTTCGGTGAGGTCGACTTCCTGGACTCGAGCGGCATAAACGTGCTCATCTCCGCCCACCAGGCCGCCGAGTCCCGCGGCGTCTGGTTCCGGCTCGCCGCCCCGCGGCAGGCCGTCGAGCGCGTGCTGCGGCTCGTGGGCGTCGACGCACTCATCGCCTGCTACCCGACCGTCGAGCAGGCCCTCGCGGCCTGACGCCGGTCAGCGCAGCGGCAGGCGCGCGTACACCGTCTTCCCCGTCGCGTGCGGCTTGGTGATGATCTCGTCGCACAGGCGCGTCACGATCTCCAGACCGTGCCGGCCGACCCGCAGGGGGTCGCGGGGCAGGAACGTGGGGAACGCGTCCCCCGTGTCCGACACCGCGATCTCCACCGCGTCGTCCACCAGGGTCAGTTCCAGGCGGCAGGGACCGGGCGCGTGGCGGAGCGCGTTCGTCACCAGCTCGCTCGCGACCAGGCGCGCGGAGTCCAGGAAGGCGTCGTCCAGGGCCACGCCGCTCTCGCCCAGTCGCGCGACGAAGCCGTGCACGACGTCCCGGGAGGCCGGGATCATCGCCGATCCGCCCCTGAACTCCACCACCGTGGACACGGCCGAGGCGGCCGCGGCATCGGGTCTGTGCGCCGGAGTCATACAGAGCCTCACCGTCCGGTCCGGGGCCGAGTAGGGCAAGCGCATGCCCCCGGTCCCTCACGATACGCACCGGAGCGGTCGGCACCGTCTCTTTGCCCCAACTTCCGCCGGACGCGCGGATTTCGAACAGGCCCGGGGCCGAGTAGGCCGGAAAGGGCGCCGTCCCGGTCGGCGACAGGCACAGCCGTGACTCGCGCTGAGGCGCGCGGGACCGCCCCGGACCCTCGTGGGCTCCGGGGCGGCCCGGCGCTGCGGACGGATCAGCGGGTCAGGAGGCGGTGCAGGCTCCGACCGCGGGCGCGGCGTCGCTGCCGTTCTTCGCGACGGTGAACCCGAAGCTGGTCGACGCGCCGGCCGCCAGGGAGCCGTTCCAACTCGGGCGCGCCGTCATGACGTTGCCGCCCCAGGTGGCGGTGGCGTTCCAGGTGGCCTGGACCTGCTGCGGCGAGGTGAAGGTGACGGTCGTCGCCCAGGAGCCGATCGGCTCGCTGCCCGCGGTGATGGTGACCCGGCCGTTGTAGCCGCTGCTCCAGTCGGCGGTCCTGGTGTAGGTGGCGGTGCAGCTCGCCGTGCCGTCACCCGGGCCGCCGCCGTCGTCCCCGCCGCCGGAGCCGCCGAGGGCGGACAGGACGGCGTCGTAGGCGGGCTTCTCGTCGTAGTCGCCGTCGAACAGCAACGGGGTGCCGCTGCTGCGCCACGAGTACTTGTCGGTGACGCCCCAGACGGTGATGCCGGTGCAGCGGTCCACGGCGAGACAGGCCCTGACCACGCGGGCGTAGCTGTCGGCCTGCGCCGTGCCGGAGCCCTCGATGTCGAGTTCGGTGAGCTGCACGTCGACGCCGAGGTCGGCGAAGCGCTGGAGGTTGGCCTGGAAGTCGGAGGGGACCGGGGAGGCGCTGTTGAAGTGGCCCTGGAAGCCGACGCAGTCGATGGGCACGCCGCGGGACTTGAAGTCCTTGACCATGTTGTAGACGGCGGTGCTCTTCGCGTTGACGCCGTCGGTGTTGTAGTCGTTGTAGCAGAGTTTCGCGGCCGGGTCGGCGGCGCGGGCGGTGCGGAACGCCTCCTCGATGAAGCCGTCGCCCAGCTTGTCCTGGAAGGGCGAGCTGCGCCGGGCTCCGCTGCCGCCGTCCTGGAAGGCCTCGTTGACGACGTCCCAGCTATGGATCCGGCCCTTGTAGTGGCCCATCACGCTGTCGATGTGGTTGTTCATGGCGGTGCGCAGGTCGGCCGCGCCGAGGCCGCCCACCCAGGAGGGCAGTTGTGAGTGCCAGACCAGGGTGTGGCCGCGCACGTCCATGCCCTGGCTCCGGGCGTGGTTCACGACCTGGTCGGCGGCGCCGAAGGTGAAGTTGCCGCGGCTGGGCTCGGTGGCGTCCCACTTCATCTCGTTCTCGGGCGTGGCCGAGGTGAACTCGCGGTTCAGCGTGGAGACGTAGTCGGCCTCGTCCAGGTGGCTCGCCGCGACCGCGGTGCCGAAGTAGCGGCCCTGGCCGGCCGCGGCGGAACCGAGCGTGTCGGCGGCTTCGGCGGGGTGGGCCGCGGCCGTCAGCGCCGCCGCGGCGACGAGACCGGCGGTGGCCGCTCTGGAGAGACGTAGGAAAGTCATGCGCATGTCATCCCGTTCCCTGAATCGGTGTGCGGAGGCCGTTCGGAAGGGCAGGAACTCCGAAAGTTTCGGAATGATTTCCGAATGTCGCGGGAGGAGGTTACGGACTCCCGTCCGCCAGGTCAACGCCCGCCGCGGTCACCCGTGCGGACCCACCGCGTGCGCGACCCTTGAGTCGTGGCGCATTCTTGCTGTGTCGCCCGCGTGACGGCGCACGGACGAGGTGAGGCCGACGAGGTGAGGCCGATGAGCGCAGGCGCCGAGGACGCAGACCGCGGGCCCGGGCGGCTGACGGCGCTGCTGATCGACGCCTGCGCCCAGGCCATCGGCGCGGCCGGCGGCCACGCGGGCGGGGTCTATCTGCGCTCGCGCACGCCCGGCCTGCTGCGGTTGGCCGTCCTCGCCGGACTGCCCGGGCCGCTGTTCCGGTCCTGGTGGCAGCTCCACTCCGACAGCCCGTTCCCGGTCGCCGACACCTACCGGCTGGGCGTCCGGGTGGTGCTGCCCAACGCGACGGAGACGATGCGCCGGTACCCGCAGTTCGCGGCCGGCCTGCCGTTCCCGTTCGGCTCCCTGTACGTCCCCGTCGCCGGCGCCGCGCGGACGTACGGCGTCCTGACCGTCCTGCGTCCCCCCGCCTCCGACACCGCCGAAGTGCTGGAGGGCCTGGACCGAATGGAGCGGCTGGCGCGGGAGCTGGGCGCGGCCCTGGACCAACTGGACGAGGACCGGGAGACGCCGGTCGCCTGGGACGACGAACCCCTGTGCCTCCGGACGCCCCCGGCCGGACGGCACGCGCAGCGCGCCGGAAGTTTCGCCTGGGACCCGGGCACCGGCGCCGTCACCCTCGACGAGCCGCTGCGCGCCCTGCTCGGCGTGGCCGCGGCCGCCGGCGGACCCGCCGCCACGCGGCTCGGCGCACTCACCGGCGCCCTGGCCCCGGACGACGGACACCGGATCGCGGCCGCACTGCGTCAGACGGCCGCCGGCCGGCCTCCTGCGCTGCCCCTGTACCTGCGCGCCGCGGACGGCGCGCTGCTCCTGGCGGAGTTGTGGAAACCGCCGGGCGCACCGCCCGTCGGCGGACCGGTGCGCGGCGTCGTGCGCGACACGTCCGCCGGCGCCGTCGCCGACGCCGCGGCCGACCTGCTTCCGGACGGTGTGTTCTGCGTGGACCGGCTGGGCACGATCGTCTACGCCAATCCACGCGCCGCCGGGCTGCTGGGGCGGCCGCGGGCACGGCTGCTCGGCCACTCCCTGTGGGAGGCCGTGCCCTGGCTGGGACAGACCGCCTACGAGGACCACCTCCGCGGCGCGCTGCTCTCCCCGGAGCCGGTCCACTTCCATGTCCGGCGCCCGCCCGACGACAGCCGCCGGACCACGCCGCAGCCCTACGAGGGGGACTGGCTCGCCGTCTCCGTGCACCCCGGGCCGGACCTCCTGACGGGCACGCTCCGCCCGGCCAACCGGGTGGCCGACGCGTCCGCCGGTCTCACGCCCGAGCACGGCGCACCGCGGACGGCGCCCGGTACCGGCGGCACCGGCCCGGCCGTCGACGCCACGACGGCACCGGTGTACCGCCCCATCGTGCTGGCCGTGGCCCTGACCGAGGCGGTCACCGCCCGCCAGGTGTCCGCCGTGGTCATGCGCGAACTGCTGCCGGCCTTCGGCGGCCGCCGGCTCGCCATCTACCTGCTCCAGGACCGGCACCTGCACCTGGCGTGGGAGACGGGCTTCCCACCGGGCTTCCTCGCGCCCTTCGAGGGAGTGGCCCTGGACGCCCGGCTTCCCGGGGTCGAGACGCTGACCAGCGGCCGGCCGCTCTTCTTCGACTCGATGCAGGCGCTGGCCGCCGCGTACCCGGGCATCCCGCTGGACGCCACCGAGGGCGCCCGCGCCTTCCTGCCGCTGATCGCCTCCGGGCGCCCGGTCGGCTCCTGCATCCTCGGCTTCGACCGTGCCCGCGGCTTCGGCACCGAGGAACGCACGGTGCTCACCGCCCTCGCCGGGGTGATCGCCCACGCCATGGAGAAGGCCCGGCGCTACGAGACCGAGACCGCGCTCGCCCGCGGACTCCAGCGGGCCCTGCTGCCCCGGCGGCTGCCCGCGCACCCCCTGCTGGAGACCGCGGGGCGCTACCTGCCGGGGACCCAGGGCATGGACGTGGGCGGGGACTGGTACGACGTCGTCGCCTCCGGGGACGGCATGGCCCTGGTCATCGGCGATGTCCAGGGGCACGGCGTACAGGCGGCGGCCACGATGGGGCAACTGCGCAGCGCCGTGCGCGCCTTCGCCCTCGGCGACCGCCCGCCCGACGAGGTGCTGAGCGGCGTCAACCACCTGTTGGCCGATCTGGACCCGGGGCTCTTCGCGAGCTGCTGCTACATCCGGCTCGACCCGGCCACCGGACAGGCTCGCGCGGCCCGCGCGGGACACCCACCGCCGCTCCTGCGCCACCCGGACGGACGCACCGAGGCTCTGGACCTGCCCGGCGGCATGGTGCTCGGCGTGGACCCGGGCACGCCGTACCCGCTGACGGAGTTCCGGGTGGAGCCCGGTGCCGTCCTCGCCCTCTACACGGACGGGCTGGTGGAGCGGCCCGGCACCGACATCGACGACGGCATCGCCGCCCTCGGGCTGGCCCTGGCCGAGGCCGGTGCGCCCGCCGCACGGCAGGGAAGCCCGTCGCTGGCGGGCGTCGCCGACCGGATCGCCGTCGCCGCCCGCCACACCACGGACCGTCCCGACGACATCGCCCTGCTGCTCGCCACCCGCCGCCACCGACACGGAGACCCCCGGTGACGGGGGCCGCGGGCCCGGGCCCCGGCCGCCACCCGGTCACCGGGAGTGCCTCTCGCCTCCTAAGGCCCGGCAGTGTAGACATGGGCACATGGTCCGACTGATGGGTCGATCGGGAGAGCGGTCACCCCGTCGTCCCAGCGGCCCGCTCGCCCGGCACCGGCGAGACGCGGACCGGTCACGGCGGGGGGCGGACACGGGACGGCGGCGCGGTGCCACGGCACTGCGCTCGGCCATGTCCGGACGCAGTGTCGCCGGCCAGGTCTTCGTCATGAACGTGGTCATCGTGCTGCTGCTCGTGGTGGCCGCGGCCGTCGCGCTCGTGCTCCAGGTGCGGCACGACAGCACGGTCGAGGCCCGCAACCGGTCCGTCGCCGTGGCCGGCACGTTCGCCAACTCCCCCGGCATCCGCGAGGCCCTGCGCAGCCCCGACCCCACCGCCGTGCTCCAGCCCCGGGCCGAGGCGGTGCGCAGGGCTACGGGCGTGGACTTCGTCGTCGTCATGAACACCGACGGCATCCGCTACACCCACCCCAAGCCCGACCGCATCGGCAAGCAGTTCGTGGGGCACATCGCCCCCGCGCTGGCCGGGGAGACGGTGACCGAGCAGATCGAGGGGACCATCGGACCGCTGGTCCAGGCGATCGTGCCCGTCGAGGCGCCCGACGGCAGGGTCGTGGGCCTGGTCTCGGCCGGCATCACGACGGAGAACGTGGGCGGCGCCGCCGAACGGCAGCTACCGCCGGTGCTGATCGTGGCGGGCGTCGGACTCGCCCTGGCGACGGCGGGCACGGCGCTCGTCAGCCGGCGGCTGCTGCGGCAGACGCACGGCCTGGGGCCGCACGAGATGACCCGGATGTACGAACACCACGACGCGGTTCTGCACAGCGTCCGGGAGGGCGTGCTCATCGTCGGCGGGGAGGGCGTACTGCTGCTCGCCAACGACGAGGCGCAGCGCCTGCTCGACCTGCCCGACGACGCCGAGGGACGGCACGTCCTCGGCCTCGGGCTCCCCGCCGACACGGCGGAGCTGCTGGCCTCCGGGCGGGTCGCCACCGACGAGGTGCACCTGGTCAAGGACCGGTTGCTGGCGGTCAACCAGCGGCCCACCGACGTACGGGGCGGCCCGGCCGGCAGCGTGGCCACGCTCCGCGACTCCACGGAGCTGCGGGCCCTGTCCGGCCGGGCCGAGTCCGCGCGGGAACGCCTGGACATCCTGTACGCCGCCGGTGTGGGCATCGGCACCAGCCTGGACGTCACGCGCACCGCCGAGGAGCTGGCGGAGCTGGCCGTGCCCCGGTTCGCGGACTACGTCAGCGTGGACCTGTTCGACACCGTCCTGGCCGGCGGACAGCCGGAGGGCGTGACCCCGCTGCGCCGTACCGCGCTCGGCGGCATCCGCGAGGAGGTCCCGCTCTACCCGGTGGGCCGGCAGATCCGCTTCGTCGCCTCCTCTCCGCAGGGCCGGTCCCTGGAGAGCGGCCGGCCCGTCCTGGAACCCCGTCTCGGTGAGGCCCCGGGCTGGCAGGCGCAGGACCTCGAACGCTCCGCACAGGTGGTGGAGTACGGCGTCCACTCCCTGATCACCGCACCGCTGCGCGCGGGCACCCTGATGCTCGGGGTGGTCAGCTTCTGGCGTTCGGAGAAGCCCGAGCCCTTCGACGAGGACGAGCTGGTCCTCGCCGAGGAACTGGTCGCGCGCGCCGCGGTCTCCATCGACAACGCGCGCCGCTACACCCGCGAACACAGCATGGCGGTGACCCTCCAGCGCAGTCTGCTGCCCCGCAGGATGCCCGAGCAGAACGCCCTGGACGTCGCCTACCGGTACCTGCCCGCGCAGGCGGGGGTCGGCGGGGACTGGTTCGACGTGCTGCCGCTGTCGGGAGCCCGGGTGGCGCTGGTGGTGGGCGACGTCGTCGGTCACGGACTGCACGCCGCGGCCACCATGGGGCGGCTGCGGACGGCGGTGCACAACTTCACCGCCCTCGACCTGCCGCCCGACGAACTGCTCGGTCTGCTGGACGAGCTGGTCGCCCGCATCGACCAGGACGAGGCGGGCGACGACGGCGCCGCCCCGGTCACCGGCGCGACCTGCCTCTACGCGATCTACGACCCGGTCTCCAGCACCTGTGTGATCGCCCGGGCGGGTCACCCGCCGCCGGCGCTGATCCGGCCCGACGGCGGCGTGGAGTTCACCGAGGTGCCCGCAGGTCCCCCGCTGGGCCTGGGCGGCCTCCCGTTCGAGCCGACCGAGCTGCGCCTGGCGGCGGGCAGCAGGCTGGTGCTGTACACCGACGGGCTCGTCGAGGACCGGGAGCACGACATCGACGTCGGCCTGGAACACCTGCGCCAGACGCTCCAGGCGGCCGGCGAGTCGCCCGAGGAGACCTGCCGGGCCGTCCTGGACGCGCGGCTCCCCAACCGGCCGGGCGACGACATCGCCCTGCTCGTCGCCCGTACCCGGGCGCTCGGCCCGGACCGGGTCGCCGAGTGGGAGGTGCCGAACGACCCGGCGGCGGTCGGCGAGGTGCGCGCCCGGGTCACCCGGCGGCTCGCCGAGTGGGGGCTGGACGAGCTGACGTTCACGACGGAGCTGATCCTGAGCGAGCTGGTCACCAACGCCATCCGGTACGGCGGCGAGACCGTCCACGTCCGGGTGCTGCGCGACCGCAGTCTGATCTGTGAGGTCTTCGACAGCAGCAGCACCTCGCCGCACCTGCGCTACGCCGCCATGACGGACGAGGGCGGGCGCGGACTGTTCCTGGTCGCGCAGCTCGCGGAGCGCTGGGGCACCCGCTACACGCCGGCCGGCAAGGTCATCTGGGCGGAGCAGCCGGTGCCCTGACGGACTCGGGTGCCGCTCTCGGTCCGTACCGATTTCGCGCACGGTGGGTGCCCGGTGCGCCGATTTTCTGGTAGGAAACTTTCCTATCAGTGCCCGGCACTCCCACCCCCCACCACACCTGGAGATCCCGTGAGGCACCCGTCCCCCGACCCGGCGCGCCCCGCAGGCACCTCGCGCCGTACCGTGCTCGCCATGGCATGCGCGTCCCTGGCGACAGTTCCCCTCCTCGCCCCCTCGCGGGCCACGGCGGCGCCCGTGCGCGCGGCAGGGCTCGACGACCCGGCGAAGAAGGAGATCGCCATGCGACTGGTGTCGAGCGCGGAGAACTCCTCGCTCGACTGGAAGGCGCAGTACCGGTACATCGAGGACATCGGTGACGGTCGCGGCTACACCGCCGGCATCATCGGCTTCTGCTCCGGCACCGGCGACATGCTCGACCTGGTGCGGCTCCACAGCGACCGCAGCCCCGGCAACGTGCTCGCGCGCTACCTGCCCGCGCTGCGCGAGGTCGACGGCACCGACTCGCACGAGGGGCTCGACCCCGGCTACCCCGGCGACTGGCGCCGGGCCGCCCGCGACCCGGAGTTCCGGCGGGCGCAGGACGACGAGCGCGACCGGGTCTACTTCGGTCCGGCCGTGCGGCGGGCGAAGGCGGACGGGCTGCGGACGCTCGGGCAGTTCGCGTACTACGACGCGATCGTCATGCACGGCGACGGCGGTGACCCGGCCGGCTTCGGCAGCATCCGGGAACGTGCCCTGGGCCGGGCCCGGCCCCCGGCGTGGGGCGGCGACGAGACCGCCTACCTGCACGCCTTCCTCGACGCGCGGGTGTGGGCCATGAAGCAGGAGGAGGCGCACAGCGACACCAGCCGGGTCGACACGGCACAACGCGTCTTCCTGCGCGAGGGCAACCTGGACCTCGACCCGCCGCTGCACTGGCACGTGTACGGGGACGCCTACCACATCGGCTGACCCGGTCCCCGCACGCCGCCCCGCTGCCCGGGGGTCGCCCCGGGCACGGCGCGGGCCGCGGAACCGGCCGTACGCCTGGTTCCGCGGCCCGTGTGTGCCGCCGTCCGGTTCCGGTGTCAGTGCCGGAACGCGTCCTTGCCCTTCTCCTTCGCCTGCCGGGCGTCGCCCTTGGACTGCTCGGCGCGGCCCTCGGCCGTCATCCTCTCGTTGCCGACGGCCCGGCCGGCCGCTTCCTTGGCCTTCCCCTCGGCCTGCTCCATCTTGGCCTTGGACTTCTGATTGCCGGCCACCACTGCTCACCTCACGGCGTTCGCTTCCGATGTCCTGCACTGCGGGTCGCCCGTGGCGGCGGACTCAAACCCGGGGCCGGCCGCCGGGGTGAGCGCGGGGCCGCGGGGTAGGAGGACGGACAAGCGGATCAGTCGTCGACTCGGAGGAACGTCATGGCCGGAATGCTGGACCGGATCAAGCGCTTCGCGCGCAGCCCGCAGGGCCGCCGCGCGACCGAGCAGGTACGCCGGGCCGCCTCGGACCCCCGCCGCCGCGCGCAGGCCCAGGCGATGCTCCGGAAGTTCGGCAAGCGCCGCTGAGCACGTGGGGCCGGTACGCCGTCCCCGGAGGTTCGTCTCAGCCCCGACCCGCGTGGGGGTCGCTGTGGGACGTCTCCGGCGGGCAGCGCCCGGCGCGGTCGGAGCGGTCCCGCCGCCAGTCGAGGACCGCGACGGTCAGCGCGCACAGCATGGCGGCGACCCCTGCGCCGACCGACAGGGCCACGGCCCGGTGGTAGTCGCCGTGGGTCGCGTTGAGCGTCAAGTAGAACAGCCCCGGCAGTGCCGCGGTGCCCACGGCGCCGCCGAGGCGCTGGCCCGTCTGCAGGGCTCCTCCGGCGGCGCCCGCCATCCGCACCGGGACGTCCCGCAGCGTCATCGTGATGTTCGGTGAGATCACACAGCCGCTGCCCAGTCCGCCGACGAGCAGGGCCGGCGCCGCGATCCAGGCGGCCCGGTCGGAGGGCGCGAGCCAGAGCACCAGCGCGGTGGTGCCGAGTCCCAGCATGACGGCGACGAGCCCCCAGACCGTCAGCAGCCGCCCCAGCCGGTCGACCAGTCGGCCCGCCACGGCCGCAGCGGTGGCGGAGCCCACGGCGAACGGGGTCACCGCCAGGCCGGACATGAGGGGCGAGAAGCCCAGCCCGTTCTGGAAGAAGAACGCGAACACGAGCCACACCCCGCTGAACCCGACGAAGTACAGGGCGGCCAGGCCCGCTCCCGTGACGTAACCGCGGGTCTCGGTGAGCAGGCCGGGTTCCAGCAGTGGCTGCCCGTCGCGGCGGGCGACGCGGCGCTCCCACCGTGCGAAGGCGAACAGGACCAGCAGTCCCGCCGGGAACAGCCACCACACCCTGCCCACTCCCCCGCTCTCGGCGAGCACGAGCGGCAGCATCAGGGCCAGGATCCCGGCGCCGAGGAGCACCACGCCCACCGGGTCCGGACGCCCTCGGCCGCCGGGGGACACCCGGGGCAGCAGGCGGAAGCCGAGCAGGAGGGCGAGAACGCCGACCGGGACGTTGACGTAGAAGATCCACCGCCAGCCCCCGGGGCCGGCCAGGGCCAGGATCAGACCGCCGACGACCGGCCCCACGGCGCTGGAGACCCCCACCGTGGCACCGAACAGCCCGAACGCGCGCCCGCGTTCCGCGCCCCGGAACATCTGCTGGATCAGTGCCGAGTTCTGCGGCGCGATACTGCCCGCGGCGACTCCCTGGGCGAGCCGGGCGGCCACCAGCAGCCCGATGCCAGGCGCGGCGCCCGCCGCGGCGCTGAAGAGCACGAACGCGGCCAGCGCGACGAGGAAGACCCGGCGTCTGCCGAACGCGTCACCGATCCGGCCGGCCGTCACCAGGGTCAGGGCGAACGCGAGGGCGTAGCCGGACACGACCCACTGCACGGACGCCGCGGAGGCGTGCAGCCCCCGCTGCATGGACGGCAGGGCGACGGCGACGATGGTCACGTCCAGCAGGGTCATGAAACCGGCGACCAGGGTCACCCACAGGGCCCGCCACCGGTTCGGATCCGGGCGGTCGTCCGGACGGTGCACGCGGGCTCCCCTCGTGAGGCGGGCGCGGGACGCGATCGTCGCGCCTCACGCCTGCGTCACCCGCCACCGGGGGTTGAAACCCGGGGCCCAAAGCCGACCCATGAGAACCCATAAGCCGCCCTTATGTACTCATAGACCGGACCCGCGTACCGACTTAGGCTTGCCTTAGCTTAGGCTTCCCCGAGAGTCGATCTATCACCGCTCGAAGGGAACCTGAACATGCCCCGCCCTCTGCGGGTAGCCATCGTCGGATCCGGCCCGGCCGGGATCTACGCCGCCGACGCCCTGCTCAAGTCCGAGGTGGCCGCCGATCCCGGTGTGTCCATCGACATCTTCGAGCGCATGCCCGCCCCGTTCGGACTGATCCGTTACGGCGTCGCCCCCGACCACCCGCGGATCAAGGGCATCATCACCGCCCTGCACCAGGTGCTCGACAAGCCGCAGATCCGCCTCTTCGGCAACGTCGACTACCCGACCGACGTCAGCCTGGACGATCTGCGCGCCTTCTACGACGGTGTGATCTTCGCCACGGGCGCCACGGCGGACCGGGCACTCTCCATCCCCGGCATCGAGCTCGACGGCTCGTACGGCGCGGCCGACTTCGTGTCCTGGTACGACGGCCACCCGGACGTCCCGCGCACCTGGCCGCTGGAGGCGGAGAAGGTCGCCGTCCTCGGCGTCGGCAACGTCGCCCTCGACGTGGCCCGGATCCTGGCCAAGACGGCGGACGAACTGCTGCCGACGGAGATACCGCCGAACGTCCACGAGGGCCTCAAGGCCAACAAGGCGCTGGAGATCCACGTCTTCGGACGCCGCGGCCCGGCGCAGGCGAAGTTCAGCCCCATGGAGCTGCGGGAGCTGGACCACTCCCCCAACATCGAGGTCATCGTCGACCCCGAGGACATCGACTACGACGACGGCTCGATCACCACCCGGCGCGGTAACAAGCAGGCCGACATGGTCGCCAAGACCCTGGAGAACTGGGCGATCCGCGACGTCGGTGACCGGCCGCACAAGCTGTTCCTGCACTTCTTCGAGTCGCCCTCCGAGATCCTCGGCGAGGACGGCAAGGTCGTCGGCCTGCGCACCGAGCGCACCGCCCTGGACGGCACCGGCAACGTCAAGGGCACCGGCGAGTTCAAGGACTGGGACGTCCAGGCGGTCTACCGGGCCGTCGGCTACCTGTCCGACCAGCTCCCCAAGCTGCCCTGGGACATCGACTCGGGCACGGTCCCGGACGAGGGCGGCCGGGTCGTCCAGGAGTCCGGCGAGCACCTGACGTCCACCTACGTCACCGGCTGGGTCCGGCGCGGCCCGGTCGGCCTGATCGGCCACACCAAGGGCGACGCCAACGAGACGGTGTCCAACCTGCTGGACGACTTCGCGAACGGCCGGCTGCAGACGCCCGCCTCGCCCGCCCCGGAGGCCGTGGACGCCTTCCTCGCCGAGCGGAACGTCCGCTTCACCACCTGGGACGGGTGGTACAAGCTCGACGCCGCGGAGAAGGCGCTGGGTGAGCCGCAGGGGCGCGAGCGCGTGAAGCTGGTCGAGCGCGAGGACATGCTCCGGGAGAGCGGCGCCTGAACCCCGGCACCCGGGCGCGGGCCCGGCGGGATACTTTCCCGCCGGGCCCGCGCCCGGTTCGGCGGTCCGACGGGGTCAGACCTCCAGGTCGTTCTCGATCCGGCGCAGTTGGTGGCGGGCCATCGCCAGGTTGGCTCGGCTCGCGTCGAGCACCAGGTAGAGGAACAGCCCGTTGCCGCCACGGCCCTTGAGCAGGCGGATCATGTGGTACTGGGTGTTCAGGGTGATCAGGATGTCCTCGATCTCCTCCTTCAGACCGAGGTGCTCCATCGTGCGCAGCTTGGACCGCACGACGTCGGTGTTGCCGGCCGCGGCGACTTCCAGGTTGAAGTCCTTGCCGCCGCCCAGCGTGCCGAGGGCCATCCCGCTGGTGTAGTCGACCAGCGCGGCGGCGGTCGCTCCGTCGATGGAGCTGAGGCATTCCTTGAGCGAGGTCTCCAGGTTGGCCATGGGTGGCTTCCTTTCCGGACGCGGTCAATACGTGTCGGTAGTGGTCGGTGGCGATCGGTTGATCAGGTCGGCCGGCGGTGGCCGCCGCCCTGGGGGCTCGGTCGGTAGGCGGGTCGCTGCGGCGTGCGCACCGGCAGGGTGCCGATGGGGCGGGCCGTCTCCCCGGCGGGCGCCGTGACGTGTTCGGCCGCCGGGGAACGGCCGTGTTCCCGGCCCACGTGGGCGGCGACCAGCTCCCCGATCCGGGCGCCGCCGCGCCGGCCCTCCAGGTGCAGCCGGCCCACGTTGACCCGGCCGTCGGCGAGCAGGGTGAGCACGGCCGCCGGACCGGCCGCGTAGGTGGCGACGTAGCCGTCGGTCCCGCGCAGCAGCAGCTCCCGGAACCCGCCGCGCGCGGTGGCGTCGGCCATGCGGTGCGCGACGCCGAGGGCCGCGGCGGTGAGCGCGGCGAGGCCCTCGGGTTCGGTACCCGGCGCGTCGTGGGCCAGCACGAGCCCGTCGACGGTGGCCGCGAGCGATCCGGTCAACTGGGGTACGCGGGTGCGCAGTCGGTGCAGTTCGTCCAGGACGTCGCTCTCGACGGCCATGAGCAGTCTCCTTTCGGCACGCTGTCGGCGCGCGCGGATCACAGGGCCTCCAAGGCGTCTCGAAGCCGTCGCAGCAGGGCCGTGTCCGGGTCGTCCCACACGCCGCCGCCGAGGTCGGGACCCGGCGCGAGGGGCGTGGGGGCGGGCGGCGCGGCGGCGACGAGGCCGTCGGCGGCCAGGCGGCGCAGTTCGACGAGGGTGTGGTAAGTGCGGCAGGCGAGCGCCGAGGAGATCTCCGCGGCGGTGCGGACGCCGTCCACCTGTGCGAGGGTCCGGCCGCGCCGCACCGGCAGGGCAGTCGCCCTCGCGTCGGGCACTCGCGTGAGGGGGACGGTGTCGATGTCGGGGTCCGGCCATATGCGGTCCAGCAGGGCGCGTCGGCGTCCGCACTCGCGGACGACGGCGTCCACCGGTACGGACCGCACCGCGCCGAGCCAGTGCACCGCGCCGGGCCGGAAGCGGTGCGGGCGGGTGTCCTGGGCCAGGACGAAGTACGCGGCGTCGAACAGCGCGCCCAGGTGGCAGACCTCCAGCGCACCGGCGGCGAGCCGGCCGCTGTCCACGAGCCGGTGTCCGACCCGGTGCCGTGTACCACCGCTGTCGACCGCGGCCCACCAGCCGTCCGCCGCGACGGCGCCGCTGCGGGTGAGCAGCGCCCCGAGGTCCGGGGTGAAGGCGGATTCCGCGTGCACCACACGGCCCGCCGACAGGTAGACGATGCCCCGCTCGCCCGACAGGGCACCGGTCGCCCCCTCGTCCGCGAGCGCGCCGAGGGCGGCCGACGTGGTCTCGTGCGTGGTCCAGGTGGTCGTCACCCTGGTCACCCGAGCACCAGACGATCCGCCAACTCGGCCAGCCGGATGCGGGCCAGGGCGAGGTTTCCGTCGTTGCGGTCCAGCCACAGGTGGAGGAAGACGGTGCTGTCGAACGGGGTGCTGACGAACCTGAGCAGGTGGTAGGCGTCGGTGGTGGTGGCGATCATGTCCTCGACCGGCGGTTCCTTGTCCGGCGCGGCCGTGGGACCGGGGGCGCCGGCGGCGGGCGCGCCGACCGCCGCCAGGGAGCCGCTCTCCGCGACGTGCCGGGCCAGTTCCGCGGTCTCCGCCGCGGTCGCCTCCCAGTCGCCGCCCGGGGCCATGCCGACGGCGCCCAGGGCGAGCCCGCTGATCCAGTCGACCAGCGACGCGCCCCGTGCGCCGGGCAGCCGCATGGCTTCCAGCAGACTCTCGTCGATTCCGGGCACGCCGGATCCCCTCTCCCCGCACGGCTGTACCGCGAACGTGACGCCGAGACTACGGAAAGTGCACGCATCCGGTGAGCGCTTTGGCATTTTCCAGAGGAACGTGCCCGCGCTCCGGCATACTGCGTTATTTCGACCGTGCGAGGGGCCGCGGGCGAGGGGCCGCGGGCGAGGGACTGCGGGCGAGGGGGCGCGGACAGGCCCGCCCCTGAGCGGATGGCGGGCGGCGCCTGTCCGCGCGCACCATTGTGGGGACGGCGCGCCGCCCGGGACCACGGGTGAAGGGCGCGGTCGCGGGTGGCGGCCGCACACCCGGCGCGCTTCCCGCGCACGGGGGCGTGGGTACGCCGGGACGGGCAACCCGGGGTCCATGGCCCGACTGCATCTCCCCCATCGCGGGAAGCACACGAAGAACGACACGAAGAACGACACGACCGACGACACGAAGAACGACGCGTCGGACGGCACCGCGGACGAGACATCGCCCGGGGACTACGGTCCGGACGCCTCCACCGAACGCGCCGCCCCCGGCTCCCCCACCGACTTGCCCAAGCGCTCGTGGTTCGCGCTGCTGCGGCGCGTGGTCTCCGAGTTCAAGGACGACGAGCTGACCGACCGGGCCGCCGCCCTCACCTACTACGGGATCCTGTCGCTGTTCCCGGCCTTGCTGGTGCTGGTCTCCCTGCTCGGGATCGCCGGGCAGTCGGCCACCCAGGAGGTGCTCGACAACATCCAGAAGCTGGCGCCGGGCGCCGCGCGGGACGTCATCACCAACGCGGTGGAACAGTTGCAGGCCAAGGCCGGTCTGGGTTCCGTGCTGGCGGTGGTCGGCGTGGTCGGTGCGGTCTGGTCGGCGTCCGGCTACGTCGCCGCGTTCATCCGCGCGGCGAACGCGGTGTACGACGTGCCCGAGGGACGTCCGGTGTGGAAGGTGCTGCCGCTGCGGGTGGCCCTGACCGTGGTGCTGCTGGTGCTCGCCGTGGTCAGCGCGCTGATCGTCGTGTTCACCGGCAGCCTGGCCCAGCAGGTGGGCACCGCGCTCGGCGTCGGCGACACCGCCATGACGGTATGGTCGATCGCCAAGTGGCCGGTGCTGGTCGTGCTCGTCACGTTCATGATCGCGATCCTGTACTGGTCCACCCCGAACGCCCGGCTCAAGGGCTTCAAGTGGATCACGCCGGGCAGCGTCGTCGCCCTGCTGATCTGGCTGCTCGCCTCCGCCGGCTTCGCGTTCTACGTGGCCAACTTCGGTTCGTACAACAAGACGTACGGCACCCTGGCCGGCGTCATCATCTTCCTGGTGTGGCTGTGGGTGACGAACCTGGCCATTCTGCTCGGCCTCGAGTTCGACGCCGAACTGGCCCGGCAGCGTGTGATCGACGGCGGCTACCCGCCCGACGACGAACCGTACGTCGAGCCGCGCGACACCCGGGCCTGGGACGACGCGGACCGGCGGCGCGCGGCACCGGGAGAGTGACTACGGGAGGATCGAGTCGACGTATCCCCCGTCGACACGGACGGCCGCGCCGGTCGTGGCGGACGCCTGGGGCGAGCTCAGGTACACCACGAGGTGGGCGATCTCCTCGGGCTCGATCAGCCGCTGGAGCAGCGACTGCGGGCGGTGCTCGCGCATGAAGGCGCGCTGTGCCTCGTCCCACGGCAGGTCGCGGTCGACCAACTGGTACACGAAGTCCTCGACCCCCTCGGTGTGCGTGGGCCCCGCGATGACGGAGTTCACCGTGACACCGCTGCCCGCCGCCTCCTTGGCGAAGCCACGGCTCACGGCGAGCAGCGCGGTCTTGGACACCCCGTAGTGGATCATCTCGGCCGGGATCACGACGGCGGAGTCACTCGCGACGTAGAGCACCCGGCCCCAGCCCCGTTCCCTCATCCGGGGGAGATGTGCGCGCGTCAGCCTGACGCCCGCGAGGACGTTGATCTCGAAGTAGCGGCGCCACTCGTCGTCGCTGATCTCCAGCGCGGGCACCGCGCCGAAGACGCCGAGGTTGTTCACGAGGATGTCCACGTCGGGCAGCGTCGCAAGGGCCCGCTCGGCCCCCTCGGCGGTGCCGAGATCCGACGCGACCGGCACGAACACGCCGTCCGGCACCTCGGCTTGCAGTCTCCCGACGCTCTCCTCCAGTCGGCCGGCGTCACGTCCGTTGACGCCCACCGTGGCGCCGGCCCGGGCCAGCCCGGCGGCGATCGCCGCTCCGATGCCCTGCGAGGAGCCCGTCACCAGCGCGGTCCGTCCGCCGAGGTCGAGGTTCATCGGGTCGCTCCCTTGTCGTGCCGTACGGTCGGTCGTCGTGTTCCTGTCCACCCTCGCCCATGGCGCTCCGCGGACCCCGCCGACCGCACCGCGGGCCGTGCCGCGACCCGCCCGGTCGGCGGACCCCCGGGTGCGCTCCGCTGACCTGCGGCGACGATACTTGCGTGTGTCCGTACCCCTGCTCCCGCCTCCCGATGGACTCATGCCGACCTCATCCACCGCCCGCCCCACGACTCCGCCCACGGTGTGGCCCGCTCGCGGGCGCCACGTCGGTTCCACGGCGGAGGACACCGTCCGTCACACCCTGCGGCGGCTCAAGGACAGCCGCCGCATCGACGACTTCCTGGAACTGCCCGAGAAGCGGCCGGACGACGAGACCCCCGGCGTCCGGATCTTCGAGGCGCGCTGGAAGGCCCCGGGGGAGGTCACCGTGCGGGCCAGGCTGATCCTGGAGCCCGGCTCGGCCGGCGGGCAGGAGTGGACCCTCCTCGCGGAGGCCGAGCAGGCCTGGGAGCCCGACTGGCCCTCCCCCGCCACGATGTTCTGGCCCGACGACCCGGACGTCACCTGGGACCGCGACGCCGCCACGGGGCTGCGGCTGCGGGGCATCAACACCCTGCCCGACGACGACAAGGCGCTGCGTCGGCTGCTCAAGGAGGCCGGGCGCAGCTCGTGGAACATCCACGTCGTCGTGCACGAGGCGATGACGCCCGACCACCGCGGCCGAATTCCGCTCGCCGACCGGCTGCCGTCCGGCCTGCGCCACCGCGTGGTCGAGCACCGTGCCGCCCCGCAGCAGCTACGGGTGGTGAACTGGGCCCTGGAGGACTTCGGCGTCCAGGTGCCGCGCGGCGGCGCCGTGGTGCTGCCCGGCACCCCCGCCCCGTCCGGCTACGAGGCCCGCGACTTCTCGGTCCGCACCGTCTTCCTGGACGGCTCCGAGCCCGCCGCCCTGATCGCGGCGGTGACCTCCTTCGCCGCGCTGGCAAGACCGTTGCCACAGGGCGCGGAGGAGGCCCTCACCGCACTGCGGGAGGACTGGCGGCTGCTGACCATGGCGGAGGAACTGGAGCGCGAGCGCAGGCTGGTGGCCATGTACGCCGAGGCGCTGGAGGCCATGACGCAGTCCCGGGACCTGTACCGGGAGGCGGCCGAGCGCGCGGCCGAGGCCCTGGCCGCCTACCGGGAGTCCGCCGCGGCCGCCCCCGCCGGCCCCCCGCCCACCCAGGCGTCCCAGGCGTCGCCGCTGCGGAGTCTGACCCGCACGCTGGAACGGTTCAGGGTCCCGGGCCGGGCGCCCCGTCCCGAGGCCGACGCCCCGGGCACCGCCCGGCCGCCCGCCGCACGCGACGACTGACTTCCGCCGGGCCCGGTGACCGGCGCCGGCCGGGACGCCGGCCGGCCGAGGCGGCGCCTGCGGCCGAAGAACGGACCCGGTCCGTGCCGGGGCCCAGGGTGTGCCGTTCGTCCTCGGTGAGCGGTGTGCGTCCGGTGGCGGCGCGGGCGCGGGGACGACCGCCGCCAGGGCTTCGCGGGCCTCGCGCACGACGTGAGCCGGAGGTGCGCGCGCCTCGGGTCCCGTGGTCCTGGCGCCGCCTGGGGCCGGTCCGGCGGTGGCCCGCCGACTGAGGGCACCCTCACGTGTCAGCCGGCTCGAGGTGGATACGCGGACGGCACGGCAGCACGGCCCGTCCCGGAAGGTCACCGACGCCATGGACAGCCAGCACGAGGGCACCGCCCCCGCTTCCCCACCTCAAACGTCCCGGTCCGAGACCACGCTCCGCGTCAACGGCAAACCGCACACCCTCAGCGTCGACCACCGCCGGGTCCTGCTGGACCTGCTGAGGGAGGACCTCGGGCTGGGGGGCGCCAAGAAGGGCTGCGACCACGGACAGTGCGGCGCCTGTACGGTCCTGGTGGACGGGCGCCGCGTCAACAGTTGCCTGCTGTTCGCCGTCGCCCTGGACGGCTGCGAGATCACCACCGTCGAGGGCCTCGCCGGGGACGGCGAGGAACTGCATCCGCTGCAGCGGGCGTTCCTGGAGCGCGACGCCTTCCAGTGCGGGTACTGCACGCCGGGCCAGATCTGCTCGGCGCTCGGCGCGCTCGCCGAGGCCGCGGCCGGGCACCCGTCGCACGTCACCGATCCGCGGACGCCCTCCGGCGAGCCCGTGCCGCTGGGCCGGGAGGAGATCCGGGAGCGGCTGAGCGGCAACATCTGCCGGTGCGGTGCGTATCCGCGTATCGCCGACGCGGTCGAGGACGTGATCCCGTGAAGCCCTTCGCCTACGTACGGGCCGGCAGCGTCGAGGAGGCCACCGACGCGTTCGCCGCCCACCCCGGCGCCCGCTACCTCGGCGGCGGCACCAACCTCGTCGACCTGATGAAGCTGGGCGTGGAGACGCCCGCCGCGCTCGTCGACGTCACCCGGCTCCCGCTGGACGCGGTGGCGGAACTGCCCGACGGCGCGCTGCGGGTCGGCGCGATGGTGCGCAACAGCGACCTCGCGGCCCACCCCGCCGTCCGCGACCGCTACCCCGCGCTCTCGCAGGCCCTGCTCGCGGGCGCCTCGGGGCAGTTGCGCAACGCCGCCACCACGGGCGGCAACCTGCTGCAGCGCACCCGCTGCCCCTACTTCCAGGACCTGTCCAAGCCCTGCAACAAGCGGGCGCCCGGCACCGGCTGCGGCGCACTGGAAGGCGTGCACCGCGATCACGCGGTGCTCGGCCACTCCGAGCAGTGCATCGCCACCCACCCCTCGGACATGGCGGTGGCGCTCGCCGCCCTCGACGCCCGCGTGGAACTGCACGGGCCCGAGGGCACGCGGAGCGTTCCCGCCGCCGACTTCCACCGGCTGCCGGGGCAGCACCCGGAGCGGGACACGGAGATCCTCCCCGGCGAGCTGATCACCGGCGTGGTCCTGCCGTCCGCCACGGCCGGGCTGCCGTCGGAGTACCGCAAGGCGCGGGACCGGGCGTCGTACGCCTTCGCCCTGGCCTCCGTCGCCGCGGTGCTGCACGTGGCGGACGGAGTGGTGGAGCGGGCCGGGGTCGCCTTCGGGGCGCTGGCGCACCGGCCCTGGCGGGCCCGGCGGGCCGAGGACGCGCTGGTGGGCGCGGCGCCCACCACGGCGGCGTTCGAGCACGCCGTCGACCTGGAGCTGGCCGCCGCCGAGCCGCTGCGGGACAACGCCTACAAGGTGCCGCTGGCCCGCCGGCTGGCGCTGGACGTACTGGGCCGGCTCGCCCCGCCGACCACGACCTGAGAACCCCGGCGTCCACGAGGAGGACTCCATGACCGGCACCGAGACCGTCCTGGGCGCCCCAGCCGAGCGCCGGGAGGGGCGGGAGAAGGTCACCGGCACCGCCCGGTACGCCGCCGAGTACGACGCTCCCGGCCGCGCCCAGGCCTGGCCCGTGCCGGCGGCGGTCGCGCGGGGACGGGTGACCGGCGTCGACACCGCCCCGGCGCTCGCGCTGCCCGGCGTGCTCGCCGTGCTCACGCACGAGAACGCGCCCCGGCTCGGGGACCCGGACGACCCCACCCTCGCCCTGCTGCAGAGCCCGCAGGTCCCGCACCGGGGCTGGTTCGTGGGCCTGGTGGTGGCCGAGACCCTGGAGGCGGCGCGGGCCGGTGCCGCCGCCGTCCGTGTCACGTACGAGGCGGAGGGCCACGACGTGACGCTCACCGCCGCACATCCGAAGGCGTACGTCCCCGAGTCGGCCAACGGCGGGTTTCCGGCCGTCACCGAACACGGCGACCCCGACGGCGCCTTCGCGTCCTCGGCGACGCGGCTCGACGTCGAGTACCGGGTACCGCCTCTGCACAACCATCCGATGGAGCCGCACACCAGCACGGCGCGGTGGGACGGCGGCCGGCTGACCGTGCACTCCTCCAGCCAGGGCACCAGCGCCGTGCGCGCGGAGCTCGCCAGGATGTTCGAGGTGCCCGAGGAGCGGATCACCGTCCTGGCCGAGCACGTGGGCGGCGGCTTCGGGTCGAAGGGCACGCCCCGCCCCGACGTGGTGCTGGCCGCGATGGCGGCACGGGAGACCGGCCGGCCGGTCACCGTCGCGCTGCCGCGCCGCTACCTGCCCGCCGTCGTCGGCCACCGTGCGCCGACCCTGCACCGGCTGCGCCTGGGGGCCGGCACGGGCGGCCGGCTCACGTCCCTCGTGCACGAGGTGACGACGCACACCTCCCGGGTGAAGGAGTTCGTGGAACAGGCGGCGGTCCCGGCGCGCGTCATGTACGCCGCCCCCGCCCTGCGCACGCGCCACCGCGTGGTGCCGCTGGACGTGCCCACGCCGTCCTGGATGCGTGCCCCGGGCGAGTGCCCCGGCATGTACGCGCTCGAGTCCGCGATGGACGAACTGGCCGTCGAACTCGGTATGGACCCGGTCGAACTGCGGATCCGCAACGAGCCGGAGACCGAGCCCGACAGCGGCAAGCCGTTCAGCAGCAGGCATCTCGTGGAGTGCCTGCACGAGGGCGCCCGCCGCTTCGGCT
This sequence comes from Streptomyces pactum, assembly GCF_002005225.1. NCBI lineage: Bacteria > Bacillati > Actinomycetota > Actinomycetes > Kitasatosporales > Streptomycetaceae > Streptomyces > Streptomyces pactum. Next base: position 649,320 of record NZ_CP019724.1, read on the forward strand.
GGGAGGGCCGCGATCCGCGACCGGGATCCCGCAGCGCCGGTCCCCTGCTGGTCGGCAGCGGGGTCGCCGCGGCCACGTATCCGGTCCTGGTGTCGCCGTGCGCGGCGTCCGCGCGGGCCCTGCCCGACGGCGGTTTCCTGGTGCGCGTCAACGCCACCGACATCGGCACGGGCGCCCGGACGGTCTGTGCCCAGGTCGCGGCCGACGCCCTCGGCGTGCCGCTGGACCGGGTCCGTATCGAAGTGGCCGACAGCGACATCGGTTTCGCGCCCATGGCCGGCGGCTCCTCGGGCACCGCCTCCTGGGGGTGGGCCGTGCACGAGGCGTGCGTGCGGCTGACCGGCCGCCTGGCCGAGCACTCCGGGCCGCTGCCCGACGAGGGGATCGCGGCCGACGCCGACACCTCCGGCGCCGCCGACGCCGAGAGTCCCTTCGCACGCCACGCGTTCGGCGCGCACTTCGCCGAGGTCACCGTCGACACGGTCAGCGGCGAGGTCAGGGTGAGGCGGCTGCTCGGCGTCTTCGCGGCGGGACGCATCCTCAACGCCCGCACGGCGCGCTCCCAGTTCATCGGGGGTATGACGATGGGCCTGGGCATGGCGCTGACCGAGGACAGCACGGTGGACCCGGCGTTCGGCGACTTCACCGAGTCCGACCTGGCCTCGTACCACGTGCCCGCGCACGCCGACGTCTCGGCGGTGGAGGCGCACTGGATCGACGAGGACGACGCCCACCTCAACCCGATGGGCAGCAAGGGCATCGGCGAGATCGGCATCGTCGGCTCGGCCGCGGCCGTCGGCAACGCCGTCCACCACGCCACGGGCATCCGCTTCCGTGAACTCCCCCTCACTCCGGACCGGGTGCTCACCGGTCTGCTCGAACACGAGCATCCGGCCGGCATGTTGGGAACGTGAGCGCGGCACGTGGTCCGCGCCGGAGGTCCGGCGCGGACCACGTGCCGCGCGAGGCGGAGCGGGCGGTCAGTCCGCCGCGCGGCTCGCTCCCGCCGTCGGCCGGGCCTGCCGGCGCCTGGCGGGCGCCTGAGAGGCCACCCGTACGCACAGCGCCATGAGCGCGACCAGCGACGCGAGTACGGCGACCGCGACGGCGATCCAGGTGGGCGCGAGGGTGAGGTCCACGGCCGGGGACACTCGGGCCGACGGTGTCGTGCTGCCGTAGAGCCTGGCCGCGGCCAGCGCCGCCGGTCCCACGACCGCCGCGGCGAGCAGCGGTACGGCGGGTCGTACGGTCAGCAGCAGGGCCAGCACCAGGCAGAGCGCCGACAGTCCGAGGGCGGCCCCGTAGGCGCGGGCGGAGGCGTCGTTGTGGTGCAGTGGGAAGTAGGCCACGCCGCACCCGGCCAGGACGGCCGCGGTGAGCCAGACCGACCAGGCCGCACCCCGGGCGGACCGGCGCGCCGCACGGTCTCGGGGCGCGGGGTCACGGGTCGCGGGGTCGCGGTCATGTGACGCGGGGTCCCGCTCGCGCGACGCGCGGTCCTGGTTGCGGTCACGTCGCCGGCGGCCCAGGCGCGGTGTCCTGCGGCCTTCGCGGCCACGGCGGTCGGCCGCGGCGAAGGCGCCGGCCAGTCCCGCCGGACGGTGGGTGGGCTCCGGCTCGTCGTCGGCGGTTGTGTCCAGGGCCGCCCGCAGGTGCCGGGCGTCGGGGCGGTCCGGGCGTACCCGTCCGTCCATGGCCAGTTGGCCGATCAGCTCGACCAGTTCCTCCACGGGCCGGCCGGTGGCGGCGGCCCGTACGGCCTCCTGCCCGCAGTGCGGCTCCAGGGGGGTGCGGTGCAGCAGTTCCATCAGCCGGGTGACGTCCTCGACCGAACGGCACTCCGCCGCCGCCCGGATCGCCTCGTCCGCGCTGTCCGACTGGCGCGGCGGCCGGGTCAGCAGGCCGACCAGCCGGGTGACGTCCTCGACGGAGCGGTTCACGCCGACGGCGCGCAGCGCGTCGATGGTGGCCTGCGCGTACCGGGGTGACTGCTCCAGCGTCGTGATCAGGTCGACCACCTCCTCCAGCGGCCGGTCGGCCACGGCGGCCCGCACCAGGTCGCCGACGGGATCGCCGAACTCGCGCACCACCGCGTCGTGGGGAACGGGTTCCTGGACGGAGGTCTCCTCGGGGAAGGGCTCCCGCGGGACGGGGGCGGGTTCACGGGGGACGGGCGGGGGTTTTGCGGCTGCGGGCTGGACTGCCTGGGGAGCAGGTGACTGGCGGGCGGGTGACTGGGGGGCGGGTGTAGGGGCGGCCGAGGGGTGGACGCTCGACACCTCGGCGTCGGCTCGCCCGGCCGACGGACGCACCGGGTGCGTGCCGGTGGCCGTGGTCGTCTCCCCGGTGGGCAGGTCCACGGCGGATATGGCGTACTCGGGCGAACGGGGTGCTGAAGAGCCGGTAGTCATGATCTCTCCGTGTGGTGGGGGTGCGGCCGCCCTGCGTCCCCGACATGCGACTCGCGCTGTGTGCTGACCATTACTAAGCACGTCCCGCGCACCGTGCCACTGGAGTAGGCCACAGGGATGAGAGACCCTTGCGTGCGGGCTTGTCACCGGCCCGAGCGGGAATCCGGGGAGTCAAGGCGCGTGCCGCGCGTCACGAGCACGCACCAGAAGGAGGGGCGGGTGGATACGACCACGATGGTGATCGCCGCGGTGGTGCTGCTCGCGGCAGCCGTCCTCGCGGCGGCGGTCGGCGTCCTGGTGCGGCTGGTCCGCACCCGGCGGGACCTCCGACGGGCCGGGCTGCCCACCGGTCCGAGGTGGGTCTTCTGGGGCGCCGTCCTCTACTTGGTACTGCCGGCCGACCTGGTGCCCGATCCCGTCTACCTGGACGACATCGGTGTACTGCTCCTCGCCCTGCGCTCCGCGCGCGGCTCTGTCGGCGGGCGGAGGGAGACCGCGGACCGGCGGGAAAGCACCGGCCCGCCTCATGACTACGCTGCGTAAGGAAACCAATCACCCGTTCGATTCGTATAAGTCTCTGGAAGCCGAAGGCAGTCGGCGGACCAGGCGACGGCGCAAAGGAACCATCGCCTGCTCGGCGCAGCACCGACCAGGGAGAGACGATGAAACCGTTCGCGCTCAACTACGCACGCCCGGCAGTGGAGTTGGACGCCACGACTCCGTACGTCTACGACTCCGGGCTGCAGTTGAACGTGCTTTCGGACGGGCGGGTGGCCGCCTGTGACCACGCCTTGTTGAGAGACCTGGGGACCACGACCTCCACCGCGGGGTCGAAGACTCACTTCGACGACTGAACACGGGCCGTCGAGAATGACCGTCTTGATCCTGACCTGTGAAGAGGACGTCACCGCCGACATGGTGGTGGTGCACCTGAACGCGTCGGGTGTACCGGTGGTCCGCCTGGACCCCGCCGACCTGACCGACTCCGTCGCGCTCTCCGGCGAGTTCGTGCACGGCTCGTTCCGGGGCCATCTGTCCTCGGGGGGCCGCCTGGTGAGCATCGGCGGGCTGCGGTCCGTCTGGGTGCGCAGGCCGGGCGGCGCGGCCACGCGGGCCGCCGAGCCCTCCGCGTGGCTGACCGAGGAGTCCGGGCAGGCGCTCTACGGCATGCTCCGTGACTGCGGGGCGCGCTGGATGAACCAGCCCGACGCGGCGCACCGGGCCCGGTACAAGCCGTGGCAACTGCGTCTCGCGCAGCAGTGCGGGCTGCCCGTGCCGGCGACGCTGATCACGACGTTCCCACGCGCCGCCCGGGAGTTCGCCGAGCGCTACCCGGACCTGGTCGTCAAGCCCGTCTCGGGCGCGCATCCGCAGGACCCGCCCCTGGCGGTGCCGACCAGCAGGGTGCCGCCCGAGGCCGACTTCTCCGCCGTCGCCCACGGCCCGACGCTGCTGCAACGCCGGGTCGCCAAGCGTGCCGACATCCGTCTCACGGTCGTCGGCGACGAGTTGCTGGCCGCGCGCAAGACGACCCTCGCGGGCCTGGACCCCGACGACGTGGACGTCCGATTCTCGGCGTCCCCCGAGCCGTGGCGGCCCGCCGAGGTGCCGCCCCGCGTCGCCGAGGCCGTCCGCGCCTACCTCCGCGCGGCGGGACTGGCCTACGGTGCCCTCGACTTCGCCGAGGACGGCGACGGAACCTGGTGGTTCCTGGAGTGCAACCAGTCGGGGCAGTTCGGCTTCGTCGAGGTGGACACCGGTCAGCCGATCGCCCGCACCATCGCCGAGTGGCTGGCCCGGCCCGGCGCCGGGGATCCGGTGGACGCCGGCGGCCCGGGCACGACGGCCGTCGGATGAGTGCGGTGCACCGCACTGCCGCCACCGACGACGGCACCGCACACGCCTTCGCGGCAGTGAGGGAGGGCGTGGCGTACCCGGTGTCCGCGGTCTGATCCGCCGGGCAGGTGCTAGTGCGGGCGCGGGCCGGGCAGCAGGGCGGTGCGTTGCCAGCCGGCGCCCGGGGACGGCTGCCGTTCGGCGCCGGGCAGGTGGCCGGGTGAGTGCAACGGGCGCATGACAACCTCCAGCTCCCTGCTCACGCGCTCGGCATCCCGTCGCACCTGCTCGGGGACGTCACCGCGTTCGGCGACGAGTCGGTCGTAGATGGGGGAATCCTGGAACACCCGTCAACGTGCCTTTCGTGTCGTCCGCCCCCGCACGGAGGCGCGACTGAGCAGTCTAGGCGCCCGTCCCTCCTGTGGTGTGCATTCGGTCCAGGAGGTGACGGCGGCTCACGCGCCGGTCGTGGAGCCGGGCCGGACGATCATGAGGACCGTGACGGTGGCCCACAGCAGGTTGAACAGTCCGGTGAACATGGCGAGCCGGGCGGTGCGGGCGTGCTCGACGGGCTCGCGGCCGGTCAGTTGCTCCAGCAGTTCCTCCTGGCGGGGCAGGACGAAGGCGATCAGGATGCCGGCGGCGGCCGCGGTCAGGGCGATGGACGTGATGAGCCACGCGTCCCCCAGGACACCCATCGCCGCGGCGGTGGCGAAGCCGAGGACCGGCACCGCGATGCCGAGGCCGGCGTAGACCCGGCAGATGCGGTGCAGCAGCCGGACGGTGCCCACGTCCCCGGCGCCCCCGGCGGCCGCGGGGTCGGTCCCGGCCCCGGCCCCCGCGGGCACCGCCGCCACAACTCGTCGGGCGGCCGGCGGGAACATGCTGGCCGCGACGGTGACGGGCCCGACGGCGATGATGGCGGCCAGGACGTGGAGGGACAGCAGGATCTTGGTCATCGGTCGGAGCTCCGGTGGGCAGGTTCGGTGGAATGCGGTGGGAGCCACGCTAGGAAGCGGCCGGGTGATCGCACAGAGGCTGAAATGACAGCTTCCAACGGATTCTCGCCAACGCCCTCACCAGGGGGTGATGGACCGGAAGAAGGCGGAGCGGGCGGTGTGCGCGGGGTTCTGGCCCCGGCGGGAACCCGCCTATCGTGGCGGTCATGCATTGCGTGGCGATCCTGGTCCTCGACGACGTCGTGCCGTTCGACATGGCGGCGCCCATGCAGGCGTTCGACTGGACGCGGCTGCCCGACGGGCGCCGCCCGTACCGGGTCCGGCTGTGCGCGGAGTCGCCCGAGGTGCGCACGGAGGGGCTCGCCCTGCGTATCGACCGGGGTCTGGAGGCTCTGGAATCCGCCGACACGATCATCGTGCCGGGCCGCTCGGAGGAGCACGGCCCGCCCTCGGAGCGGGTCCTCGCGGCGCTGCGGAGGGCGGCCGGCGCCGGTACGCGGATCGCGTCGGTGTGCGTGGGCGCCTTCGTCCTCGCGGAGGCGGGGCTGCTGGACGGGCTGCGGGCGACCACCCACTGGATCGCCGCGGCGGAGCTGGCCCGCCGCCATCCGCGCGTGGAGGTGCAGCCGGACGTGCTCTACGTCGACAACGGGCAGATCCTCACCTCGGCGGGCGCCGCCGCCGGTCTGGACATGTGCCTGCACATGATCCGCCGGGACCTGGGGTCGGCCGTCGCCGCGCACGCCGCCCGGATGTGCGTCGTACCGCTGGAACGGGAGGGCGGACAGGCCCAGTTCATCGTGCACGAGCGTCCGCCCGTGCCGCGGGGCTCGGACCTGGAGCCGCTGCTGGAGTGGATGGAGGACAACCTGGGCGGGGAGGTCACCCTCGGCGCGATGGCCGCCCGCGCGGGTATGAGCGAGCGCACCTTCAGCCGCCGGTTCCGCGAGCAGACGGGCACCACTCCGCTGCAGTGGCTGCTGCGGGCGCGGGTGCGGCGGGCCCAGTATCTGCTGGAGAACGGCGACCACTCGGTCGAGCGGATCGCGCGGCAGGCGGGATTCGGCTCCCCCACGGCATTCCGGGAGCGGTTCCGCCGGGTGGTCGGCACGACTCCGTACGCCTATCGCGCGGCGTTCCACGGGAAGCCGGCCGCGCCCGCGGCGCGCGCGTAGGGCCCGCCTTGCGGATCGGCCCGGCGGTCTGGCCGGTCGGACTGATCGGACCGGTCGGCCTGATCAGTCTGATCCCCAAGGCGGGCCCCGGGTACGGCGGTGTCACACGGCCAGCGACAGGCCGCTCTCCCCGTCCGGGTCCGCCGCGCGGACTGCGTCCGGTGTCCGTCCCTTGGCGAGCAGCAGCGCGTCCGCCTTGGCCACCGCGTCGTGGATGCTGGTCGTCGCCATCATCACGCACAACGTGTAGCTGACGTCCGCCAGTTCCCGCCCCGTCGTCGGCCTCTGACTCTCCGCCTGAGCGATCCGCAGTGACGCGTACCGCGTCAGCAACTCCCTGACGACCTTCGGGTCCGGTTCGAGCACGAAGCGCCCTTTCTCTCGAGTTTCGCTGCGTATGCCCGAACCCGGCCGAAGCAATCACACCGTGCGCGTCCGTGCTCGTGATTGACGGGAATCCGTCGCTTCCTGTCCGACCACTTCCCTGCCGAGTTCGGATAGTTGAACCGAGTGCACTCAGGAGCGCCGTCGTGGTCCCTGAGGGCTCCGCCCGTTCACGCGTGACTCACCGCGCACGCAGCTCCCGTTCCAGCACCTCCCGGAAGCCGTGCGGCGGGCGGCCGGTGACGCGTTGGACCGTGTCGGTGGTGCGGTCCTCGGCTCCCCCGGCGATGGCGCGGTCCATGTCGGCCAGCATCGCGGCGAAGTCCGGCGGAACCAGTGTCGCGAGGCGGGCACGCAACTGCTCGTTCGTCAGGCGCCGGTGGACCACGGTCCGGCCCCCGGCCCGCGTGAGGATCGCGGCGATGTCGTCGTAGCCGAGGGCCTCGGGACCGGTGAGGACCAGATCCGTACCGGGGGCGTGGTCGTCGGTGAGGGCGCGCACGGCGACGGCGGCGATGTCGTCGGCGTCGACGAAGCCCACGCGGCCGCTCCCGGCGGCGGTGAATATGGCGCCCTCCTCCCGGATACTGACGGCGTGGGCGTGGGCCCCGGTGAAGTTCTGCATGAACCAGGACGGCCGCAGCACCGCCCACTGCTCGAACAGGCCGGGGAGCGCCCGGTGCACCGCGCCCACCGCCGGGCCGCCCTCGGGAACGGCCGAGGAGCTGAGCAGCACCGCACGCCGCACGCCCGCGTCGCGTGCCCTGCGCAGGAAGGGCAGCATGACCGCGGCCGGGTTCCACTCGCCCGGCGGCGGAACGAGATAGACGCGGTCGGCTCCGTCGAGGGCCGCGTCGTGCGTGTCGGTGTCGTACCAGTCGAAGCTGACCGCCTCCGCGCCCGGCAGCGGGACCGCGCGCCTGCTCCCGGCCTGCACGCGGTGGCCCGCGGCGATCAGTTGCGCGGCGGTGCGGCCGCCGGTGGTGCCGGTGGCTCCGACCACCAGTGTGGTGCCGGTGCCGGTCATCGGGCGCTCCCGGCGAAGTCCGTGCCGGGTTCCTGGAGAACGAGCGGATTCCAGTAGTCGCGGTAGGAGGTGAACCGCCCGTCCTGGACGGTCACCACGGCGACGTACGTCATGTCGAAGGGCGCGCCGGTCCGCACCACCCGGCCCACGCCGCGCATCTCCACCACGACGGTCCGCGGGTCGGTGGTCTCGTGGATCCGCAGCTCGGGGAAGTCGTGCAGGTCGATGTGGTCGGGATAGTGGCGCATGTAGGCGGCGACCGCCTCCCGGCCCGCCAGCCGCCGGGGCCGGCCCTCGGGGGCGAAGGGGAACTCCATGACTCCGTCGTCGGACCACAGGCCGACCCAGGCGTCGATGTCCTTGTCCAGCAGCAGCCGCAGGCTGTGGCGGTACAGGTCCGCCGCCGGGGCGGGCACGGTGGGCGGGGTGGGCGTGGGCATGGGTGGGTTTCCCTCCGTCGCATAGAATACGGACCGGCGGTCCGCTTCAAACGATACGGACCAGCGGTCCGCTTTGCAACGCGCGCCGGTGTACGCCTGCGCACGCCGATGCTCGCCAGCGCACGCCGACGTACACCGACACGCACGCACACCCACCGGCACCCCGCCCGCTACGGAGGAGACCCTGTGACCGAGCGCAAGCCACGCAAGGACGCCGCCCGCAACAGGGCGGCCGTCCTCGCGGCCGCCGACGCCCTCTTCGTCCGCCGCGAGAGCCCGGAGGACGTCACCATGGCGGACGTCGCGGCAGCGGCCGGAGTCGGCAAGGGAACGCTCTTCCGGGCCTTCGGCGACCGGACCGGGCTGATCAAGGCGCTGTACGCGGCACGGATGGAACCGATCGAGCAGGCCGTCGAGACGGGTCCGCCCCCGCTGGGCCCCGGCACTCCCCCGGCGCAGCGCGTCCCCGCCGTGCTCGACGCGCTCCTGTGCTTCAAACTCGACAACCGCCCCCTCGCGCTGGCCCTGGAGGCCTCCGGCGGCGACAGCCCGTACGGGGCGAGCCACTACGAGCGCTGGCACGCCTTGCTGCGGACCATGCTGGAGCGGGTTCCCGGCCTCACCGACGGCGACTTCGCCGCCCACGCGCTGCTCGCCGCCGTCCGGGCCGACCTGGTCGAGCACCTGGCCGGCCGGGAGGACGTGCCCCGCGAACGGATGCGGGCCCGACTGGCCGACTTCGCCGCCCGGGTACTCGGCACAACTTGGGCCGGGGCCTGACGTCCGGGACGCGGCCCGTGCGCCGCCGAGGCCGTGTTCAGGCGACCTGGCCGCTGTGCAGCGCCGTGTACGCCCCTCCCCTGCCCAGCAGTTCGTCGTGGGTGCCGGCCTCCTGGATCCGGCCCTCGCCCATGACCACGATCCGGTCCGCGCCGCGCACCGTGGACAGCCGGTGGGCGACGACGAACGTGGTGCGTCCGCGCAGCAGCTTGGCCAGCGCCTGCTGGACGAGCGCCTCCGAGCGCGTGTCCAGCGCCGAGGTGGCCTCGTCGAGGATGAGCACCCTGGGGTCCCGGATGAGGGCGCGGGCGATGGCAAGACGCTGGCGCTGGCCGCCGGAGAGCCGTGCGCCGTGCTCCCCGACCAGGGTGTCGAGGCCCTGCGGCAGCCGGTCGACGAACTCCAGCGCGTTGGCGTCGCGCAGGGCAGCCCGCACCGTCTCCTCGTCGGCGTCGTCCATGCCGTAGGCGACGTTCTCCCGGACCGTGCCGTCGAAGAGGATGGACTCCTGCGGCACCACCGAGACGAAGCGCCGGTACGTGCGCAGGTCGAGGGTGTTCATGTCGGTGCCGTCGAGCAGCAGCCGGCCCGAGGTCGGCCGCAGGAAGCCGATGACCAGGTTGAGGACGGTGGACTTGCCGGCACCGGAGGCCCCCACCAGGGCGACGGTCTCGCCGGGCTGGACCGTGAGCGTGAAGTCGCTCACCGCGGGCCGCCCGTCACTCTCGTAGACGTGCCCGACGCCCTCGAAGGTGACGGCGCCGCGCAGGGCGGCGAGCTCCGCCTTGCCCTCGTTGTCCTCCAACTCGGGAGCCTGGAGCACCTCGCCGACCGAACGGACGGACTCCAGGCCCTTGGTGATGACCGGGGCCAGCCCCGCCAACGTTGTCGTGGAGCCGGTGAGGGTGGTCAGGAAGGCGCTGAGCATGACGACGTCGCCTGCGGTGACGCCCCAGACGCCGTGGTACGAGATCAGCGCGGCGCCCGTGAGGACCAGTACGCCGACCACGTTGAGCACGACCCAGGAGAGGGAGCCGAAGCGGCCGTTGACGAGGTCGAGACGCATTCCGGAGGTCAGCAGGCGGTCCAGGGTGCCGTCCATGCGGCGCAGTGCCTTGCCCTCCAGGCCGTGGGCGCGGGTGACCGGGATGAGCCGGGTCATCTCCGTGACCCGGGACGACAGCGCCTCCACCTCGTGGCGGAAGTGCTCGTTGTGGGAGCGCAGCCGGGCGCGGAGGCGGGCCACGAGGAGGGAGGCGGCGGGCACGACGACCAGGAAGACGGGCAGGAACTCCGGTGTGCGCACGCCGATGATGACCAGGCCGCCGGTGAGCACGGTGACCGCGCCGAGCCCCGTCTCGGCGGTCTGCTGCACCATCTGCTCCACGGTCTCCACGTCCCGGACCACCTTGGCCTGCAGGACGCCCGCGCTGACGCGCGAGTGGTAGCCGATGGAGAGCTGCTGCATGCGCGTGCACAGCGCGGACCGCAGGGCGGTGCCCATACGGCGCACGCTGCCGTACAGGAGGCGGACGTACAGCAGGTGCAGCGGGTAGTTGACCACCAGGATGAACATGATGATCCCGGTGCTGGTCCACAGATCGCCGATCGGGCCGTGCTGCACGACCGTGTCGATGATCGACGCGGTGACGAGGGGCAGCAGCCAGACGGGACTGTGTTTGACCGTGAAGACCGCGACCGCCCCCGCCAGACGGCGGCGGTCGGCGCGCAGGAGGTAGACGAGCGTGCGTATCGGGTGTTCGCCCCGGTAGCGGTGGTCGAGCGGCTTTTCGGGCGGCGACGCCATGGGCGTGGTCCTCCTGGTGACCGAGTGGGGCAAGCGCTTTCCTTCCGCGCTTTCCTACCCCTTCGGCGAGGAGTACGCCACACCGTTCCGCGGGCCGGAACGGCGTACGAGACGGTGTGGCGGTGGGTCGGTGTGCCGGTGCGTCGTGCGGAGACCCGCGCCTTCTCCCCCGTGGAGGGCGCGGGCCTCAGTCTCCGAGTGTGCGGGCCAGTTCGGTCGTGGCCCGCGCGATCTCACTGTCGCCCTCGGCCAGCAGCCGCTCGAGCCCGTCCCGCCGGGCGCGGACGGCCTGCCGCGCCGCGCGCTCCCACGCCACGGGGTTCTCCCGGTGGTTGAGCAGCTTGGGGTAGGCGGCGGCGGTGGTCTCCCACTGGCGGGCGTCGGCGATGTTCTTGAGCAACTGGATGATCTGCGCCCGGCAGCTCACCTGGGGCCACTGCGCCAGTTCCCACAGGAAGGGAACGGTCGCGGCGGTGGCCTGTTCGACGACGAAGCCGTACTGGCAGATGCGTTTGCGCAGATCGCCGAGGGCGGCACGGGCGGTCTCGGCGTCGCCCCGGGCGACTTTGCGCAGCAGCCCGGGAATCGCCGCGGCAGAGCCGCTGGAGTCCTGGATCTCACTCCACGGCACGCCGTCCAGCCCCGCGAGGGGGGCGGCGGTCCGGGGGGAGCCGGGCGGCTGCTGCTGACGGTCGGTGCGCTGGGTGCTCGGCTCGGGTGTCGGAGCGCTGCGCATGGTGTGGGGCCCTTCCGCGGCAGTCGGATCAGGTGAGGGGGCGGGTCGACAACTTGGCCCAGACGGTCTTGCCGGCCGGAGGCCTCGGGGTCCAGCCCCACTCCTCCGCGAGGGCGTCGACGATGCACAGGCCTCGTCCGTGCTCCTGGAGTGCGGAGCCGCCGGACGGGGTGAACACGGGCGCGTTGTCCCCGGGATCGGAGACGGTCAGCGTCAGACGGCCGGGGTCCAGGGCGAGTCCCAGCCTGACCTCGGGCGTGCCGGCCGCCGCCGACGGCACCGCGTGCCGCACGGCGTTGGAGACCAGCTCGGTGATCACGAGGACGGCGTCGTCGGCGTACCGGTCCAGGGACCAGCCGGTCAACGTGTCCCTCGTGAAGCCCCGGGCCCGGGCGAAGCCCCCTCCGCCGCGCGCGATGCGCAGCACCGCGGAAGCGGGCCGGCCGCCCGGCTGGTAGTGCTTGGTGTGCGGGGCTGGGAGCGGCCACTCGTCGCGGCGGGCGGCCGGTCGCGCGGTGTGCGCAAGGTCTCCGAGCGGGCTCGCCGCGCCTGCCTCCGACGCGGGTTCGCCGGGCGACCGGAGCACGGAATGCGCAGGTGACGACACGGCATCTCCCTGATGCGACGTCAGAACAAGGCGCCGACCAGGGGGTTGACGCCACGGCTATTATCCACGCTGACAGCGCTCGCGTGCAATTGCACGAGAAATTGCGCGAAAAAATCGGATGGGAGCGCACGGGGACCGACGAGGCTCGGTCCACTCCCCCGAACGGCAAGGAGACCGCGGTGCCACCAGTGCGCAACGGAGTGCAGGCCAGCCTGTTGGACGCCTGCTGGAAGAAGAGTCGGCACAGCAACGCCGAGGGCAACTGCGTCGAGGTGGCCCTCGTGGACGGAGGCATCGCGATGCGCAACTCCCGCGATCCGGACGGCCCCGCGCTCGTCTACACCCCCGCCGAGGTGGCCGCCTTCCTGGCCGGGGCGAAGGAGGGCGAGTTCGACCACCTGCTGTGAGCGGGGGCGGGAACGGCCGCCGACGCGGATGGCCGGCGCCAAGCGGAGGCCAACTACCCGTTTTCCACGGGCAGATGCGGCGGGCACCTGCGGGATGAGATAGTGTGGTTTCTCAAGTCTGCCGGTCTGCTGGGAGTCAGGATGTCCGCCGCGTCGCATCGCCTCTCCCGTCTCGAGCCGTATCTGGAACGGGCCGAGCCGGCTCCGACTCTGCTGAAGATGCTCGTCGGCGTTCAGCTTGCGGGCTTCCGCGAGGACGCCGGCCTCTCCCAGGACCAGGCGGCGCGCGACCTCGGGTTCAGCGCGGCGAAGCTCTCGCGCATCGAGTCGGGCAAGGGCCGCAAGCCCCCGACGGAGACGGACGTCCGCGCACTGCTGGAGCGGTACGGCACCGATGCCTACGAGGCCTCGGTCCTGCTCAAGCTGTTGCGACGCGCCGGGGAACCGGGCTGGTGGCAGCGGTACGACAAACGTCTGATGCCTGAGTGGTTCGACCGCCTGGTCGGACTGCAGGAGGCCGCGGCGACCATCCGGACCTTCGAGATCCAGTACGTTCCCGGACTGCTCCAGACGCCGGCCTACACCCGGGCCGTGGTCGAGCGGGGCCTGCCGAACGCGCCTTCCGGTGAGGTCCAGCGGCGTGTCGAACTGCGCATGCGCCGTGCGGAGTTGCTGGGCCGCGCTGACGCGCCACAGTTGTGGGCGATCATCGACGAGTCCGTGCTGCTGCGAGTACTGGGCAGCCGCGAGGTCATGCGTGAACAGCTCACGCACCTCGTCGAGATGGCCGGGCAGCCGCATGTGACGCTGCAGATCGTGCCGCTGGACGTGACGAACGCATCGGCACCCGCGATTCCGGTCACCTACCTGCGGTTCGGCGGCATCGACCTGCCCGACGTGGTCTACCTGGAGCACATCAAGAGCGCCAACTTCCTCGAGGACCGTGACGAGACCGAGGAGTACCGGGTCGCGCTGGACCGCCTGGCCGATGAGGCGCTCACTCCGCGCGATTCACTCGAGCTGCTGCGCGAGACGATGGCGCTGCGCTACCCCGACAAGTAGCGCAGCGCACAAGAGAGCCGCACGCGTAGTGCGAGGCCCCTCGTGCTCTTCTGCTAGCGGATGCGTCCCAGACCGCCGAACTCGATCCACTCGTCGGTGAGCTGGCGGGGGACCACGTCGGTGTCCGGGCGCCAGGTCGAGACCTCGACCAGGCCCGGCTCCAGGATGTCCATGCCTTCGAAGAGGGCCTCGACGTCCTTCGGCTCGCGGACCCGGCCCCAGTGCCCCTGGGTCGCCCGGTCCATGAACTCCGTGACGGACTCGCGCACCTCGGCGTCCTCGCTGACCAGTTGGCACATCACCGCGTAGCTCCCGGGCGCCAGCCGCTCGGTCACGCGGCGGACGACCGCCATCGGGCCGTCGGTCTCGCTGTCCGGGATGCAGTGGAAGACCGAGTTGAACAGGACGGCCACCGGCTGCGAGAAGTCGATCAGGCGCTGGGTGTCCGGGTGGGAGAAGATCTCCTCCGTCGAACGCATGTCGGCGTGGATGACGGCGGTGCGTTCGTTCTGGTCGAGCAGCGCGCGGCCGTGGACCAGCACCATCGGGTCGTTGTCGACGTAGACGACGCGCGAGTCGGGGGCGACGCCCTGGGCGATCTGGTGGACGTTGTCCTGCGTGGGCAGGCCGGAGCCGTGGTCCAGGAACTGGCGGATACCGTATTCCTGCGCGAGGATCCTGACGACCCGCTGCAGGAAGCGCCGGTTGTTCAGCGCGAGCCGACGGGTGCTGGGTACGACCTTGTCCAGCTCTCCGACCGCCGCCCGGTCGGCCGCGTAGTTGTCCTTGCCGCCCAGATAGTAATCGTACATACGTGCGGCCGTGGGCACGTTGGCGTCGATCTCCGTGGACAACCGCTTGTCGGCTTGCATCATTCCCCCAGCTCCGTACCGCGCCAACTGCTCTGGCCTGACCGAGAGTACATCCTAGAGACCCTGCGTTCGGAGGAACCAGTGCCCCGGCGAAGCGGGCGCCAAGTCGACTGCCACGCAGTCGACTTGGCGCCCGCTCGGGTCGGTCAGCCGCGAGCGGCCAGGTACGCGTCGACGCCGGGCGCCTTGTGCGCCTCCTCCAGGCCGACCAGGCCACCGACCGCCTCGGCGTCGGGCTTCAGCACGTAGGTGGACCGGCTGGCCGGCTCGGTCACGAGGGTGAAGTTCTGCGGAGTGCCGAGGCCGGTGTCGACGTTCTTCTGCGAGCGGTGCGCCTTGACCACGTCCTGACGGGTGAGGCTGCCGCCCTCACAGGCCTTCTTCAGGTCGGAGCCCATCAGTTGGGCGGCGTTGTATCCGGAGAGCACTCCCGAGTCGACCGGCTCGCCCGGGTACTTCTTGTTGTAGGAGGCGACCATCTTCTTGACGCCGGGCAGGTCGGAGCTGACCGCCGGTGCGGCGCTGACCACGTGGACCATGGCTTCCAGCGCCGCCGCCGCGGGCGTCTTCATCAACTGCGGGGCGTAGCCGGGAGCGCTGCTGACGATCGGCACCTTCAGGCCCCGGGCGGCGGCCACGCCGGCGAGGGAGGCGGTCTGGGCGGGGCCCGCGCTGATCAGGATCGCCTTCACCCCGGCCTTGCTCAGCGCCGAGACCTGCGCGGTGAGATCGGTGTCCGTGGCCTTGATCTTCTGGCCTACCACCTTCATCCCCGCCTGCTCGGCGGCCCACTCGGAGCCCTCCAGCGCGTTGGCGCCGTAGTCGCCCTCGAAGTAGACGTGGCCGATCGTGTCACCCTTGGCGATCTTCTTGGTGCGGGTCAGGAAGTCGACGGCGGCGATCATGTCGAGGTCGTAGGTGGTGCCGAGGACCTGGACGGAGTCCCTGCCCAGCAGCGAGGCGGCCCAGGCCTGCGGGAAGGTCAGCATGTGGTCCCGCTCGATGTCGTCGAGCAGGGCCGCGACCACCGGCGAGCCGATCACCTGGGGCAGGGCGACGACGTCCGGGGAGATGTCGGCGTAGGCGGTGACCGCCTTCTGCACGTCGTAGCCGTGGTCCTTGACGACGATCTCGACCTTGCGGCCGCAGATGCCGCCCGCGGCGTTGGTCTCGTCGGCCCACATCTGCTGGGCCTGCACGATGCTCTTGCCGAGGGTGGCGTAGGGGCCGGTAAGGTCGGTCAGCGCGCCCAGCTTGATGGCCTTGTCGCTGACTCCGGGGCCGGCCTTGACGCCGTCGGCGGCTTCGTCGGTGCTCCCGCCCTCCGCCTTCGTGCTGCACGCGGTGCCCGCGAGCAGCACGGCGGCCAGTGCCGCGGCCAGAGCGGCGGTCCGGGTGGTGCGGGGCCTGGGGTGCGTGACGTTCACGGGGTGTGCTCCTTGGTTCGTGCGGTGTTGGCGGTGGTGCCCGGGGGCCGGGGTGTGGCACCGGCGTCCGGAGGACCGGTGACGGATGGCTTGCGGCGCAGGCGGGCGCGGGTCCGACGGGTCAGTCCGTGCAGGCCGTCGGGGGCGTAGAGCAGGATCACGACGATCGCCGCGCCGTAGAGGTAGCGGGAGGCCTCGGTCGGACCGATCGAGCCGTCGCCGGAGCCCGGGGTCGCCACCAGCGGCAACTGGTCGGCGTAGCGGGTCATCAGCAGGGGCAGCGCGGTGACGAAGACGGCGCCGGCGGTGGCTCCCGCCACCGAGCCGAGGCCGCCGATGACGATCATGGCGAGGTAGTCGACGGAAAGGAGGAGGGAGAAGTAGTCGGGCACGACTCGGCGGAAGGACAGTGCGAGCAGGACGCCGGCGAGGCCCGCGTACATCGAGGAGACGACGAACGCGGCCGAGCGGTACCGGGCCACGTGCACGCCCATGACGGACGCCGCGGTCTCACTGTCGCGCAGCGCCACCAGGGCGCGTCCGGGGCGTCCGCGCAGCAGTCCGCGCGCGGTGAACCAGGTGAGCGCGAAGAGGGCGAGACCCAGGTACCAGAGCCGTTCCTCGGCGCCGAACGGCACGCCCAGGACGGTCAGTTCGGGGTCGGTCTCGGCGAAGGTGAACCCGCCGATCTCCAGGGGCGGCACCGAACGTCCGTTGAAGCCGCCGGTGACGGAGTCCGCGGTGAGCAGGACGTGGTGGCCCAGGAAGACCAGGGCGAGGGTGGCCACGCCGAGGTAGATGCCCTTGACCCGGCCGGCGACGGGGCTGAACAGGCCGCCCGCGGCACCGGCGAGCAGCACCGCGAGGACGGCGGCGACGGCGGGCGGCAGCCCCGGTCCGGGCTCCCCCGCCAGCCATACGTAGCCGTAGGCGCCGACGGCGAGGAAGAAGGCGTGTCCGAGGGAGAGCTGTCCGGCGGTACCACTGAGCAGGCCCAGGCCGACGGCGCCGATGGCGGCGGCCATGGAGAACAGGCCGATGCGCAGCCAGAAGGCGTCGAGGTAGAAGGGCAGGGCGCACAGGAGGAGGGCGGGCAGCAGGAGCGCGCCCCGCTTGAGGAGGTCGCGTCTTGGGCGGAGACCGGACCCGGGGAAACCGGACTTGGAGAGACCGGACTTGGAGAGACCGGACTTGGAGAGACCGGAGTCGGGGAGTTCAGACACGGGCCGCTCCCTTCGCCGCGAAGAGCCCGGCGGGGCGCACCAGGAGGACCAGCACCATCACGGCGTACGGGGCGACGTCGCCGAAGCCCTCGCCGAGGACGTGCAGGTCGGACTGGTAGCCCGCGACGAAGGCCTCGGTGAGGCCGATCAGCATGCTGCCGACCAGGGCGCCGACCGGGGAGGCCATGCCGCCGAGGATGGCGGCCGGGAAGGCCTTCAGGGCGATCTGCCCGGTGGTGCGCTCCAGTCCGGGCGCCGGGAAGGCGACCAGGAAGACCGCGGCGAGCGCGGCGAGTCCGCCTGCCAGGCACCAGGCGACGGTGCGTACGCGGGTCAGACGTACGCCCATGAGGGCGGCGGCCTCCCCGTCCTCGGCCGCCGCGCGCAGCGACAGGCCCCAGGGAGTGAACCTGAAGAGGGCGAAGGCCCCGCCGATGGCCACGGCGGACACCAGGATCGCGGCGATGCGGCTGTCGGCGACGGTCACCGGGCCCAGGTCCGTCACCGAGTTGCCCCAGGGGTCGCCGAGCGGCAGCAGGTCGCCGCCGATGCGCCGGGCCAGGTCGGTGACCAGGACGATGTCTATGCCGATGGTGACGATGGTCTGGACGTGGGCGGAGTGCGGGTCGGTCCCGACCCGTTGCAGCACCAGCCGGTCCAGGGCCCCGGCCACGGCCGCCGTCACGAGGACGGCGACGGCCAGCGCCCCGGCGAAGCCGATGTCGTCGTGCAGGACGGCGACGAGGTACCCGCCGAGCAGGAGCAGGGAACCGTGGGCGAAGCTCAGCACGCCGGACGCCTTGAAGATGGTGACGAAGCCGAGGGCGATCAGGGCGTAGACGGACCCCAGGGCGAGGCCGTTGAGGAGGTTGTCGAGGAAGCCGGTCATGCCGCGTCCTCCCCGGTCGTGCCGGTGCCGAGGTAGGCGCGCAGCACCTCGGGGCCGCGCCGGACCTCGGCGGGGGTGCCGTGGGCGATGGCCTTGCCGAAGTCGAGCACGGTGACCTCGTCGGCGAGCCGCATGACCAGTCCCATGTCGTGCTCGACCAGTACTACGGACAGGCCGAGTTCGGCGCGGATCTCCCGGACGACCTCGGTCATGCGGGCGCGTTCGGCGGCGTTCATGCCGGCCACGGGTTCGTCGAGCAGCAGTACACGGGGCTCCAGACAGAGGGCACGGGCGAGTTCGACGCGCTTGCGGTCGCCGTAGGACAGCAGGGCGACGGGTGCGTCGAAGTGGGCGCCCAGGCCGGTGAGTTCGGCGATCTCACGGGCCTTGGCGAGGTGTTCACGCTGCTCGCGCACGGCGCGCGGCAGACGCAGGGCGCTGGCGGCGAAGCCGGCGTGGGACAGGGCGTGGCGGCCGAGCATCAGGTTGTCGGCGACGGTGCCCTGAGTGGTGACGATGTTCTGGAAGGTGCGGGCCACGCCGAGGGCGGCGATCCTGTGCGGGGCGAGCCGGGTCAGTTCGGCGTCGCCGAGTCGCACGGTGCCCGCGGTGGGCCGGTAGAGGCCCGACAGGACGTTGAAACAGGTGGACTTGCCCGCGCCGTTGGGGCCGATGACGGCGTGCACGGTGCCCGGGGCGACGGTGAAGGAGACGTCGTCGAGGGCGACCAGCCCGGCGAAGCGCACGGTCACGTTCCGGACCTCGAGCGCGGGGGGTGCGGCGGTTCGGGTGGTCACGCGGCCCCCTTGCCGTCGGTGGCCTCGGTGGTGTCCCCCAGGTAGAGGCGGCGCACGGCGTCCGTCCGCGCGAGTTCGCCGGCGGCGCCGGCCAGCCGGATCTCGCCGACCTCCAGGACGTAGGCGTGTTCGGCGAGGGACAACGCCATGCCGGCGTTCTGTTCCACGAGGAGTACGGCGGTGCCCTGGGTGTTGATCTCGCGGACGACCTCGGCGATGCGGTCGACCATCATCGGGGCCAGCCCGAGGGAGGGCTCGTCGAGGAGGAGCAGGCGGGGTGCGGCCATCAGGGCACGGCCGATGGCCAGCATCTGCTGCTCTCCGCCGGACAGCAGGCCGGCGGCCTGGCGGGTGCGTTCGGCGAGCCGCGGGAAGAGGGTGAAGACCCGCTCCCGGGACTCGCGGACCTGGGCCGGGGCGCGCCGGCCGAGTCCGAGCCCGCCGGCCCGCAGGTTCTCGTCGACGCTGAGTCCGGCGAACACCCGCCTGCCCTCGGGTACCTGTACGACTCCGGCGCGTACGGCGGCGACCGGGTCCCGGCCTTCGAGGGCCGTGTCGCCGTAGCGGACCCGGCCGGCCGTGATCGCGCCGCGGTGCAGGCGCAGTGTGCCCGAGACCGCCCGCAGCAGCGTCGTCTTGCCGGCGCCGTTGGCACCGAGCAGCGCGACCACGCCGCCGTAGGGGACGGTCAGGGACACGGAACGGAGGGCGGACAGTGCGCGCCCGTACGTCACGTCGAGGCCATCGACGCGCAGGGCGGGCTCGCCGTCCGGTGGTGCTGCGGGCATCACGGCTCCTTGGGACCGTGCCGGGGTCGGCACGGTGACGGGAAGGGGGGAGCTCACGACAGCACGCGCGCCGGTGGCGGTACAGAGCCGCGGCCCGGGTCGCTGCGGCGTCCCAGTCCCGGGACGGAGAGTCTGTGCGGATGCCCAGGCTCGGGCCGCGGCGCCGCATCGGAGCCGGGCCGGGTCGACGCGGGTGCCGGATCGCCGGGGAGGCGCGAGCACCTGGCGGGCGACGCCGCCGCCGCGTTCCGGACGTCGGTGTTCGCGGTCACGCCGGCGCGCTGCGACGGCACCCGCGCGCGGGCCAGGGCACCGGGCCCGCACCGAGAGCGGGCAGCGGTGAGGGTGGGGCCCGCCCGAGCCCGTGGAGGGGGAGCGGCCATCGCGGGACACGGCCCGAGCGCAGGCGCCGGATCTCGGTGTCCCCGAACCACACCGCGAGAGGGCGCCCGGCGCACTGCCAGCACGTCGGGCCCGTAGTCACACCCGACGCGAATCTCCTCTCCGTACCCACCCGAGCGCCGGGGTCCGCGCCGTGTCAGAGCGCCAGGGGCCTCGCATCGTGCCGCATGACGGACGGCGTGCTCGTAAGGGGGTGGCGTTCGACGGTTCGCGCCATCAGCCCGGGACGGGCGGAATGTTCTGGTTCACGTGGAACAGGTTGTCCGGATCGTAGGCACCCTTGATCGAGGCCAGCCGATCGAAGTGCCCCCGGTAGGTGGTCCGGACCCGGTCCGCGCTCTCCTGCTCGCCGATGAAGTTGACGTAGGAGCCGCCCATGGAGTGCGGGTGCAGAGCGGTCCAGTAGTCCACGCACCATTGCCGGATCAGGTCGGCACGGGCGGGGTCCGGGTCGATGCCACCGATCACTCCGGACCAGACGGCGTCGCGATAGGCCCAGGCCGTGTCATCGGCTCCGACCTGGTGAGCCGCACCGTCCACCGGGTACAGGTGCATGGTCGAGAGATCCGTCGGGATGTTCTCCCCGAATGTGTGGTGTACGTCGACGGCGGCGTCGGAGACCGTGTCGAAGAAGTCGCCGCGCCAGTACCACTGCAGGCCCTTGGGGATCAGTGTGTCGAACATCGTCTGGAGCTCGGGGTAGGGCATGGGGGTCGTGAAGTGGAAGGCAGGCGGCGCCGGTTCGCCGACCACTGCGAGCACCTGCTCCAGACGCTCGGCGGAGAGGTCCCCCGTGTAACACCACACCACCCCGCACACCTTCTGCCCGTGGATCGGCTCGGGGAAGGGCGGGCCGGGCGGCACGACCAGCACCGCGAAGAATCCGTAGAGGTCCTCGGGAGCGGCGGGCAGGAACTCCCGGTACCAGCGCAGCACCTCCGGCGTACGGTCGACGGGCCACACCGTCACCGCGACTCCGACCGTGTGTGCCGGTCGCGGCCGGAAGGTGAACGACGTCACCACGCCGAAGTTGCCGCCGCCACCCCGCAACGCCCAGAACAGGTCCGGGTGGTTCTCGGCCGACGCGGTGACGCAGCTACCGTCGGCGAGGACCACGTCGGCCGACAGCAGACTGTCGATCGTCAGACCGTACTTGCGCGTGAGGTAGCCGTGTCCGCCTCCCAGAGTGAGACCGCCGACGCCCGTGGTCGACATGATCCCTGCGGGCACGGCGAGTCCGAAGGCATGCGTGGCATGATCCACGTCACCGAGCTGGCTGCCGCCTCCGACCTGGACGGTGCCCGCGTCCGGATCCACCCTGACCCAGCGCATCGGCGACAGGTCGAGCATCAGCCCGTCGTCGACCAGGCACAGACCCGGCCCGCTGTGACCGCCGCCGCGCACCGCCAGCTCGGCTCCGGTGTCCTTGGCGAAGGAGATCGTCGCCTGCACGTCCGCCACGTCCACGCACTGCGCGACAGCGGCCGGCCGCCGATCGATCATCGCGTTGTAAATGCTGCGGGCCTCGTCGTAGCCCGGATCCGGCGGGGTGATCACCGGTCCCCGCAGCGCCTCCCGCAGACTGCCGACAGCAGTGTCGTCGATGCCGCCCATGGCCGAGGACCCCTTTTCCACATGAACTTGATGAGCCCCGCACCCATGGGAGACACATCACGTCCACGCAGACGGGCGTGGGTTTGTTTGCGCCTCGGCACCGATGCGGCGAGTGCGTCCCTGCCCGCCTCCAGTCTTCACCCGTCCGCCACACTCCGCACGTCGGCGGAAAGTTGTGGATGAAGCGGGTCATGGACATCCGTGCGGACCCTGCGGGCGGGCGCGGACGTCATCGTCCGCCACCCTTCTCACGCCCCGACGCCCACGGCAACCCCCGCCCGCCGCAGACCCCCGGCGTCGAGGAGGCCGAGGAGTCCCCGCGCGTGTGCAGCCGGCCGAGACCGGTCACCTACTCGCAGAGGCCGCACTCACTGGGCGCGGCCGGTCCGCTGCGAGACGCCGTGCCTCCTCCCGAGGGCCGCCTCGGACGCCGTACCCCCGGTGTCCGCCCCGCGTCCGCGGGGACTCGCTCCGGGTCGCGGCCGGCGCACGGCCGCGACCCGCGGTGCGCGTCGTGCCCTCTCCGTCAGCCCGTGTGGACCTTCAGGGCGGAGCGGACGGCTGACTCGAGGGCGCCTTCGATCCAGGCCGGCTTGACGGAGGTGTGGTCCCCAGCGAAGTGCAGCGGGCCTTCGGACGTGGGGATGTCGGGGAACAGTTCCGTGTGCTGGCCGGGGAAGAGCACGGACGCCTCGCCGTAGGCGTAGTGGTCACGCATCCACGACTGGGTCTGGCACCTGCCGGTGAAGAAGACCTCGCACCGGCGGCCGAACACCGCCTGCACCCCGGCGAGGGCGCGCAGACAGCGCTCCTCGTCGGCGTAGGCGTCCCACTTCAGGGCGTCGTCGGACCAACTGTAAGAGGCCAGCATGATGCCGCCGTCACTGCCGTCCATGGGCTGGGCGTGCTCGAAGTACATGAAGCGGTTGGCGTTGTCGCTGACGGAACCGCCACCACGGACGTGAGCGGCTTCGGGTTCACCGTCCGCGGCGGGCCGGAAGGCGGCGAAGCAGTGCTTGTACGCGTCGGGGATCGTCACACCCAGGTTCTTCACGGACTTGTGTGCGCCGAGGTACCGGCCGTCTGTGACCTTGCCCGCCCGGTACTTGTCGTAGAGGCCGTCCTCAATGGTGTCGAGGGCCTGCTTCCACTGAGCCTCGGTGAATTCCCACCAGCGTCGGGAGAATTCCAGCAGCACCTTGGTCGCGGCGTCGTAGTGCAGCTCCGTGATGGCCCGGCGCTTGCCGTAGGACAGCGGGGGGTCGAAAGTGACGTGCCGCAGTCCGGAGAACGGAACGGTGATGATCGCCTCGTCACCCTCGAAGACCTGTGTGGTGCCCCCGTTGCCTGTCTGGCAGTCCTCGGAGACGGTGTGCACCCGCACCTTGCCGCCGGCGCGTTCGACGCGCACGGCACGCCGGTCGAGCCGCACCTTTCCCTTCACCGGCGCGTACAGCGCGTCGGCGAGCAGTGCGGTGCCGCCCTTGATCTCCCAGAACTTGGTCTTCGGGTCGATCAGTGCGCTGGACAGGAAGCTGTGGAGGAACGAGAGGTGCAGCCGTGAGGTCAGGTTCTGGATGGTTCCGACCAGGTCGATGGTCCTGGTGTCGAGCCCCGCGGCTTCGGTGAGGTAGCGGTACATGGACCAGTGTCCGTACCTCTCGAGGACCTCGGCCCACCCGTCGACGAGAGCGGTTCCCTCCTTGCCCCGGACGAGCCGGTGTGCGGGTTCGAGCGCCTCCGCGAGGATGGCGGCGGCGGTCCTCTTCCGGTCGGCGCCGGTGATGTGGAAGGTGTCGTTGACCCTTTCCGGGTTCTTCTCGTAGTCGGCCCGGCGCTCACGGACGCCGTTGACGTGGATCCAGGTGCGGTTGGTCTTCTTCGCCGGGTCGTCGGGGTCGACGTCCACCAGGTAGAACTCCTGGCGGGGGAGGTCGAACTTCTCGAGCAGTGCCATGAGGAGCGGGTGGCTGTCGGGCAGCCGCATGGCCCCGGCCTCGGCGTACTGCGCAGGGTCGGCGAACGGCTGCCGGCCCTTCTCGTGACCTCCCCTGCGGAAGGTCTTGACACGGCCGCCGACCCGGTTGCCGTTGGCCTCGATCACGACAACGTCGTGTCCCGCCCGGTTGAGCAGGTCGGCGGCCAGCAGTCCGGCCGGTCCGGCCCCGACGATCAGAACGCGCTTGGTGGCCTTCCCCCGGCTGGCCGGCAGACCGCCGTTGACGGCCTTCACATAGGCCGGGACCAGAGGCTTGTCGTGTTGGTCGTACACGGCGATGGCGCGGGCGACCGCCCGGTACGCCTGGGGAGCGGTGCCGGGCGGCACCACGGCCGGCGGGATCGCGGGCGCGGTGGCGGGGCTGAGCGCCGTCGCGGAGGCGGCGGAGGCGGCCGTGAGCCCGACGGCGAGCGCCGAAGTGCCGGTCACCGTGACCACCGAGCGCCGCGAGGGCGTGGTGAGATGCGGTGCCGGTCGCCGCAGCGACGAGTCGTGAGTGCCGGAAGCCGAGGTGTTCGCATTCTGAGTGTTCATCGCGCATCACTCTTGTGTGCACGAGCGCCCTGGAGGTAGTGCCCTCACACGGACGAGACGCTCAAACCACTCGAACCGGGTCCGTAGCCGGTACCCGTGTTCACCTGGGGCCCGCACTTACGCCCCTGCTCCGGTGCAGGGCCGTGCCGCGCCCCGCGACGCCGGCATGATCCAGACGACAGGTCTACTGGTGCGGGCGCCCCAGGGCGAGGAGGGCCGTGTCGTCGTTCAGCCCGTCGCCGAAGCCGACGAGGAGACCGGCGAAGGCATCGATCACGGCGCGTGGTTGCGCGGGGGCCAGACCGGTGGCGAACGACTGCAGCGCGTCGTAGCCGTACAGGTCGTTGTCCGCCCCCGTACGCGCCTCGGTGACGCCGTCGGTGTAGAGCAGCAGCGTGTCGCCGGGCTCGAGAGCGGTGCGGACCGTGGTGAACGAGGCTTGGGGGAAGGCCCCGACCAGCATCCCGGCGGGTGTCGGCAGGTACTGCGCCACACCGTCCGCACGGAGCATCAGCGCGGGCGGGTGTCCGCCCGAGGCCAGGCGGACACCGACCGCCCGGCCTTCGGGTTCCAGGACGCCGAAGATGACGGTGCAGTAACGCGGGTCACCATCGGCGTACCGCTCGAGCAGCGCGGCGTTGAGGGTGGACAGCACGGCTTCGGGGTCGAGACCCTGGAGCGCCGCCGTGCGCAGGGTGTAGCGCGCCAGGGAGGTCACGGCCGCCGCCTTCGGGCCCTTCCCGCAGACGTCGCCGAGGAAGAAGGCGAAGCGCTCGTCGCCGAGGGGGAACAGGTCGTAGAAGTCCCCGCCCAGCCGTACAGGAGAGGCCGTGTGGTAGTGAACGGCGGTCTCCACACCGGGCACGACCGGCAGACTGGCCGGTAGCAGGCTCTGCTGCAGTACGGCCAGCGCCTCGCGTAGCTGCTCGCGGTCGGCCTCCGCCTGGCGGCGGGCCTTCTCCGCCTCGCGGCGGGCGCGAAGCAGTTCCCTCTCGTAGGAACGCCGGTCGGTGGCGTCGAAGACGGTCGTGCGGACCAGCAGGGGCCGGTCGTCCGCACCGCGTTTCACGGTCGACGTGATCAGTACCGGAAGCCGCGCCCCGTCCGCGACCTTCATTTCCAGCGCGATGCCTCCGGCCACCCCCTGCATGCGCAACATGGGCGCGTAGTGGGTCTCGTGGTAGAGCTTGCCTCCCACGGTCAGCAGATCGCTGAAGCGTCTGCGCCGCACGACCTCGTCCCGCGAGAGGCCGAGCCAGTCCAACAGCGTTTTGTTGATCTTGACGATGGTGCCGTCCATCAGAGTGGACAGGTATCCGCAGGGAGCGGACTCGTAGAGCTCCTCAGTACTGTCCTCCAGCAGGGCGACGACATCCGAGTCGATGGATGGCTGTGCCTCGCCGTCGGGTGGCAGGTCCGGGTCGGGGCGAGACACACTACGAGGCTTCCAAGAACGCCGTTACCGCGTCTGCAGTGGCCTGCGGAGCACTCAACTGGGGGCAGTGGCCGATGGCGGGCAACGTGACCAGACGGCTACCGGGAATGGCGGCATGGACGTAGGCCCCCACCTCGCGGGGGGCGATGGCGTCCTGCTCGCAGTCGAGGATCAGGGTGGGGACGGTGACCGTTTTCAGGTCCTGTCGTGCGTCGGAGAGGAACGTGGTGCGCGCGAATACCCGCGCTACCTCCGGGTCGGTGGCGCAGAAGCTGGTGGTGAGTTCCTCACCCAGCTCCGGACGGTCGGGATTGCCCATGATGACCGGGGCCATGGTCGCGGACCACCCGAGGTAGTTGGCTTCCAGCGAGTCCAGCAACTCTTCGATGTCCGCTGCGCTGAAGCCGCCCCGGTAGCCCTCCTCGTCGATATAGGAGGGTGAGGGGCACACCATGACCAGCGTTCCGATGCGGCCTGGTGCCGCGGCGGCGGCGCGGACACCGACCATGGCGCTGACCGAGTGCCCCACGAGGACCGCGTCCCGCAGGTCCAGCTCCTCGCACACGTCCAACACGTCCTGGGCGTATCCGTCCAGTGTCGTGTAGCGCTCCTCCCGCCACGCGGCCAGGTCGGAGCGGCCGGAGCCGACGTAGTCGAACAGCACGACGCGGTAGTGTTCCGCGAGACCGGGGGCCACGAGACGCCACAGGTTCTGATCACAGCCGAAGCCGTGCGCGAGGACGAGGGGCCGTCCGGTTTCGGGCCCCATCACGCGGACGTTGTTCCTGCGGAGTATGTCCATCCACCCATCGTGACACGCCACGGCCGGACTCACGTTGTGCGTTGCGCCTCAGCGGCCTCAGCGGCCCCAACCGCCTCACCCCCGCACGCGGGAGTCTTCGCGACCCCCGCACGCGGGAGTCTTCGCGCTTGCGCACATGCTCACGTGCCGGCGCCTCCCGCCGCTGTCCGGCGGTCAGCGACGGGCGGCAGCGTTCACACCCCCGGGCCGACGCCCCGCGACGGCGCTGGGCCCGCGAGGGCGGCGCCGTCGCGCGTCCTGTGCGGCCGGCCCTCCGTCGTTCGCGGAAGGTGCGGACCTCGGCGTCGACGAGAGTGCCGTCCTGCCGTTCGAGGTGGGCGAGCACGAGGCCCAGGCCGAAGAAGGTGGGTGCCCACGCGCCGACGAAGAGCTCCCGGCGGTCGGTACGGGCGACGTCGGCGCCGGGTTCCACGGCCGGCGGGGGCACCACCCGGAGCCGGGACGAGGTCGGATCGGCACCGGGGGGCGGAGTGTGTGCGTCAGTCGTGCAGTACTCGTCGGGCGGTGAGGGCCAGGCTCATCTCCACCACGTCCGCCGGGCGGGCCAGGGACCGGCCGGTCAGTTGTTCGCAGCGGCGGAGGCGGTTGAGGACCGTGTTGCGGTGGCAGTAGAGGCGTTCACCGGCCCGCTGTGCCGAGCCGTCGCAGTCGAGCCAGGTGGTGAGGGTGTCCAGCAGCACCTCACGGTCGGCGGGCTCCAGGCGCAGCAGGGGGCCGAGCACCTTCTCGGCGAGGGCACGGCCGAGTTCGGGGCTGGAGACGAGCAGGGCGGCCGGGAGATGGTCGGTGAGCCGGACCGTGCCACCGGCCTCGGGGCAGATGTCCAGGGCCGTGTCGGCGTGCCGGCGGGCGTCGCCGACGGACGCCAGTCCGTCGACCGGGCTGCCGACACCGATCCGGACCCCCGGGAACGGGGCGCGCGGCCCGGACCCGGGTTCCTCCGGCGCCGGGAGTCCGTCGTCGCCGGCGCCGACCAGGACGATGCCGTAGTCGACCTCCGCTCCGGCGTGCCAGTGGACGCGTGCGCCGGGCGCCACGGCCGCGGCCCGGGCGGCGTCGGACCGCGCGGGGCGTCCGCCGGTGACGGCGACGACCACGTACCGGCCCTGCTCCGGCAGGCCCAGCGCCTGTGCGGCCTCGGGCAGGTCGGCGATGCGGCTGGTGCCGTCGAGCAGACCGGCCGCCAGCAGCCGGGCCCGGTTCTCGCGGCGCCGGGCGAGCTGCCACTCGGCCTGCCGGTAGGCGTCCGCCACGATGGTGCAGTGCTCGTCGACGAAGTTCCACACGTCGGCGGCCACGTGCACGAGGAGGCGTACGTCCTCGGGTGCGTGGCGGGAGGTCTCCTCGATCAGCCGCTGCCACACCAGTGAGCCGCCGAGGCGGAAGGCGTGCAGCAGCGCGTCCAGCGGCAGTCCCTGCTCGGCGCGGGTGGCTCCGATCCGCCAGGAGCAGCGGCGGGCCGCGTCCCGCGCGCCGCGCGGGTCGAGCAGCGAGGCCACGCTGTGCCGCAGCGAGCGGTGGACCTCCTGCCAGGTGGCGGTGGGGTCCTTCGTGATGGCCGCGCGGTAGGCCGGCTCCTGCTCCTGCAACAGGGCCACCAGCCGGTCGGCCAGATCGGGCAGGTCGTCGAGCAGGGCGCGGGCGGCCCGGTGCAGGACCCGCAGGGCGTCGGCGTCCATCAGTGACGCGACGCTCGGCGTCCGCGGGCGTGGTACGGGCGTCAGCCCGGTGCGGATCGCTGCTCGTGACCGTACGGCGTGCTGCATCGCGGTCCTCCCCAGGCCAGGGCTTGCGGAGGCGCCCCGCGACGGGCTGACCGCCCGCGCCGGGCCTGCCCCCTGACTCGTCCTGCCCCGAAGGATGGCATACCGTCCGGTCGGTCCCTAGGGTTGTGCACCGGTCTTTTCGGTTCGCCCGGCCTGTCCGCCCTGCTCGGCATGCTCGACCATGCGGGCCAGCTCCAGGCGGGACCGTACGCCGAGTGCCGCGAAGGCCTTGCGGAGGTGGTAGTCGACGGTGCGGGTGCTCACCGCGAGGGTGAGCGCGACCTCACGGTTGGTGGCGCCCTCGGCGACCTGCCGGGCGATGCGCAACTGCTGCGGCGTCAGGCGGGACAGTGCACCGGTGCCCCCGCCGTGCGGGGCCGCTCCGAGCGCCCGCAGCTCGCCGCGCGCCTGTGCGGCCCAGACGCCGGCACCGCAGCGGTCGAAGCCGGCCAGCGCGCTGCCGAGGCGGCCGCGGGCCTCGCGGGGCCTGCGGCGCCGGCGCAGCCACTTGCCGTACAGGAGCGCCGTACGGGCCCGTTCGAAGTCGCCGCCCGCCTCGTCGTGCCGGGCGAGCGCGCGCCGGTAGAGGTCGTCGGCCCGGTCCGGCGGGGCGAGGAGGGCGTGGCAGCGGGCCAGTTGCGCGGCGGCCTGCGGATCGGCGCCGAACGCCGCCCACCCGGCGAAATCCGTCAGGACCGCGCGGGTGTCCTCGTGGCGTCCGGCGAGGACCGCGGCCTCCACGAAGCACGGCACGGCGAGCCGCCACACCGCGAAGTGCCCGCGCCCGGGCCCGGGAAGGACCAGGAGACCGAGCCGGTCGGCGGCGTCGAAGGGGCGCCCCCGGCCGAGGTCGGCCCGGGCCGCCGCCCACTCCGCGAGGGTGGCCACCTGCGCCAGTCCGTGCCGCCGGGCGGTGGCCAGCGCGGCCGTCACATGCCGGGCGACGACGTCCGGCTCCTCCTCGATCGACGCCGCGAGGGCCAGCACCGCCCGGTGGTGGGCCGCCGTGTTGCGCTGCCCGGCCCGCAGCGCGGTGCGCAGCCCCTCCTCCGCGTGGGTGCGGGCCTGCGGGTGCCGGCCGGCGCGCAGTTCGGCGTAGGCCAGGTACTCCAGGGCCTGCGGCACCAGCGCGTCCGAGCCGAGCTGCCGAGCGGCGGCCAGGGCCCGTGCCCCGGCCCGGCGGGCGGCGTCCACGTCCCCGAGCAGCAGTGCGGCAGCCGCCGACCGCAGCAGCCCCTCGGGCCGGTCGTCGGTCCTGGCCCGCTCCACCACCTGCCCGAGCGGTACGACGGCCCGGTCGAGCCGCCCTTCGAGCAGCGCCCGCATGCCGACCCGGTGGTCGCGCACGGCGCCGGCCGCGTGCGCCGAGGGGGGTGGTGCTTCGGCGTGCGCGGCAGCCCGCGTCTTCGCCCGTGGTTCGGGCGCGAGGGTGGCCAGGCACAGCGGCAGGTCTCCCGCCGCCCAGGCCGCGTCCGCGGCGGCCAGGGCGGCGCTCGCGGCGTCGGCCGGTGCGTCCTCGGCGAGCAGGGACGCGGCCAGCAGCAACGACTGATGGGCGTCGCCGACCGGCCCGTCCCGGAGTTCCGTCAGGCCACGCACCAGCTCGGCCCGCCCCCGCACCCCGGCGGGTGCGGCGCAGCCGCGGGCGGCGGCCAGCAGCGGGCGGGCCCGGTCGGGGTGGCCGGCGAGCAGGGCCTGCTCGGCCGCGGCCGTGTACCGCTCCGCCCGGGCCGGACCGTCGGCCGTCAGCTCGGCGGCACGGGCGTACGCCGTGGCGCGCAGCCGGTACGAAGCCGGCACCGCCGCGTCGGCCGCCACCGCCGCCAGCCGGTCCGCGAGCGACGGCGCGGGCGACGGGCCGGTCAGGGACCAGGAGCGGTGCAGCAGCCCCGGGAGCCGCCGGCCGCCGGCCTCCAGCACATCGGCCAGTGCGCGGTGCGCGGCACGGCGCCGGTCCGGCGCCGCGGTGGCGTGGACCGTACGGCGAACCAACGGGCCGTGGAAGCGGAGCCGGTCGTCGGCCAGGGCGAGGGGCGCGGGGAGCGGTCCCGGGGAGGGGGCCGGCGTGGACGCCGGCCGCAGGTGCCGTACGGCGTCGAGGACCAGGCTCGCGTCGACGTCCGGGCCGTCCGCGGCGCGTACGGCCGCCGCCACCGTCAGCAGCAGGTCGTGCGCGTCCGCGGACAGACCGGTCAGCGCCTCTCCCGCCACTTCGGTCAGGGCCGCGGCGTCGGCCAGGGGTCTGGGCGGGGGACGGTGCCCGCGCAGTTCGGCCGGTGTGAGCCGGCGGACGAGGGCGAGGAGCAGGGCCGGGTTCCCCTCCGCCTCGGCAAGCAGTTGCTCGCGCACGGCCGGGTCGGCGGCGCCGTCGGTCGCGTCGTCGAGCAGGGCTTCGGCCTGCGGCGGCGTGAGCGGGTCCAGGCGTACGACGGGCAGGTGGGCGTACTCCGGGTCGACGGCGCGGTGTCCGGCGACGGACAGGAGCACGCCGACGCGGGCCGTGCCGCCCAGGTGTTCGGCCGCGCGGCCCAGGGCGGTCCGGGCCGGGGCGTCCCACAGATGCGCGTCGTCGACGCACACGAGCAGCGGTGCCCCGCCGGCCGCCGCCCGCAGCGTGTCGAGCGGTTCCTCACCGGTGGCGCGGGCACCGCGGTCCGGGCCGGGGCCGAGGTGGAGTACGGGGCCGGCCCGGAAGGAGCGGGCGGCCCACTGGAGGAGCGTGGTCCGGCCGAGTCCGGGTTCGCCGGTCACGACGAGGTGGCCGCCGTGGGTGCCCAGCCCGTCCAACAGAGCACGCACCGCCTGCTGCTGCGCGCTCCGGCCGTGGATCCGCACGGCCGTACGTACGGTCGTCTCTCCGGTCATTCACGGGAGGTTACGCGCGCGTAACCTGACACGGAAGCCATCGGTCCGCCCTCACCCGCCGGGGGGTCCGCCCTGTCACCTGCGGTTGTGCACCGTACGGCCGGGATACGCACTGTGCCGCCGCCCAGCGGTCCCGGGCCCGGGCCGTGCGGCGGCACAACACGCCGGCGGCGGCCGCGACGTGCCCGCGACCACCGCCGGTTGGTGCCGTGAGAAGTGTCAGGAGCCGTGCGGGCAGTTGCCCCGGTACTCCTCGATGGTCAGGCTCGGCCGGGGCAGCGGGCACAGGAACTGCTCGTAGCGGGTGTCGTTGTCGATGAACCGCTTGAGCCAGGAAACGCTGTACTTCGCGATCGTCGTGTCCGACGTGTTCGGCGAGAAGTGGGACGCGTTGTTCAGCTCCAGGTAGGCGCGGTCCGTCCGGGACGGCAGGCTGGAGTAGAACGGTTCGGAGTGGGAGGAGACCGGGGCGATCGTGTCGCCGTCCGCTCCCACGATCAGCGTCGGGGTGGTGACCTCGGGCCAGGTCTTGTCCGTGTTCCAGGGGGTCAGGGGGATCGCGGCCTGGAGCGACGGACGGGACTTCGCGGCCTCCAGGGTGCCGCCGCCGCCCATCGAGTGGCCCATGACGCCGAGCCGGCTGCCGTCGATCCGCCCGCGGACGGAACTGCGCTCGGTGAGGTAGTCCAGGGCCGCCAGCATCTGGCGGCCGCGGGAGGCGGGCTGGTCCAGCGTGGTGTTGGTGTCGATGGTGAACACGACGAAGCCCTGCGAGGCCAGCCGCGGACCGAGCCAGGCCATGGAGGACTGGTACGCGGTGAAGCCGGGGGCGATCACGACGGCGCCGAACGTGCCGTCGCTGGTGCTGGTCGGGTAGTAGATCGTGCCGCCGCCGAAGCCGCTGACCACGAGCGAGGAGACACTCGTGTCCGACACGGAGTACGGGCCGCGCAGCGCCTCGATGCTGGACTCGGTGGGCGCCGGGCCGCGCTCGTACGGGTTGTCGGCGGCCTGGGCGCCGGGGCTGGTGAGGGTGCTGAGCGCGACGACGGCGGCGACGGCCGCCGTGACGCCGGCGAGCCGCCGCCGCGTTCCGCGGAACGCCGGGCGTGTGGCCCGGGAGGCCGCGTGGGTGTGGGGGTTCTGCTCCACGAGGAGTCGTCCTCTCTGTCGTGGCGAGGGGCCCGGCCGGTGATCGCACACGGCCCGGAACACGTGGGGTCGCGTCCCGGGACATCCGCCGGACGGGCGTCGCCGATGTGCTGGCGGTGCCACTGTCGGCGCGCGACGCGGTCCCGGGGATCGGCAGAATCACCGGCCTCACGCGACGGGCGGGCTGCGGGCCCCGGGGGACGGACACGCCCGGGAGAGACGACCGCCTCGGGCCGGGCAGACCTGAGGCCGGGCAGACCTGGGGCCGGGTGGGTCGGGCGGGGACGAGGGCGGCTCGCGTACGGCGTCCCGGGAGCCCAGCGGCGGCGCAGAGCGCTGCTCGGGACACCCGGGACGCACCACACCCGGGAATACGGGACACCCGAAGTATTCCCCGCTCGCGCGGACACCCCGGGAGCCGGGCCGCGGCCGGAGGTGCACCCAGGGCACCTCGCAGCCCCGCCCCCGCACCGCCCCCGCCGGACAGCTCGCCCGGCCGCCGTCCCGTAGGCCGCGGTCTTGCCCGGGCACCAGGTCGGTGTGGCACGCTCGGCAGCGGCCGGGCCGGCGCGCGCCGGTCGTCAGGGATGAACATCGGCGTGCCCGGGTTCGGGTTCGGCACTGCGGAGAGGCGACGGCATGCGTATCGGACTGCTCGGCACCGGGCCCTGGGCGGACACGGCGCACGCCCCCGCCCTGCGCCGGCACGACGGCCTGGACTTCGTGGGCGTGTGGGGGCGCCGCCCGGACGCCGCCGAGGAACTGGCGGACCGGCACGGCACGCGTGCCTACGACGACGTCGACGCCCTGCTGGCGGACGTGGAGGCCGTCGCGGTCGCACTGCCTCCGGCCGTGCAGGCGGAACTGGCGGAGCGCGCGGCGCGCGCCGGGCGCCATCTGCTGCTCGACAAGCCGCTCGCGGCGACGGTGGCGCAGGGGCGGGCGGTGGCCGGGGCGGTGCGCGCGGCGGGCGTCGCCTCCGTCGTCTTCTTCACCACCCGGTTCCAGCCCGAGACCGAGGCGTGGATCACCGAACAGGCCGCCGGGGGCGACTGGTTCACGGGGCGGGCGCAGTGGCTCGGCTCGGTGTTCACCGGCGACAGCCCGTTCGCGGACTCGCCGTGGCGGCGGGAGAAGGGCGCCCTGTGGGACGTAGGACCGCACGCCCTGTCCGTGCTGCTGCCGGTCCTCGGTGACGCCCGGCGGGTGACGGCGGCGGCGCCGGGCCCCGGGGACACCGTCCATGTCGTCCTCGACCACACCGGCGGCGCGTCGAGCACGCTCACGCTCAGTCTGACGGCGCCGCCGGCCGCCGCGGGTGCGACGGTGGAGCTGCGCGGCCGGGCGGGCGTGACGCTCCTGCCGGAGGCGACCGAGGGGCCGGTGCCCGCTCTGCTGCGGGCCGCGGACGCGCTTCTCGCCTCCGCCGAAGGCGGACGCCCCCACCCGTGCGACGCCGCGTTCGGCCTGCGGGTCACCGAGATCCTCGCCGAGGCCGAGGCTGTGCTGAGCGACTTTCGGTGACCGTCGTCAGGTGTCGGCCCGCTCCCGCTCGAACGGCTCGTCGCTCCACCGGAACCAAGCCCTGTCGCCCTGGATGTGCAGCAGATACTCGGCGACCGGCCCGTCGGGAGTAACCAGCCGCACACGTCGTTCGATCTCGGCGTAGACCTCCTCCCACCGGTCCCAGTGCCCCTCGCCGTCCCGCTCCGCGAGGGCGAGTTCGCGGGCGCACAGGTCCTGGACGGCACCGAACGCCGGACCGGCGCGGAACCGGCCCGACAGCCATGCGTCGTGCGTGGCGCGCTCCCGCTGTCAGTCGAGGTACGCCGGGACGACGGGGAGGGAGCGCGGGAGTGAGGTGAACTGCACGGCTCTGCCCTCCTTCCGTCCGTCTCGGGGCGTGGCTCGACAGCACGGACACCGAGCGAGCACGGCCACCGGTGTTCCGGCGTGGATTAACCCGGGCTTAAACGGCGCTTAAGCGTGCCCTGCGCGGCGGCGGGCACCCCAAGTCCCAGCAGGGGCAACGGCCTTGAGGGGGCCCGGGGACGGTTGGCCGGGCCATCCGTTGTGCGTACCATCGGCCCACGTTGCGAGAGCGCTCTCAGAATTCCGCTTTCGCACTGTCATGCCCCGATCAGTATGGAGACCCCCCACATGACTCCTCGTCACCAGCGCCCGCTCGGCCGCCGCAAGCTGCTCGTCGCCCTCGGTGGAGCGGTCGTGGCCGCGCCCGTCGCCGCCGCCGTCGCCCCGCACGCCCTCGCCGGCGTCGGCTCGGACGGCGGCACGGCCACCCCCCAGGCCGAGGCGGCGGGCGCCCTGCCGCTGACGATCGTCAACGGCACCGGCTCCTTCGGCGACGCCGACGTGCACGTCTACATCGTCGGCAACCAGGACGGCCGGCAGGTGCGCGTCACGCCCGACGGCACCGTCGCGCCCGTGGCGCTGTCGGACAACGGCGCCGACGGCTACACCGACTACGCGATCGGCCTCGCCGGCGGCGGCGAGACGAAGCTGAACCTGCCGTACCTCTCCGGCCGGATCTACGTGTCGCTCGGGGGGAAACTGAAGTTCAAGGTGGTCACCGACGGCGCCGGCGACCCGGCGCTGCAGTACCCGGCGGGCTGGGTCGAGTCCGACCCCAACTACGGGGTGCTGCACGACTGCGCCGAGTTCACCTACAACTCCGCCGGGATGTTCTGCAACACCACCATGGTCGACATGTTCAGCGTGCCGCTCGCCATCCGGCTGACCGGCGCGAAGGACCAGACGACGGGCACCGTGCGCGCCGGCGGACGAGCGGCCGCCTTCGAGGCGATGCGCCGGGTCGAGGAGTTCGCCCCGCTGGTCGTGGACGACACCCGGGTGATAGCGCCGGGGCACGGCCTGGACGCCGGTCTCTTCCCCAAGGACTACCTCGCCCCGTACATCGACGAGGTGTGGAGCACCTACACGGGCAAGGACCTCAGGGTCACCACCAACGCCGGGACCTTCACCGGCCGGGTGCGTGGTGACCGGCTGACCTTCGACGGGCCCGCCCAGGTGTCGTTCGCCAAGCCGTCCACCCGGGACGTGCTGTTCTGCGACGGCGCCATCGCCGCGCCCAACGACGGCACGACCGGTCCCGTCGCCGCGGTCCTCGGCGCCGGCTTCAACCGCTCCACGCTGCTCTCCTCGGCCGACCACCCGACGACCGACCCGGCGGCGTTCTACGCCACCGCGCTGACCAACCACTACGCCAAGGCCGTGCACGCGGCCACCGAGGACGGCAGGGCGTACGGCTTCGCCTTCGACGACGTGGCGGACTTCGCCTCCTACATCCAGGACACGGCACCCACCGGGTTCCGGCTGACCCTCACCGCGTTCTAGGCCGAACCGGGGGCGCCCCGCGTGCGGGAGGCCGGGCGGCCCGACCGCGTGCCGCTGGTGGATCCGGCGCAAGCGCGGCGCGCCGGGCCGGGCTGGATCACGTCGGCCTCCGGATGCGGGGGCCGCTTCCGCATTGAATGGTGTTATCGGGATATTCGGGACCGACAACAGCACGGCACCGAAGCAGCGATCCGAGGAGCACTGATCATGTCGACGTCACAGCCTGACGCCTCCCGACCGTCCGAAGCCCGCGCGGGGGACGACCGCGTCACCCCGGACGACCTGCTCCACACCCGCAACGGCACGGACGTGTCCCCGGAGGACCTCGTCCTCGCGGCCGGCCGGGACGTCACCCCGAAGAACCTCGAATGGGCCAGGCGCAAGCTGGACGAGGAGGGGCCCGCCGCCCTCGACAAGTTGCTGCCCTGACCCCGGGCGGCCGCCCGGCATCACAGGGCGCCACAGGGCGTCACTGCGCACCACAGGGCGTCACAGGGCCCGGACCGGCGCGGGCGGCACCGGTCCGGGCCCTGCGACGGGTGGGCGCTCGAAGGGGTCGGCGGCGCGGCCGGGCCTACCGGCCGTCCTCCCTGTCCGGCAGCTCCGTCTCGTCCTCCACGACGTGCATGGCGGCCTCCTCGGCGCCCGCGGCTCCGCCGTCGACGCCGACGTCCTGCGCGACGGTCTCCTTCGTCGTGTCGGCGTGCGCGCCCTCGTCGGGAGCGACCAGGCGGCCGGAGCGGGCGGTGCCCGCCTCGGGGTCGACCGGCTCGCCCTCGCCGCCGGGCTCGTCGCCCACGCCGTCCCCGTCCGGGGCGGACACGTCGGGCGTCTCCTGGGAGAGCCGTTCGTCGAGGGTCTCGCCGTCGTGCTGCTCGGCGGCCGTGGTGCCGTGCTTGGTCACGCCGAGGGGTTTCTCCGGCGGGGAGTAGCCCTCGTCGAGCGTGTCGTCGTAGGTCCGCTCGTCGACGGCGTCCTGGAGGTCGAGGGGCGCGGCGTCCTCCTGCTCCTCGTTGGTTCCGGTGGGCTGGTAGACGTCGTCGGCCATCGGGTCCGTGCCCATCGCCGCCTCCCTCTCGCGCTGCGTCGGCTCGGTGGTCTGGGTGTGCGGTTCGCGTTTCCCGATACGCGCTCTCTAACCCGTTCCGGCCGGGATCCTCACTCCCGGGGCGCGACGCGGATGCTGAGGTCGGCGATGCGGTGCGGGGCCCAGTCGCGGGCGTAGCCGGGCGGGGTGCCGCCCGGACCGGTGACGGCGGCCACCGGGATGCGGCGGGCGGTGTCCACGATCTCGGCGGCGGTGGTGTTCTCGTTGTTGCCGCTGGTGGCGCCGGAGGAACAGCCCGTGTAGTAGCCGATCGGGATGGACTCGTGGCCGGTGATCAGACAGGGCGGGCGGACGCCGAGCCGGTGCAGTTCGCCGGCGACGCGGGCCCAGTCCTCACGGCTCGCGACGTTGCGGTCCACGGTGCCCACCAGGACGGCGAACTGCACCGCCAGGTGGCCGGCCAGCGCGAGCGCGACGAGCGGCGCGACCACCGGCCGCCACCGGCCGCGCGCGGTGCCGACCAGGTGCCACAGCGCGCCGGCGACCGGGACGGCGAGCAGGGCGTAGGCGGGCTGCAGGAAGCGGGGTGCCGCGTAGCCGATCATGAACAGGTACGGCAGCGCGGCCGTCACCGCGCAGGCGAACGGGATCACCGTGCGGGCGGCCCGCCGGGCCCGGACCGCGACGACGACCCCGAGGACCGCGACGGCCGGCAGGACGACCCACCACAGGGTGACCACCGGGTGCGGCATCGAGCCGGTGCACGGACGGCACAGGCCCCGGCCGCCCAGGCTGCGCATCTGGTCGTCGACGGCGATGTTCCAGCCGAGGCCGCCCTGGATCTCGGAGGCCCTAGACAGCCGCTCCCCGAAGCCCCCGTACCAGCCGTACGCCTCGATCACCCACTCCACTCCCCCGGCCGCGAGACCGCCCGCGAGGGCGAGCAGCAGCAGCCAGTGGCGGCGTACGAGGACGAGGACGAGCAGGGGCAGGGTCACCCAGACGGCGTCCGTGGGCCGCATCCACGCCATGAGCGCGGCTCCGGCCACCACCTCCCACAGCGCGGCCCGGCCGGACAGTCCCTGCCGGCAGCGCAGGAAGGCGCCCACGCAGACCAGGGCGCCGATCGCGACCCAGTAGTTGGGCATGGCCTGCGGACCGTAGAAGAGGGTCACCCACAGGGTGGCGAAGAACGCGCCGGCCGTGGCCAGGACGCGGGCCGGGAACAGTCCCTTCCAGGCCCGCAGGGCGAGGTACAGGCCGAGGCCGGACAGTACGGCGAGGTAGACGCGCAGCAGTTCGGTGGACGACGACCAGGACGCGACGGGCGCGACCAGCAGGGACACGCCGCGGGAGCGCGGTGCGCTGAAGAAGGCGGCCGGGTGGTGGGCGGTGACCTGGCTGACGTACACCGTCTCGTCCCAGCCGAGGCCCATCCCGGGGTGGACGAAGGCCAGTTGCAACAGAGTGAAGACGGCGGCCACCGCCGCGATCAGGACGTCACCGCGCAGACGCCGTGGGATACCGGACGTCGTCGCCGCCGGGTCCCGCCGTCTGCCGGCGAGCGCGGCTCCAGCACCGTCGGCCATCGTGCACCCCTCACCCCCGCTCGTCGCGGGGCCGCTCGTCCTCACCTCCAACGCCAGTGGCG
Source organism: Streptomyces pactum (assembly GCF_002005225.1). Taxonomy (NCBI): domain Bacteria; kingdom Bacillati; phylum Actinomycetota; class Actinomycetes; order Kitasatosporales; family Streptomycetaceae; genus Streptomyces; species Streptomyces pactum. The sequence continues at coordinate 687,611 of NZ_CP019724.1, forward strand.
GGAGCCCGGAAAACCCGGAAATCAAGGTCAAACTAACCCGAGCGCCACGGAAGCGCAGGGGGGAACTCGGCCAGTCGCGCTGGCTCGTTCCCTCCCGCGCCTCCGCTCCCCCGTGTTCCGCCGGTCAGCGGGCGTTGGGGCGGCGGTGCGGGGGCTGTTCGGGGGTGGGACGCCGCTTGGGCGCCGGGACGGCCCGGGTGACGGGGCCGTCCCCGTTCACGGTCAGCGCGCTCCCGTGGTGGTGGATCGTCAGGGGAGCGCCGCTCAGCAGTGTGTACGTCGCCTTGTCGGCGCCGATCTCCACCCGCAGGCACCGGCCGCGGAACTGGAGCCGGAAGGCGAGGCGGCTGAACTTCTCGGGCAGGCGCGGTGTGAAGCGGAGGCCGTCGCCGTCCCGGCGGGTGCCGCCGAAGCCGGCGACCAGCGCCATCCACGTACCGGCCAGTGAGGCGATGTGGAGTCCGTCGCGGGTGTTGTGCTCCAGGTCCGCCAGGTCCATCAGCGCGGCCTCGGCCGCGTAGTCGTAGGCCAGCCGCAGATGTCCGGTCTGCGCGGCGACGACGGCCTGGCAGCACGCGGACAGGGAGGAGTCCCGCACGGTCAGTGGCTCGTAGTAGGCGAAGTTGCGGGCGATCTGGTCCTCGTCGCAGTGGGCGTCGAACCAACTGCCGCAGGTGTACATGGCCAGCACCAGGTCGGACTGCTTGATCACCTGCTTGCGGTAGAGGTCGAAGTAGGGGAAGTGCAGCATGAGCGGGTACTGGTCGGCGCCGGTGTCGGCGAAGTCCCAGCGCTGGTGGCGGGTGAAGCCCGCGTGCTGCTCGTGGACGCCGATCTCCTCGTTGTAGGGGATGTGCACGGACTCGGCGGCGTCCCGCCAGGCGGCGCTCTCCTCGTCGTCCACGCCCAGCCGGGCCGCCTCGTCCGGGTGGCGCTCGCACGCCTCGGCCGCGGCGAGCAGGTTCGAACGTGCCATGAGGTTGGTGTACGTGTTGTCGTAGGCGATGGCGCTGTACTCGTCCGGGCCGGTGACGCCGTCGATGTGGAAGACGCCGTGGTGGTCGTGGTGACCCAGCGAGCGCCACAGCCGGGCCGTCTCCACCAGGAGTTCCAGGGCGGTGTCGCGTTCGAAGTCGGTGTCGCCGGTCGCCGCCGTGTACCGCACCGCGGCGTGCGCGATGTCGGCGGCCACGTGGAAGGCGGCCGTGCCGGCCGGCCAGTACGCGGAGCCCTCCGAGCCGTCGATGGTCCGCCACGGGAACGCGGCGCCGCGCAGCCCCAACTGGGTGGCGCGGTCCCGGGCCGCGGGCAGGGTGTCCCGGCGCCAGCGCAGCGCCTCGGCGACGGCCTTGGGCTCGGTGTAGGTCAGCACGGGCAGCACGAACATCTCGGTGTCCCAGAACGCGTGTCCGTCGTAACCGGAGCCGGTCAGTCCCTTGGCCGGAATCGCCCGCTGTTCGGCGCGCGCCCCGGCCTGCAGGACGTGGAACAGGGCGAAGCGCACGGCCTGCTGGATCTCCTCGTCGCCGTGCACCTCGACATCCGCCCGCGCCCAGAAGTCTTCGAGGTAGGCGCACTGCTCCGCCACCAGACCGTCCCAGCCGCTGTGCGCGGCGGCGGCGAGCGCCGCCTCGACCTGGTCGCTCATCGCGGGCCGGGAGCGGGCGCCCGACCAGCCGTGGGCGACCGTCTTCTGCACGCGCAGCCGCTGTCCCGGCGCCAGTACGGAGGTGATGGTCAGGCGGGCCACGTCGGCGTTGCTCTCGCTGCTGGTGGTGATCTCCCCGGTGGTGTCGACGACGTGGTCGGCGGCCACGGCGACCCTGAGACCACTGCGCCGCGTCCGGTGGACCAGGCGCAGCCGGGACCCGTCGGCCATGTCCTCCTCGGGCTCCAGCGGGGACTGCAGCGCCTTGGCCGTGCGGGGGTCGCCGTCGGGCTCGGGCAGGCTCTCGTTGGTGACGAGCTCCGACTGGATGACCACCCGGGTCCGGCTGTCGACGGGCTCGACCTCGTACTCCACGGCGGCGATGGCCCGCTGGGTGAGGGAGACCAGCCGGGTGGAGCGCACCCGGATGGTCGTACCGGCCGGGGAGGTCCACTCGCAGGTCCGCTCCAGCACTCCGCGCCGCAGGTCCAGGGTGCGTTCGTGCTTGACGAGCCGCCCGTAGCGCAGGTCGAAGGGCTCGTCGTCGACGAGCAGCCGCAGCAGCTTGCCGTTGGTGACGTTGATGACGGTCTGGCCGGACTCGGGGTAGCCGTAGCCGGCCTCGGCATACGGCAGCGGGTGGAGTTCGTGGACGCCGTTGAGGTAGCTGCCGGGCAGGCCGTGCGGTTCGCCCTCGTCGAGGTTGCCGCGCCAGCCGATGTGCCCGTTGGACAGGGCGAAGACGGACTCGCTCTGGGCGAGGAGGTCGAGGTTGAGGGCGGTCTCGCGCACCGACCAGGGCTCGACGGCGTACGTCCGGTTGGTGATCACGCCCGGCCTCCCAGTTCGGTGAGGTCCTTGACGACGCGGTCGGCGCCGTGGGCGTAGAGGGCGTCGGTCCGGCCGACGCGGTCGACGCCGACGACGTAGCCGAAGTGTCCGGAGCGGCCGGCGTCCATGCCGGCCAGCGCGTCCTCGAACACGGCGGCATGGGACGGCTCGACGCCGAGGTCGCGGGCGGCGGCGAGGAAGGTGTCGGGGCGTGGCTTGCCCGGCAGCTTCCGCGCCCTGGCCACCACGCCGTCGATCCTTACGTCGAACAGGCGCTCGGCGTCGATGGAGCGCAGCACGTCGCGGGTGTTGGCGCTGGAGGAGACGATCGCGGTGGCGAGGCCGGCGGCACGGACCGCGTCGATGTAGCGCAGGGTGCCCTCGTACGGCTCGACACCGTCGGTGCGGATCCTCTCGAGGAGCGATGCGTTCTTGCGGTTGCCGACGCCGTTGACGGTGCGCGCGTCCGGCGGGTCGTCGGGATCACCCTCGGGGAGTTCGATGCCGCGGGAGGCGAGGAAGGAGCGCACGCCGTCGGCGCGGGGGCGGCCGTCGACGTACTCGTCGTAGTCGGAGTCGGAGAAGGGGCGGAAGTCCGCGCCGTCCCGCTCGCGCAGAAGGGCGTCGAACGTCTCCTTCCAGGCGGCCGCGTGCACCACCGCCGTCCTGGTGACGACCCCGTCGAGGTCGAAGAGGCAGGCCCGGATGCCCTCGGGAAGTCCTAGCTGCGTCGTCATACCCGACACAGTTCCCCGCGGGGGCGGGTCCGATCAGGTGACACACTCTGCGGTGTGCCGCTGACTTTCGACGACCTCCTCATCCGTGCCCGCTCCCTCCCGAAGGGCGGGCGGCGAGCGCTCCTCGGCATCACCGGAAGCCCCGGCGCCGGAAAGTCGACGCTCGCCGGGCATCTGGTGCGGGAGCTGAACGGGAACGGTGAGCCGTGGGTCGCGTACGTCCCCATGGACGGCTTCCACCTCGCCGACGCCGAACTGGACCGGCTCGGCCGCCGGGACCGCAAGGGCGCGCCGGACACCTTCGACGCGGCCGGGTACGCGGCGCTGCTGCGCCGGCTGCGCGAGGAGGCGGACGGCGCGGAGTCGGACGGCGAGACCGTGTACGCGCCCGGCTTCGAGCGGGTGCTGGAGCAGCCGGTCGCCGGGGCGGTGCCGGTGCCGCCGTCGGCGCGGCTGGTCGTGACGGAGGGCAACTACCTGCTGCTGGAGACCGGGGCGTGGGCACGGGTGCGCTCCCGGCTCGACGAGGTGTGGTTCTGCGAGGCGGCGGAGACCGAGCGGGTCCGCCGGCTGGTGGCGCGGCACGAGCGGTTCGGCAAGTCCCGTGAGGACGCGGTCGCCTGGACTCTCGGCACCGACCAGCGCAACGCCGACCTGGTCGCCGCGACCCGGGACCGCGCCGACCTCGTGGTACCGGCGGGGGCGATGCCGGGCGCGGACGACCGGGTGCGCTGACCCGCAGGGGTTCGGGCTCCCCCGCCTGCGGCCTTCCTCGCGCACGGCGCCCCGTGTCGCCCGGCTCACCGGTGCCGGTCGCGATCGTCGCGGTCCCGCGTCCCGAGCCCGCACGGTCCGGTCCTGATCCGCGGCCGTCCCATGCCCTGGTCCGTCGGACGGGCCGGCCTCCCCGCAGGAGTGGGGCGTCACCGCCCCCGGCCCGCCTCGGGCCGGAGCGGCTCGCGGCGCGCTGCCGGGGACGCCGCCGAGGGGACACCGCCGAGGGGACACCGCCGAGGGCGGGATACCACTGATAGCGGCGTCGGTGGTCGCGCCGCTCGCCCGTGGCTGTCGGCGGCTCCGTTCGGGCGGTCTCCGGCCCAGCGTCACGGGCACCGCTCACCAGGCCGTCGGTGCGGCCCGGTCGACGACGCCGGTCGCCCGGCCATCAGCCGACCGCCGGCCGGACGCGGCGGCACGCGCGGGCCCCGGCCACGTCCGGCCGGCATCCCGCGTGCGGGAAGCCGTCGACGCCCGCGGGCGGCACCGCGCCGCCCGCCGCACGGGAGCGTCCGCCCGGCACGTCGTCCGGCCTGGCGAGGTGCACGGCCGGTTACCGGACGGTCATTCCTCGTCGTAGTCGTCGGGGCGCACGTGCGCCTCCTCCAGGGCCTCGCGCATGGTCCGGCCGGTACCGCCCGGCGGACGGGACGCGTCCTCTTCGCGCTGGTCGAGAACGTCGTCGGTGGTGTCGGTCTTCGGCCGGTTCTCTTCCGGGACGGTCATGACGGCGGCTCCTCGTCCGTGCTGTGGCTACTTCCGTGGCGGCGGGTTCCCGGACCGCGCCGTGCTATCCACGCGGGCCGCGGACGCCGGTTCCGTGCAGGGCGGTCTCCGGCCCGAAGCGGCCCGGGGGCGTCCCTGCAACGGCCCCGGAACGGCCCCGGGACGGCCCGTGACACCGTCCTGCCGGACACGGGGGGTGAGCTATGTTGACCTCCGTGGGAGACAAAGGAGGCGCACCCGTGTCATCGCCACAGCAGGCACGCGCGCAGGCATCGGCGATCACCTCGGGACGGGCGGTGCCGGAGACGGAGGCCTCGCCCACGTCCCGGCTCAGGACGCTGTTCGACCGTCCCCGTCTCTCCCCGGGCCAGCGGCGCATCGCGCAGTACCTCATCGAGCACCTCACCGAGGCGGCGTTCCTGTCGATCACCGACCTCGCCGACCGGGCGGGTGTGAGCCAGCCGTCGGTGACGCGGTTCGCCTCGGCGGTCGGCTTCAGCGGTTACCCGGCGCTGCGGGAGCAGCTCCAGTCGATCGCGCTGGGCACCCGTGGCGGCGGGGCCCCGGCCGAGGAGAACCGGGGCAACGAACTCCAGGCGGCCGTCGACGCCGAGATCGAGAACCTGGAGAACCTGCGGCGCGACTTCGCCGACGCGGACCGGGTGATCGACGTGGGGCGCAAGCTGGCCGCCTCCGCGCCGCTGACCGTGCTCGGGCTGCGCATCTCCGTCTCGCTCGCCGAGTACTTCGCCTACGCCGCCCGCCGCGTCCATCCCGACGTACGCCTGGTGACCCGGGGCGGCACCGTCGCCTACGACGCGCTGCTCCAGTCCCGGGAGGCGGGCGGCACCTGGGTGCTGGCCTTCTCCATGCCCCGGCACGCCCACGAGACCCTGGGCGCCGTCCGGGTGGCGCGCGGTGCCGGACTGAAGGTGGCGCTGATCACCGACCTGGCGCTCGGGCCCCTCGTCGACGAGGCGGACGTCACCTTCGCCACCGGCACGGGGTCGCGGCTGGTCTTCGACTCCTACGCGGCGCCGGGCGTGATGTGCGCGGCGCTGCTCCAGGCCATGACCGACGCCGATCCCGAGCGGACGCAGGCCCGGCTGGAGGAGTACGAGCAGGTCGCCGACCAGCACCAGTTCTTTCTCCGGGACTGAACCGTTCCCGCTTTCCCGGGGCGGGCGCGGCGAATTGGTCGGCGCAGAGGGGTGCCATCCCCGTCAAAGCAGACATGAATGTTTTCATACGTCTTGCAAAGCGGATGGCATATATAAATACTGCTCACGGATCGCGACCCGGCCGCCCCGGAGCGCGTCCGCACCTGCGTGAACACCCTGGCCGCCGACTCCTACCCGCTCCGGCGCGCCGCGGGTGTTCCGTCGGGCATCGCCTGCGCGAGCGCCCGCGGCGGTCCCGGTCGTCCCCTGGACCGGGACCGCCCCAACCGTCGCCCCACCCCGCCGACGCCGCACACCCGGAAGCGATGATCATGCACCTGACGACGACGCGCATCAGCCCCGACTGGCCGTGCCAGGTCAAGACACCCGGCAGCTACGACTGGGAACGCTCGGCCGTCAAGTGGCTGCGCGAGCTGGTGCCGGCCCGCTACGCCGGATACCCGACGCTGATCCGCCACCCGGTGCTGCTCGCCCGCCATGCGCAGATCCAGGTCCAACACGAGATCCGGGTGGCCCGCACCGCCCTGCAGACGGCCCGGGCGGACCTGCCCCGGCTCGGTCTGGCCGAGTCGGTCATCGAACACACCGTCAAGCTGTACGCGGCGGAGGTCCTGCAGTTGCAGCACATCGCGCGCAGCGTGCGTGCGGTCACCGAGGCGCTGGTCGAGCGGGGAGCTGCCGGTCGCTGACCCGCACGGGACCGTACGGGTGCCGGACGCGCCGGCCCGATCACCGCGAGCTCCCGGTCAGTCCACCGGGTGGCCGGGCCGGATGGTGCGGGCGTCGGCGAGCCGCAGCAGCCGTCCGCCCGACGTCTCCCGCCCGCCCCACTCGACCGGTTCGAGGACGAAACCGACGTGGTCGCCCCCGGCGGCCCGCTCCACCACCCGGCCGACGAACCACGCCTCGGCGTCCTCCAGCACCACCGCCCCGCCGTACCCCGCACGCCAGCGGACCTCGTGGAACTTGTCCACCAGGTCGCCGGTCCGCCCCCCGAAGACCTCGGCCGTCCCGCGCTGGTCGCGGGCGAGCAGATGGACGGCCAGCACGTCGGCGGACCGCGCCACCCGGAAGGTCCGGTTGACCTCGGAGAGCCATACGACGAAACGCACGGGATCGATGGAGCACTGCGAGGAGAAGCCGACCAGACAGCCCGCCCGCTCCCCGTCCGCCGCGGCCGTCACCACGCACATGTCCGGGTCGAGCCGGCCGAGAAACACGTCCATGACGGTCATGCTAGGTGCCGTTCCCCCTCGGGTCAGGCCTCCAGGAGGCGCCGCAGGGCCGCCCGCAGCGCGGTGACGAAGGAGTCGCGGCCCGCCTCGTCGAGGGCGTCCAGCGACAGGTAGGGGTTGAGGTCCTCCAGCTCGACCAGGAGCAGCTCACCGCCGGGCGCGCGGCAGGCGTCGACGCGCTGGATGCCGTGGTCGACGCCGTTCCACTCGACGAACCGCCGCGCGAAGTCGAGGTCCTCCGGGGTCGCGTCGTACGGCTCCAGCCGCCAGCGCCGCTCGGGGTGCGGTGCGTACAGGGCGTACTGGAAGTCGTGGTCGACGAAGTAGAAGGAGATCTCGTGGGCGAAGTCGACGCGCGGCTGGACGAGGACGTCCCCGGCGTCGGCGCGCACCGTCGCCCGTACGCGGTCCGCGGGCACGAACCGCAGGCCCGTCGAGTCCGCGCCGAGCTTGGGCTTGACGACGTACTGGTCCGCCGCCGGCAGCCGGTGCAGGTCCTCCGCCCGGCCGACGGTGGGGATGACCGGGTACCCCGCCTCGGTCAGGTCGAGGAGGTACTGCTTGCCGGCCATGTCCGCCCGGCCGGTGAGCTGGTTGTAGACGCGCGTACCGCGCTCGGCCGCGCGCTCGCGGAAGGCGTCGTAGGCCGCCCGGTACCCCAGTACGGGACCGCTGTTGCGGACGACGACCGCGTCGAACGCGTCCAGCAGCGCGGCGGCGTCGCGCGGGTGGCACAGGGCCAGGTCGAAGTCCTCGCGCAGCCGGGAGGTCAGGAAGATGTCCTCGTCGCAGTAGCGCCGCCCGCGCGCCTCGTAGGCGAGGTCGGTGACGTACAGAACGCGGGGGCGGGTGAACGGCATGCGGCACTCCTCGGGCTGACCGGAAGCGATCGTATGCGACCGGGCAGCGGAACAGCGGGGTACTCGGTTCCCCGCCTACCCTGCACTGAGTGTCACGGCCGCCGGTGAGCTGCTACGTTCCCCTTCATGAGCTCCAGCAGTGCGGCGCCCCGCCGCGAGGACCGGACGGACGCGGCGGGCACCCGGCCGCCGATGCGGGAGGCACTGGTCGCGGCGGCCTTCCGGCTGTTCCTCGAACGGGGCTACGAACAGACGACCGTCGACGACATCGTCGCGCTCGCCGGAGTCGGACGGCGGTCGTTCTTCCGCTACTTCCCCTCCAAGGAGGACGTGGTCTTCCCCGACCACGAGCGGTGCCTGGCCGACATGACGGCCTTCCTGACCGCCTCCCCCGAGGACGCCGACCCGGTGACCCGGGTCTGCGACGCGGCCCGGCTCGTACTGCGCATGTACGCCGAGAACCCGGCCTTCTCGGTGCAGCGTTACCACCTCACCAAGAAGGTCCCCGGGCTGCGCGCGTACGAGCTGTCGGTGGTGTGGCGCTACGAGCGCGCCCTCGCCGAGTACCTGCGCGGGCGCCTGGGCGGGCGGCCGGACGGGATCCTGCACGCCGACGTGATCGCGGCCGCGGTGGTCGCGGCGCACAACAACGCCCTGCGGTCCTGGCTGCGTTCGGACGGGCGGGACGACGCGGGCGCCGCGGTGGACCACGCGCTGGGGTACGCGCAGTCCGCGTTCGGCGGTGTTCCGGTTCCGCTCCGCGACGAGGCGCCCGAGGACGTGGTGGTCGTGGTCTCCCGGCGCGGGACACCCCTGTGGCAGGTGGTGCGGGAGGTCGAGACCGCGTTCGCCCGCGACTGACGGCCGGCGGCCGCGGAGTCACGGGTGCGAAAACGAGGGTGCGAAATCGAGGGTACGGAGTGCCTTTACGCGTGACACTCAGTGCCATACGCTGTGGTGCGTGCACGGTGGCACGACGAGCCGCGCATGCGCGTGCCCGGGCGACCGCGCACGTGGGATTCCGGCCCGAGTGCAGGGAGTTGACCAGCGTGTACCACCACTCAGGAAACGTCGCTCGGCAGGCAGTCGGTTCCGCGACGGGCGTGCTCGACCCCAAGGCCCCGGAGGCCGAGGCCATCTTCTTCCAGCGCTGCACCTGGTGCGGCACCGCCATGTACCACCGGGTGCTGTGCCCGGTCTGTCGCGGCAGTGACCTGCGGACCGAACGCAGCGAGGGCGCGGGGACGGTGCGTCACGCCACGGTGGTGCACCGCAACACCCCCGCCGCGCGCAACGTGTCCCTGATCGAGATGGCCGAGGGCTTCGTGCTGCGCGGCCGGGTCATGGGCCCGCTCATCGGCATCCACAGCGGGGACCGGGTGCGGCTGTCCACGGCCAAGGACCCGGTGCGGGGCGAGCCGGTCTTCCAACTGGTCGACGAGCCGTACCGGGCCTGGACCTGAGCGCCGGTCAGCCCGACGGCCGTTCAGGACACGGGCGTGATGCGGATCCCCACGGTCCCGTCCAGGCCCCGGCGCAGCCGGCTGCCGAACAGGGTGAGCCGGCCGACGACGCCGTACTTGCGGGCGATCAGCCGGCGGTAGCGGCCGGTCGTGGCCGGGTCGCAGATTTCCGCCGTCGCCGGGACCTGAGCGCCGCTCGGCCTGCCGCGCACGTCGCAGGGGCCGACCAGGACGTCGGCGCGGTTGCGCACGCGCTTGACCTTCCAGGAGTCGGCGGCCGTCCAGACGCCGAGAGTGTCCTCGTCCCGTACGACCCACACCGGGGTGGCGACCGGCGTACCGTTCTTCCGGTAGGTGGTGACCAGCAGGTACTTGCCGGCGCCCAGTTGGGCGAGTGACGCGTCGTCCATGGTCCGGAAGTATAGGTGCCGGGCCGTGTCGCGCCCCTCGCCTCAGGCCGGCGCCGCCGCCGTCCTTCGCACCGCCTCCCTGAACACCCCGGGTGAGGTCGCCAGGTTGAGCCGTACGTGCCCGGCCCCGCCGGTGCCGAAGGGGATGCCTGAGCTGAGGGCCACCCGTCCGCGGCGGAGGAAGACGTCCGATGGTCAGGCGGGCCACGTCGGCGTTGCTCTCGCCGCCGGTGGTGATCTCCCCGGTGGTGTCGACGACGCGGTCGGCGGCCACGGCGACCGCGGGACCACTGCGCCGCGTCCGGTGGACCAGGCGCAGCCGGGACCCGCCGGGGACGGGACCGCGGGCCCGGTGAACACGGGCGGGCCCGTTCCCGTATGGGAGGAGGGCACTCGACGTCCGGAGGCCCCCGCGGCGGCGACGCCGTGTGTCCGGGTTCGGGAGCGCACGCATGAGGCACGCACGACGACGACGCATCGTCCGGCGAGTGGCACGGCTGGCGGCCGTCGGCGGACTCCTGGTCGGGGGCACGATGGTGACCCGGGCCGTGGCGAGCGAACCCCCCGACACGTCCGCCGCGCCGCACACCTCGGCGCGGCCCGCGTCCGGCACCGGCACCGGCGCCGGCCTCGTGTCACGGCTGGGCACCTCCCGTACGGCGGGCCACTGGGTCGGCTCCGACGGGCGGCCGGTCGTCGCGGTCACCGACGAGAGCACGGCCGGGGAGGTGCGCCGGGCCGGAGCCGAGGCGAAGCTCGTACGGCACAGCATGTCCGAGCTGAAGTCGGCGGCGTCGACGCTGCGTTCGGCGCCCCGGGTGGCCGGTACCGCATGGGCCCTCGACTACCGGTCGAACGAGGTCGTGGTCCGGGGTGACAGCACGGTCACCGAATCCGACTGGTCCCGGCTGACGGGCGTCGCCGAGGGCATCGGCGGCTTCGTCCGCATGGAGCGCACCGCGGGCACCTTCACGACTCGGCTGAACGGCGCGGAACCGATCCTGTCCACGACGGGGCGCTGCTCGGCGGGCTTCAACGTGACCGACGGACGCAGCGACTTCATCCTGACCGCCGGTCACTGCGGGCCGACGGGGTCCGTCTGGTTCGGCGACGACGGGGGTGACCGGCAGGTCGGCAGGACGGTCGCCGGGAGTTTCCCCGGGGACGACTTCTCCCTGGTGGAGTACGCGAACGGCAAGGCGGGCGAGGGCGCCGACGTGGTGGCGGTCGGCGAGGGCAAGGGGGTGCGGATCACGGGTACGGGTGAACCGGCCGTCGGGCAGCGGGTGTTCCGCAGCGGCAGTACCAGCGGACTGCGCGACGGCCGGGTGACCGCCCTCGACGCGACGGTGAACTACCCGGAGGGCACGGTCACCGGCCTCATCGAGACCGACGTGTGCGCCGAACCCGGGGACAGCGGGGGGCCGATGTTCTCCGAAGGCCTCGCGCTCGGCGTGACGTCGGGCGGCAGCGGCGACTGCGCCAAGGGGGGCACGACGTTCTTCCAGCCACTGTCGGAGGCGATGGAGTCGCTCGGCGTGGAGCTGATCGTCTCCGCGCGGGAGGGGGCGGGAACCGCGCCCTCCGCGCCGGCGGCCACCGGTGGCGGTGCGACCGCGCCGGGCGCCGCGGCACCGGGGGCCACGGCTCCCGTGACGGGCGTCGACGCCTCGACCCTGCTGTCCCGGCTCACCGACCGCCGCAACGTCGGCCCGGGCATGCTCGTCGTCGCGGGCAGTCTGATCGCCCTGGTGGCCACCCGGTGGATCCGCGCGGAACAGGACCGCAAGGCCTACCGACGGCACTACTCGGCGACGTGGGGATGAGCCGCCGGGCACGCCCGGCGAGGGCACCGGGCCGGTCCCCGAGGACGAGCACCCCGCACAGGACGGAGAGCGCGACGCCTGTGACGGCGCTCACCGGCACCGCCACGCTCCTCGCCCCGCGGCTCAGGCCCCGGTTGAGGAAGTACATGGCGGCGCCGCTGCCCACGCCGGGCAGGGCGCCCCACAGCGGGTCCGCGAAGCGGACGGCCGGGGGCGGTCACGAGGAGGGCGGCCAGGCAGGCGAGCGCGAGACCGCGGGCCTGGCCGGGAAAGGTGACGGCGAAGTGGACGCGCCGGGACAGCAGGCCGCCGGCGGTGGGGGCACCTCCCGGCTCCGAGGGAAGCCGGGAGCCGGGGGACGACGACGCCGTAGCGGACGGCCGAGGCCAGTGCGAGAAGGGCACCCATCCCGTGGGGGGTGCCGAGGGCCGGAGCTCCGATGCGCCGAGGAGCCTCAGGCGCCGGTCAGGCGGCCTTCACGGACTCGGGAGCCGCGTTGGCCCACTCCATGACCAGCCGCTGGTACTCCGCACGCTGCTCGACGCTCAGTGTCCCGCCCGACCGGAGCCAAAGGGCCCGGATCTCCTCGTTGACCTCGGCAGCCGATCGCTCGGAGGAGGGTTCAACAGTGGTGGACATGCTGTGAAGCATACGGCGCCCGGCGTGAAGGCGATGTGAGTAATGACGAGCCAAACGGACATATCGGACCGTGTTACTGGTCACGTCGATCTTCCCATCTGTCAAGGCCTACCGGCGAGTTCGTCCACAACGACTGTGTTCTGCCGCACACGGCCCGGCACTTCACATCTGCGCCGCCCCCAGCACCAGCACCTGGATCGCCAGCACGGCGGCACCGCGCGCCCAGTCGTGGAAGTCGGACACCCTGGTCTCCAGGGCGACCGGCGTCGCCCGCGGATGCCGGTTGCCGCGAATGGTGTCCTCCAGCACATCGCCAACCACGTCCATCAGACCGACCCCCTCCCCGGCGAGCAGGATCTTCTGCGGCATCACGAAGTTGGCGATCTGCGCCACCAGGGTGCCCAGGGCCCGGCCGGCCTCCTCGACGACCCGGGCGGGCATGGGCTCCCCTTCGGCGGCGGCCGCGAGGATCTCCTCGTAGCTCAGGTCGCGGCCCGTGGCGGCCCGGATCTGATAGCGGATGTTGGGGATGGTGAGCAGTGAGACGGCACTGCCGCGTCGGCCGTCGGGGGTGAGCGGGCCGTAGGGGTCGAGGATCCAGTGGCGGCCGAAGCCGCGGTCCTCGTCGCCCGAGTACGGCACCCGTTCGCCGCCGAGTACGAGACCGTAGCCGACGCCGGCCCCGATGGTGAGGACGACGAAGCGGTCCAGGCCGCGTCCCGCCCCGAACCAGGTCTCGGCCTCCACGAAGGCGGCGGTGTCGTTCTCGACGACGACCGGCAGACCGGTGCGCTCCTGGACGAGCGCGGCCAGCGGAACGCCCCGCCACCCCAGGAAGGGGGACTCGCCGACGACGGCCCGGTCCTCCACGAGTCCGCCGACGCCGATGCCGATGCCGGCGACCCGGGGGCGGACGCGGGAGAGTTCCCCGGTCATGCGGGCCAGCAGGTCGGCCACCTCGGCGGGGTCGTGCGTGGTGAGCGGCCGGTCGTGGCGGGCGACGATCTCACTCCTGAGGGTGGTGACCACGCCGTACACCATGTCGCCGGTGATCTTGAAGCCGAGGAAGTAGCGGGAGTCGGCGACCACGTCGAGCGGCTGTGACGGACGGCCCTGGCGCACTCCGGCCGGTGCGCCCGCCTCCGGGACCTCGACCAGCAGCCGGGACTCGACGAGGGGCTTCGTCAGCCGGGTGAGGCTGCCCGGGGAGAGAGCGAGCCGCCGGGCGATCTCGGTACGGGACAGCGGTCCGTTCACGAGCACCTCGATCGCCACGGAGCGTTCGCCGGGGCTCAGCGGGGGCCAGCCTTCGACACTGGTCGGCATGACGGTCGAGCCCCACTTTCTTCCAAGCCAGAAAGAATAAGGCCACTCTAAGCCTCTCGGCCTCCAACAGAAAGAGGTGTGCGCTACCCCTTGACGGGTGGTTTATTCCACGCCAAAAGTAAGTAGGACGAGCAAGCCGCCGCATGCGAGGGAGTCTCCCGATGACCACCCCCGCCAGCAGCCGTGCCGGGAACCGGGGTGACGGACGTCTCGCCGCGGTGTTCGTGGCACCGGCACTTCTGGGCTTCGCGGTCTTTGGTCTGGACAACCACGTGCGGATGGTCCACGACCCCATCTTCTGGGACTCGCTGCGGACCACGGTCGTCCACGTGGTCGTCAACATCGGCGTGCAGACGGTGTCGGCGCTGACCGTCGCCGTGCCGCACCAGCGGCTGACGCCTGCCGGCATCGTCTTCCCGGCCACGCCCGGCGGCACCGAGGCGGCCGTCGCGGCCTGCGAGAAGACGGGCATCGACGTCTCGGCCGTCATCCGGCCGGTCGGCGGCACGACGGAGTTCCGGACCTTCACGTACCCCGTCACCGACCACGCGGCCGGCGTGCCGGCGCTCATGTGGCCGGCCATGCGGGACGTCTACGGCGGTGGCGAACCGGTGAGCAGCCTCGACGAGACCAACGACCAGATCGACCTCACCCTCGAGCAGTGACGCGACCAGTGAAGGGCACGCCATCCATGACGTTCTCCCTCGGCATCGTCGGTGCCGGCCAGTTCTCCGGCCAGTTCGCCAGGCTGTTCCTGGCCCACCCAGGTGTGAGCGACGTGTACGTCACCGACCTGCTGCCTGAGCGCGCCGAGCGGCTCGCCGCCGCCGAAGGCCTCGCCGGCACCTTCCCCACCTACGAGGCGATGCTGGAGTCCCGGACGGTCGACGCCGTCGCGATCTTCACACAGCGCTGGACCCACGGCCCGCTGGTGCTCCAGGGACTGGACGCGGGCAAGCACGTGTACTCGGCGGTCCCCATGGCGATCACCACGCGGGAGATCGCGGAGATCATCGACGCGGTCAGGGCGACCGGACTGACGTACATGATGGGCGAGACCAGCCAGTACAACCCGGCCACCGTGCACGCCCGCAACCGGGTCGCCGAGGGCGCCTTCGGGCGGCTCTTCTACGCCGAGGGCGACTACGTCCACGACATGGACCTGGGCTTCTACGAGGCGTACCGGTACAGCGGCGGCGAGGGGTGGAAGGCCACCGCCAGCTATCCGCCGCTGCTGTACCCGACGCACTCGGTGGGCGGGGTGCTGGGCGCCTGGCGGACGCACGCGGTCAGCGTCTCGGCGCTCGGGGTGGTGGACGAGCGCGGGGACGGGGTCTTCGACCGGTCCGTCAGCCGGTTCGACAACGACGTCTCCAACGCCACGGCGCTGTTCGAGGTGGCCGGCGGCGGGTCGTTCCGTACGAACGAGTTCCGGCGGGTCGGCTATCCCTCGCACATCCGTGAGTCACGCTTCCGCTTCTTCGGCACCGAGGCGAGCATGGAGCAGCTCGCCACGGTGGCCCTGTGGCAGGACAAGAACGGGGTGGAGGACATCAGCGAGCTGCTGGAGCCCAAGCCCGCCACCTCCCCCGACGACCCGTCCCTCCAGCACGTCGCGCCGGAGCTGCGGGCCGCCTTCACCTCGGGTTCGGCGCCCGTGCACGACCGGGCGCGGCTGCCGCGGGCGTTCGACGAGATGCACAACGGGCACGAGGGCAGTCACCACTTCCTGGTGGACGACTTCGTGACCGCGGTGAACTCCGGGACCCTGCCGTCCGTGAACGCGTGGGTCGCGGCCCGCTACACCCTGCCGGGCATCATCGCGCACGAGTCCGCGCGGCAGGGCGGGGCCAGGCTGGAGATCCCGGACTTCGGGGCCGCGCCCCAGATGTGACGCGGCCGCGCGAGCCGGGTGCCCGATCACCGTCAGGTGCCCGGCTTGCGGCCGTACACGTAGACGTCGTCGCCCTTCTTCAGCAGCGACCAGTACTTCTTGGCGACGGTCTTCGTCATGTTGACGCAGCCGTGCGAGCCCGGCGGGTTCCACATGCTCACGCCGGCCGAGTGGAAGGCCTGGCCGCCGTCGAAGAACTGGCTGTAGGGCATCGGCACGTCGTAGAGGGTCGAGTGGTGGTCGATGTTGCGCCAGTAGACCTTCTTCAGGCCGGTGCGGGTCTCGTGTCCGTCACGGCCGGTACGGACCGGCACCGGGCCGTACACCAGCTTCTTTCCGTCCTGGATCCAGCTCAGTTGCAGGGTGAGGTTCACACAGGCGATACGGCCCCTGTTGACAGGGCATTTACCGGACTTGTTCGGATTCTTCCCGACGGCCTTCTGCTTCTGCATCAGGTCCATCACACCCCAGGTGACGGGGCCCGCGTAGCCGACGTTCGGCTTGATGCCGTGCTTGGTCTGGAAGGCGCGGATCGCCTTGCAGTCGGCGGTGGACTGCTTGCCGTCGGCCGGACGGCCGAGGAACTTCTCCACCTTCTTCTGGTACGGGCCCGCCTGTGTCGTGCAGCTCGCCGCCTGGGCCGGCGCGGCGCCGAGCGCGAGCGTGAGCGGTGCCACCAGTGCGGTGACTCCCAGTGCGACGGCTCCCCGTCTGCGTATGTCCCCCATGGCCGGTCAGCCTTTCGCGTCGAAGCGGCGGAATCGGTCGGCCGGGCGGAAGGCCGCCCGTGGTGTGCTCCCGACTGCCAGACCGCCGTCCGGGGGCATCGGTTGCCTGCCGCGCCCACGTCGCGACCGAACCGTGACAAACGCCGTCGAGCGCCGTCGGCTCGCCGGCCGGCCCTCAGTCCGCGTCTTCCCACTCCCGCAACGCCTGCCGGAACCCCGTGTTGACCGCGGTGAGGCCGCCGTCGACGACCAGTGTGGTGCCGGTGATCCAGGTGGCGTCGCGCGAGGCGAGGAAGGCGACGGCCGCCGCGATGTCCTCGGGTTCGCCGACCCGCCCCAGCGGGTACAGCCGCCGGACCGCCGCGAGGTCGTCCTCCCGGTCCTCCCAGGCCGTGGTGCGCACGGTGCCCGGCGTCACGAGGTTGACGCGGACGCCGCGCGGCGCGGCGTGCCCGGCGAGGGTGCGGGTCAGGGAGGCGAGTCCCGCCTTGGCGGCGCTGTACGCGTGGTTGCCGAAGTCCTGGACGCCGTTGACCGAGCCGACGCTCACGATCGCGCCGCGCCCCGACGCCGCGAGGTGGGGCAGCGCGGCGCGGCAGCAGCGGTAGGCGCCGGTGAGGGTGACGTCGAGGTCGCGGGCCCAGACCTCGTCCGGTTCGTCCTCGAAGAGCGGGGCGTCGGGCGCGCAGGCGTAGGCGTTGTTGACCAGCACGTCGAGGGCGCCGAAGGTGTCCACGGCGTGGGTGACGGCCGCCTCGACGGACGCCCGGTCGGCCACGTCGCAGGCGAACGCCTCGGCGGTGAGGCCCTGCTGGATCAGCTCCGCGGCCGTGCGCCGCGCGGCAAGGAGGTCCACGTCGGTCAGCAGCACCCGTGCCCCCTCGGCGGCGAACCGGCGGGCGGTGGCCGCGCCGATGCCCCGGGCGGCGCCCGTGATCAGTACTCCGTGGTCGGTGAATCGCCCTGGTTCCGTCATGGTCCGACCGTACTGCCGCGACGATCAGCCGGGTGGATAACGTGCCTCCATGTCCGCGTTCTTGCAGCAACTCCCCGCGCTCATAGGTGTCGTCATCGGCGCCCTCGGTTCGTATCTCGCCGTGGTCCGCAGCGACCGGGCCCGGTTGCGCAGTGAGACCGCGGCCCGCTGGGAGGAGCGCAGGCTCGCGGTCTACGCCGACTACGCGCGGACCCTCAAGACCTCCGTCACCCTGACGTACCGAATCGCCGCCCACCTCGGCAACGACCCGCACCCGCACCCGCTGAGCCCCGAGGAGGCCGCGCCCGCCCAGGCCGAGGCCACCCAGGCCCGGGACCCCGCCGGGGAGGCGCTGCTGCTGCTCGGCAGCGGTGAGGTGGTGGAGAAGGCCCGGGCCTGGGTGGTGGCGGTGATGGAGATGGAGCGCTTCCTGCGCGAGGAGACGCGTGACCCGGAGGCCTGGCAGGCCCTGCTGGAGCGACAGCGCGCCGGACGCGAGGGCTACTACAGGGCCGTACGGGAGGACCTGGCCCTGCCACCGGGGCACGCGGCCCGCTGGCCGCTGCCGCCCGTCAGCGGTAACCGGTGACGTCGGCCGGCTTGCCCGCGTCCTGGACCTCGACGAGGTAGCGCCAGGCGTCCGGGCGGCTGCCGTCGAGGTCGGTGAAGCCGTACTCCTGGGCGAGGCCGCCGCTGGACAGGGACCGGCCGTTGAAGCGTGCCACGTCCCGGTCGGCGGCGAGGGCGGTGACGGCGCGGCCCACGTAGCGGGGCGTCTCGGAGACGGCGAAGTGCGGGACGCGGTCCAGGGCGTCGCGCCAGTTCTCCTCGCGTACGCCGAACTGGTCGAGCATGATCTCCGAGCGCATCCAGCCGGGGGTGAGCGCGACGGCCGTCGCGCCGCGCGGGCCGAGTTCGTGCCCGAGGGCGAAGGCCATGCGCAGGACGGACGTCTTGGCGAGGTCGTAGAAGAAGGAGTTGCGGTAGTGGTCGCGGTTGTAGTCGTCGGTGCCGTCGGTGACCTCGACGACCAGTCCGCCGGGGCGGCGCAGCAGCAGCGGCAGGGCGTGGTGGCTGGTGACGGCGTGGGTCTCGACCGCGAGCCGCAGGAGTTTGAGCCCCTTGTCCAGGTCGTGCTCCCAGACGGGGCTGTCCCACTCGAAGAGGTTCTCACCGCCCCAGATGTCGTTGACCAGGACGTCGAGGCGGTCCTGTTCCCGCGCGACGCGGTCGACGAGCACGGCGACCTGCGCCGGGTCGAGGTGATCGGTCGGTACGGCGATGCCCCGGCCACCGGCCTCGGTGACCAGGTCGGCGGTGTCCTCGATGGTCTCGGGGCGGTCGTACTCGGAGCGCCGGGCGCGGGTGCTGCGGCCGGTGACGTAGACGGTGGCGCCGGCCGCGCCCAGTTCGACGGCGATGCCGCGTCCGGCGCCCCGGGTCGCCCCGGCGACCAATGCGACCCGGCCTGCCAGCGGCTTCTTCGGTGACGCTGCCAGTGATCCAGCCATGTCCGGCTCCCGTTCCTCTCACGTACGAGCGATGTCGTGATCGAGAGTGCCCGGGAAGCCGGACATCTGCTGTCACCTTTTACGCGTGTTCCCGCGGCGGGTCAGTGCCCGCGCCTGATCCACTCCTCGAGGTGCGGGGCCTCGGCGCCGACGGTGGTCGCGTCGCCGTGGCCGGTGTGCACCTTCGTCTCGGGTGGGAGGACCAGCAGCCGGTCGCGGATCGAGTCGATGATGGTCGGGAAGTGGGAGTAGGAGCGTCCGGTGGCGCCGGGTCCGCCCTGGAAGAGGGTGTCGCCGGTGAAGACGGCACCGAGGCCCGGGTCGTACAGGCAGACCGCGCCGGGCGCGTGTCCGGGCGTGTGCAGGACCGTCAGGTCGGCGCCGGCGGCCTCGATGACCTGGCCGTCGGTCAGCCAGGCGTCGGGGTCGCGGTCGGGGTGGGTCTGCTGCCACAGCGGCAGGTCGTCGCGGTGCAGCCAGATGACGGCGCCGGTGCGCTCCGCGAGGGCCGGCGCGGCGTTGACGTGGTCGTTGTGGGCGTGGGTGCACACGATGGCGGTTAGCCGGCGGTCCCCGACGGCCTCGGCGATCGCGTCGGCGTCGTGGGCGGCGTCGATGACGATCACCTCGTGGTCGTCGCCGACGAGCCAGACGTTGTTGTCGACGTCCCAGGTGCCGCCGTCGAGGCTGAACTGTCCGGAGGTGACGAGGCGTTCGATGCGGGCGGTCATCACAGCACCACCACCGAACGCAGCACGTCACCGGCGTGCATCCGCTCGAAGGCCTTCTCGACCTCGTCGAGCCGGATGGTCTCGGTGACGAACTTGTCCAGGTCCAGGCGTCCCTGGAGGTGGAGGTCGATGAGCATCGGGAAGTCCCGGGAGGGGAGGCAGTCGCCGTACCAGGAGGACTTCAGCGAGCCGCCGCGTCCGAAGACGTCGAGCAGTGGCAGCTCCAGCTTCATCTCGGGTGTCGGTACGCCGACGAGGACGACGGTGCCGGCCAGGTCCCGGGCGTAGAACGCCTGCCGGTAGGTCTCCGGGCGGCCGACCGCCTCGATGACGACGTCGGCGCCGAAGCCGCCGGTCAGTTCGCGGATCGCCTCGACGGGGTCGTTCTCGCGGGAGTTGACGGTGTGGGTGGCGCCCATGGAGCGGGCGGTCTCCAGTTTGCGGTCGTCGATGTCCACGGCGATGACCTTCGCGGCCCCGGCCAGGTGGGAGCCGGCGATCGCCGCGTCGCCGACGCCGCCGCAGCCGATGACGGCGACGGTGTCGCCGCGGCCGACGTTGCCGGTGTTGATGGCGGCGCCGATGCCGGCCATCACGCCGCAGCCCAGGAGGCCGGCCACCTGTGCGGAGACGTCCGGGTCGACCTTGGTGCACTGTCCGGCGGCGACCAGCGTCTTCTCGGCGAAGGCGCCGATGCCCAGGGCCGGGGAGAGCTCCTGGCCGGTGGAGGCGAGGGTCATCTTCTGCTCGGCGTTGTGGGTGTCGAAGCAGTACCAGGGGCGGCCGCGCAGACAGGCCCGGCACTTGCCGCACACCGCGCGCCAGTTGAGGATCACGAAGTCACCGGGGGCGACGTCGGTGACGCCGGCACCGACCGACTCGACCACCCCCGCCGCCTCGTGGCCGAGCAGGAAGGGGAAGTCGTCGCTGATACCGCCCTGCTTGTAGTGCAGGTCGGTGTGGCACACCCCGCAGGCCTGGATGGTGACCACGGCCTCTCCCGGTCCGGGATCGGGCACGACGATCGTCTCGATCCGCACCGGTTCGTCCTTGCCCGGTGCGATCACGCCGCGTACTTCCTGCGCCATGGTCTGAAACCCTTCTTCGGCCACTCGATGAATCCGTCCGAGCCTACGCGCAACTGATCGGTACGGGCCGATGACAGGGCGACATAACCTGAGTCCTCCGCCCGCCCGTCCGTCCGTCCACGAAGGAGCACCGTGAGCATCGCAGAGACGGAGACCGGTCCACCCGCCTGGCGGCTGCTGCTGGGTTACGTACGGCCGCACCGCCGGGCACTGTTCGGGGGTGCGCTGCTCTCGCTGCTCACCGGGCTGACGGGCCTGCTGCTGCCGCTGGTGGCCCGCGGCCTCATCGACGACCTGTCGCACGACCGCGCCATCACCGGTGCGTTGCTCGCCATGTCGGGCCTGGTCGTGGCCAACGCGATGGTGGGCGCCCTCGGTGTCTACGTGCTGCGGCGCACAGCCGAGTCCGTGGTGCTCGACGCGCGGCGCTCCCTGTCGTCGTACCTGCTGCGTCTGCGGGTCGCCGCCGTGGACCGCACCGAGCCCGGTGACCTGATGGCCCGGATCACCTCCGACACGACGCTGCTGCGCGCCGTCACCTCCGAGTCGCTGGTCGGCCTCGGCACCGGCGGGCTCACGCTGGTGGCGACGATCGTGATGATGGGGCTGGTCGATCCGGTGCTGCTCGGGGTCACACTGGCGGTGATCGCCGGCGCGGGCACGGTGATCGGACTGATCGCGCCGCGCATCAACCGGGCGAGCAAGGAGGCCCAGAAGGCCGTCGGTGTGATGGGGGCCGCGCTGGAGCGGGTGCTGGGGGCCCTGCGCACGGTGAAGGCGTCGGGTGCCGAGCACCGGGAGGAGCGGGCGCTGCACGACGCCGCCGAGGAGTCGTGGCGGCAGAGCGTGCGGGCCGCCAAGTGGTCCGCGGCGGCGGGCAACACGGCGGGGCTGGCGATCCAGATCGCCTTCATCACGGTGCTGGCGGTGGGCGGGGCCCGGGTCGCGACCGGGGCCGTGGACGTGGGCACGCTGGTCGCGTTCCTGCTGTACGTGTTCTTCCTGATATCCCCGTTGCAGGAGGTGATCGGCGCCGTGGCGCAGTACCAGACGGGTGCGGCGGCGCTGGTTCGCATCCAGGAGGCGCTGCGGCTGCCCGCCGAGCCGCCGGTGCGGTCCGCCGCCCCGCTGCCCTCCCCCGGGGACCGGCCCGCCGCCCTCGCCTTCCACGACGTCCGCTTCCGCTACGCGGACGATCTGCCGTACGTCCATCACGGGGTGACCTTCGACGTGCCGGCCAGGGGGATGACGGCGTTCGTCGGCCCGTCCGGTGCGGGCAAGACCACCGTCTTCTCGCTCGTCGAGCGGTTCTACGACCCCGAGTCGGGAGAGATCACGCTGGACGGCCGGAGCCTGGCGGACTGGGAACTGTCCTCGCTGCGGGCCGCCATCGGCTACGTGGAGCAGGACGCCCCGGTGCTGTCCGGGTCGCTGCGGGACAACCTGTTGCTGGGCAACGGGGAGGCGGACGACGACACGCTCGCCGGGGTGCTCAAGACGACCCGGCTGGACGGTCTGGTGGCCAGGCTGCCCATGGGCCTCGACACCCTGGTCGGGCACCGCGGCACCAAGCTGTCGGGCGGTGAGCGCCAGCGGGTCGCCATCGCCCGCGCGCTGCTGCGCCGCCCCCGGCTGCTCCTGCTCGACGAGGCGACCTCGCAGCTCGACGCGGTCAACGAGGCGGCGCTGCGCGACACCGTGGCCGACGTGGCCCGGACGACGACGGTGCTGGTCGTCGCCCACCGGCTGTCCACGGTGACGATGGCCGACCGGATCGTGGTGATGGACGCGGGGCGGGTCCGCGCGGTGGGTACGCACCGGGAGCTGGTGACCGCCGATCCGCTGTACGCGGAGCTGGCGGCGACCCAGTTCCTGGCCACCGGCGGCTGAGCCGCGCCGGGGTGGGTGAGGGCGTGCGTGAGGGCGTGCGTGAGGGCGTGCGTGAGGGCGTGCGTGAGGGCGTGCGTGAGGGCGTGCGTGAGGGCGTGCGTGAGGGCGTGCGTGAGGGCGTGCGTGAGGGCGTGCGTGAGGGCGTGCGTGAGGGCGTGCGTGAGGGCGTGCGTGAGGGCCGCCCGCGGTCGGGCGGCCCTCGACGGCGGGCCGGTCCGGCTGTCAGCCCAGGGCGGGGACGGCGCCGAACAGCGGCGAGACCAGGCCGGTGACCTGCTGGAGCTGATTGAGGTCGTGCGGCCGGTTCAACCGCTGGGAGGGGCTCGGCATCAGGGCCGGGTCCTCGGCGGGCACGTCACCGACCGCGAGCGAGTCCAGCGTCCGCGTCGCGCTGAGCTTGTCCATGCCCAGCGCCCCTCCCTCGGCCGCGCTCGCCATCGGCGCGGCGAGGCCGGTGACGCCGGCGGCGAGAGCGACGGCGACGACGATACGTCGTGTTGAGATCATGCTCGGAGCAACGCGCGCGGGCCGGGCGCGGACACGGGCGTGGAGTGCCGCTCACTCGCGCGGACCAGTGGCCCGGCCGGGATTGCCGTGGGCGTCCGAGCGGAGGAGGCTTGAAGGAGAGGGCCACGACGGCCCGTCCCCCTTCCTCGGGCCGCGGCCTTCGAAGGAGGTCGTCATGGGCACCACGGCACGCCCCGGCTTCGACACCGAAGCACTGCGCCGGGGCATCGAAGGCGAGACGGCGGCACCCCTCGTCTCGCTCTACGCGCAAGACGCGGAGGTCCGCATCGTCGACCGGTACGACCAGCCCAGCCGTCCCAAGGTCCTGCACGGCCGGCAGGAGATCGCCGAGATGCTCGACGACGTGTACAGCCGCGACATGACGCACCGGCTCGAGCACTGCGTCGTCCAGGGCGACCACGTCGCGTTCACCGAGGAGTGCACGTATCCGGACGGTGTGCGGGTCCTCGCCGAGTCGATGCTGTCGCTGCGGGACGGCAGGATCGTCGAGCAGACCACGATCCAGGCCTGGGACGAGTAGCGCGGCCCGGTCTCCCCGGGGCCGCTACGCGGGGGACAGGTCAGCGCGTCCAGGCGCTGTACTCCATGACGTCGCCCGCCCTGACGCCGTACTCGGGCCGGTCCTCGGTGAACGTCGTCTGCAGGCCGAGGACCGCGCCGGTGGCCGAGTTCGTGATCAGCATGCGGCGCACGCCGGGCTCCTCGTACACGTACGCCTGGCCGCGCCGGCCGAGGCGGTCCGTGACCTGTCCCGCGGGCCGCAGTCCGCAGGCGTCCGCGAGGAGGCGGGCGAGCGCGGCCGACTCCCGGGCGCCCAGGGTCCAGTGGTCGAGCAGCCCCTTGGTCGCGTCGAGCTGGGGCGTGTCCGGTGAGCCGGTGCGCCGGTGCGCCGGGCCTCCTCCAGGTAGGCGCGCAGTCGTCCGGTGTCGTGCGGCGGGCGGGACTCGGGCGGGGCGTCGCTCCAGCTCGGCGGGTTGGTCTGCCGGCTGATGACGTGGCCGTCCTCGACCGGGCGCGGGGTGCCGTCCTCGTCCTCGCCGAGGACCGGGCGGCCCGGGTGCCGCGGGTCGGTGGCCACGACCAGCTCGGTGTGGCGGCCGTCGGCCGTCCAGCGCACGACGCGCTCCTCGGGGAGGGTGATCGGCGGCTCGTCGTCGGACATGCCGAGGCTCCAGGACCGCACGTGCGTGCCCTTGCGCAGTCCGGGCCCGCCGTCCGCCGCCGCCTGTCCGGCACGGTGGGCGAGCCGGTCCAGTGGGACGGGGGCGGAGTCGGTCCGTACGACCAGGGGACGGGGTGCGGCGATGGCCGGGGTGGTGGTCGGGCCGCCGGGCAGCGTCGCCAGCGCGGTCACGGCGACGCCGGCGGTGGCGGCGAGGCCCCAGGCCGGGCGGCACGCCAGGCCGGGCGGCGGCCTCGGCGTCGGGCCGGGCGGTGGTTCGCGCAGCAGTTTGGGCCCACCACACCCGGGCGCTGCGGCGCCAACTGCTGCTCGGTCTGCTGCTCGGGTGGTGCGCCGTGCTGGGCTGCGCGGGCGTGCTCGCCCTGGCACGTGCGTAGTCAGCTCACCGGGGCGGCGGGGCTCCATCCCGGCGGGCGGAGGACGGCCAGGAGCTGGCGGACCAGTTCGTCGACGACCTCGTCCAGGGTCGCGTCCACCCAGCCCGCGCTGTAGTCGTGGAGCAGGCCGTTGACGCCGCCGATGAACGCCGTGGCGGCGAGCCGGTAGTCGCGGGGCGCCGCCTCCCCGCGTGCGGCGGCCGATTCGGCCTCGGCACGTATGAGGTCGACCCAGCGGGCGCGGCGGGCCAGCCGCTGTTCCTCCAGGCGCGGGCTGACGCCGATGATCTCGACGAAGGTGATGCGGACGCGGCGTGGATCGGAGGTGACGTCGGCGGCGTAGGCACGGAAGATCGCGGCGGCGCGTTCGGGAAGCGGCAGCTCCCGCGCGTCGGCCGCCGCGGCGAGCACGGCTTCCTCGGCCCAGGCGTTGACCTGGAGGTGGAGGGCGGCGAGCACGTCCTCCAGGGTGCGGAACTCCTCGTAGAACTGCCGGGTCGACAGGCCCGCGGCCTCGCTGAGGGCCGCCACGGTCGTGGCGCGGTAACCGGGTGTGTCGCCGAACAGTCGGAGCGCGGCGTCGAGAAAGCGACCGCGCCGCTCCGCCTGCCGCTGCGCGGCGGACTTGCCGCCGTAGCGGCCCGTCGGCGCCCTGAGCCTGCCCGCCACCCGTTCCCCCTCCTCCCCCTCCCCCGCCAACTCCTCACCCCACGGCCGATTTTGTCGTGTACGCGGTCTTGTGGAAAAGGGCACCCCTTCCTTACTTTGCAGTAAGTTCACTCTGAAAGCGGCTGTGTTCAGAATTCGCGCTCCACCGCCCCCACCACGCCCACTGCCAGAGGAGAGCAGCATGCCTGCCTTCGGTACCAGGCACCTTTGCGCCGTAGCCGCCGCCCTCGCCCTCACCGTCACCGCCCCCGCGGCCACCGCCGCGGCCGCCCCAGACTCGCCCGCCGGACTGCGCGAGGTGATGTTCGTCGGCAACAACTGGGACGGCACCGCCGACGTCATCCGGTCCACCGGCGACTTCGCGAGAATCGGCCGGATCGACGTCATCCCGGACAGGGAGGAGCGGATGGCCGAGATCAACGCCGATCCGATCAAGTGGATCTACTTCCAGGCCATCCGCAACAGCGTCGGCGAGGGACACGACCAGTTCGTCGACGACATGTACTCGACGCCGGACGGCGGGTCGGTGGTCGTCTCCCGGCCGAGCTTCGCCGACGTCGTGTCCATCGACCTCGCCACCGGTGACGTCAACTGGCGCTTCCCCGTCTCTGGTTACCGCTCCGACCACATGGCCGTCTCCCCCGACGGCACCCGGGTCGCGGTGTCGGCCTCGACCTCCAACAAGGTGCACGTCCTGGACATCCGGACGGGCGAGGAACTCGGATCGTTCGGCACCGGCGACAAGCCGCACGAGAACATCTTCACCCGCGACGGCGAGTACATCTGGAACATGTCCATCGGCGAGGTGAACACCGCGCTCGACGCCCCCTGGCTGGACTGGACGAAGGGCGACCGGCGCATCACGGTCGTGGACGCGAGGACGTACGAACAGGTCAAGGTGATCGACATGCGCGAGCGCCTCGACGCGATCGGCCTCGGCGACCACTCCGACGCCGTCCGGCCCGCCGTCTTCTCTCCCGACGAGTCCAAGCTGTACTTCCAGGTGTCGTTCTTCAACGGCTTCTTCGAGTACGACATCGCCACCGACCGGATCACCCGTACGAAGACCCTCCCGAAGAACCCGGCCACCAGCGAGGACCGCACCACCTGGGTCAACGACTCGCGGCACCACGGCATCTCCATGAGCCCGGACGGCGCCAAGCTGTGCGTGGCGGGCACGATGGACGACTACGCGACGGTCGTCGACCGCACGACGCTCCAGGAGGGCCCGCTCGTCACCGCCGCCAAGCCGTACTGGGCCACGGTCAGCGGCGACGGCACCCACTGCGTGGTCTCCGAGAGCGGGTCCGACCAGGTCACCGCCATCGACTTCGCCACCGGCGAGAAGTCGGTGTCCGTCCCCGTGGGCGACCACCCCCAGCGCGTCCGTCTCGGGCAGGTGGCGGCGGACTGGACGGGACCGTCGGCAGGCTGAGGCGCCGGGCGGCCCACCGGACATCTCGTCCGGTTCGCGTGTGTGAGTCCGCCCGGGAGGGGTAGTCGCCCGGCAACGGATGAGGCATGCATGTCCTCGGCACTACTCCCCTCGGAAGGAGGTCCGTGACAGCGCATTCCAGAAGCGCCCGGGCCGCTTCCTCCGACACGGAGCGTCCCGGGCAGTACCGGGCAGCGTCCTCTCGGGCGCTGCCCGTCTCCTCTCCTCGCCCCTCCGGCCGCCCCTCCCGGCCCTCGCCGGAGTGGTCGCCTACCGTCGCGGCAGCCGGTGCAGCCGGACGTCCGCGAGCCGGCCGTCGGCGACCGCGGCCGTCATGTAGGTGCAGTACGGCTGACGCCGCCGGTCGGTCGGTGACCCGGGGTTGAGCAGGCGCAGGCCGGTGTCGGCGGTGGTGTCCCACGGGATGTGGCTGTGCCCGAAGACCAGCACGTCGAGATCGGGGTAGCGGGCGGCGCAGCGTCTCTCGCGCCCCTGGGCGGCACCCGTCTCGTGGACGACCCCGAAGCGCAGGCCGCCGAGGTCGGCGTACGCCACCTCGGGCAGCCGGGCGCGCAGGCCGGGTCCGTCGTTGTTGCCGTACACGCCGACCAGTCTGCGACTGCGGCTCTCCAGCAGGTCCAGGGTGGCCGTGTCGACCCAGTCGCCCGCGTGCAGGACGACGTCGGCCCGGGGGATCTCGGCCAGGAGCGGCGCGGGCAGTTCCCTGGCCCGCTTCGGCAGGTGGGTGTCGGACATCAGCAGCAGGCGCACGGGTCCAGGCTAATGGGAGGGGTTGATGTGGCGTGTGTGCCGACCGGCACCCGCCGACGGCACCTGTGCGGCGGTGCGCCGGCGGAGCGGCTCCCACCAGGACCGGTTGTCGCGGTACCAGGCGACGGTCTCGGCCAGCCCGGCCGTGAAGTCGTGGCGGGGGCGGTAGCCCAGTTCGTCGCGGGCCTTGCTCCAGTCGACGCAGTAGCGCAGGTCATGACCCTTGCGGTCCTCGACGTGCACGACCCGGTCCCAGCCGGCACCGCAGGCGCCGAGGAGCAGGCCGGTGAGGTCCCGGTTGCTCAGCTCGGTGCCGCCGCCGAGGTTGTACACCTCGCCGGCCCGGCCCCGGGTGCGCACGAGGTCGACGCCCCGGCAGTGGTCGTCGACGTGCAGCCAGTCGCGGATGTTGCGCCCGTCCCCGTAGAGCGGGACCCGCCGGCCGTCGAGGAGGTGCGTGACGAACAGCGGCACGAGCTTCTCGGGGAACTGGTGCGGACCGTAGTTGTTGGAGCACCGGGTCACCCGTACGTCCATGCCGTGGGTGCGGTGGTACGAGAGGGCCAGCAGGTCGCCCGACGCCTTCGAGGCGGAGTACGGGGAGCTGGGCCGCAGCGGGTGCTCCTCGGTGGCCGAACCGGAGTCGACGGAGCCGTAGACCTCGTCGGTGGAGACGTGCACGAAGGGGCCCACGCCGTGGCGCAGGGCCGCGTCCAGCAGGGTCTGGGTGCCGACGACATTGGTGAGGACGAACTCGGCGGCCTCGTGGATCGAGCGGTCCACGTGGGACTCGGCGGCGAAGTGCACCACCTGGTCGGCCTCGGCCATCAGCTTGTCGACGAGCGCGGCGTCGCGGATGTCGCCGTGCACGAAGTCCAGGCGGGGGTGGCCGAGCTCGAGGTTGTCGAGGGTGCCGGCGTAGGTGAGTCCGTCCAGCACCGTGATCCTCGGGGGCTCGGGCGCTTCGGAGGCGAGGAGCGTCCGGACGTACCGGGAGCCGATGAATCCGGCGGCGCCGGTGACCAGGAGGTTCATTGACGGTGGTGTGCCTTGCTGCTCTGTGCTTTGCCGCGGTCGGAAGGGGCCCGGGGTACGGGACGCCTGCGACGTTACCGTCGTACGCTTCGTGGTCCGCGACCGGCCCGGACGCGCACCGCGCCGGCACATGGCCGGCGCGCTGGGGTCTTCCGTCACCCTCGGGAGGCGGTCAGTCCTCGCCCCTGACGATGTTGGACTCCTGGCCCGCCTGCGGTGCGCGTGCGACGCCGCCGTCCTCGACGGCCGGTATCCAGGTGCGCAGGGCACCTTTGCTCCGCAGGCGGCGGGCTTTCGACCAGCCTGTCTCCAGGCGACGGACAACGGGTTTCTCACTGGTGTCCGTGGTCACGAGGCATCATCTTCCTTCTGCGTCCGGTGCCGTTGCCGTGCGGGTCCCCGGCGGTGTCGGCGCGAAACACCGGGCGCCGATGCCGCTACGGGTTCGGCCTGGCCACACTGATGTCGCCCAGCGCCGACTCCGGGTCGCGCTCCATGGCCAGGTCGCCGAGGGAGACGATGCCGACGGGGCGCCCGTCGTCGACGACCGGGACCCGGCGTACGGCGTGCTCGCGCATCAGCTCGACGGCGTGGTTCAGCTCGTCGTCGGGCCGTACGGTCACCACCTCGTCGCTGCACGCGCCGGCCACGGTGGTCTGCTCCGGGTCGCCGCCCTCCGCGACGGACCGGACCACCAGGTCACGGTCGGTGACCAGTCCGCGCAGTCGGTCGCCGTCGGTGACCAGCACGGCGCCCAGATCCCGGTCGCGCATGATGCGGGCCACCGCGGTGACAGAGGTCTGCGGCTCCACCGTCACCGGGTCGCCGGTCATGATGTCGCGGACGTACTGGGTCATGTCGTGGTCCCTCGTTTCCTCGCTCGCTCGTGGTGTGGCACGCCCGGGTACCCGGCGCGACGGGGCCGGCACCTCGTCGGCGATGTGGATTCGCGCGGCGCCGTACCGGGGAGGGCCGGTGCCGATCCGCGAGGCGCCGTGCCGGGGAGCCGGTGCCGGTCGGAGGGTCCTCGCAGGCGCCGGTGCTCAGCCGCCCACCTGGACCTCGCTCCAGACCTGCTTGCCCCCGCTGACCGGCAGCGTCCCCCACGCCGCCGACATCGCCTCGACCAGGAGGATGCCGCGTCCGCCCGTCGCCTCCCAGCCGATGCTGGTCGGCTTGGCGGGCGTCCGGGGCGAGGCGTCGGCGACCGCGAGGCGCAGCCGGCCGCTGATCAGGGTGAGGTCGAGGCGGACCTTGCCGTCGGTGTGCACCAGGGCGTTGGTGACCAGTTCGGAGACGATCAGGAGGACGCCGTCGATGTCGTCGTCCGGCACCCCCCAGGAGCGCAGGGTGCGGCGGGTGAAGCGGCGGGCGTGCCGCACGGCCTCGGGCAGCCGCCACACCGACCAGCTCTCCCGCAGCGGGCGCAGGGCCATGCCGTCGTAGCGCACCAGGAGCAGGGCGACGTCGTCGCTGCGGCGGGCGTTGCCGAGCAGGGCGTCGGCGACGAGCCCGAGGTGGGCGGGGTCGGAGGCGGCCAGGGCGTGCGCGAACCGGTGCATGCCCTCGTCGATGTCGGCGTCGTGGGACTCCACGAGGCCGTCCGTGGTGAGGCCGATCAGCGTGCCGGGCCGCAGCCCGAGCGGGCTCATCGGGAAGTCGGCCTGGGTCATCACGCCCAGCGGCGGGCCGCCCTCCACCTCCGCGATCTCCGTCGTGCCGTCGGAGTGACGCAGTACCGGCGGCGGATGACCGGCCCGGACGCACCAGGCGGAACCCGCCTCCATGTCGAGGTCGACGTAGACGCAGGTGGCGAAGAGGTCGCTCTCCATGTCCATCAGCAGCCGGTTGGCGTGGGAGACCACCACGTCCGGGGGATGGCCCTCGACGGCGTAGGCGCGCAGGGCCGTGCGCATCTGGCCCATGAGGGTGGCGGCGCCGGCGCTGTGGCCCTGGACGTCGCCGATGACGAGGGCGACGTGGTGGTCGGGCAGCGGGATCACGTCGTACCAGTCGCCGCCCAGCTCCAGTCCGGCCGTGCTGGGCAGGTAGCGGGCGACGGCGACCGCGCCGGGCAGTTTGGGCAGGCGGCGCGGCAGCAGTTGGCGCTGGAGCATGCCGACGAGCTCGTGCTCGGCGTCGAAGGCGTGGGCGCGCATCAGAGCCTGCCCGGCGAGGCCGGCGGAGGCGGTGAGCAGGGCGCGTTCGTCGGGGCCGAAGTCGTGCGGGGTGTCCCAGCCGATGAGACAGGCACCGGCCATCCGCCCGCCGGCGGGCAGCGGCAGCACGGCGAGGCCGCCGGGGCCGACGTCGGCGAGGGCGGGTTCCAGGTCGCCGCCGGTGCCGGCGGGCCAGATCCGGGCCCGGCCCTCGCGCAGTGCGGCGGCGAGGGTGGGCATGGCCCGAACGGGCGCGTCGGGCCACTCGGTGCGCCACTCCAGCCGCCACAGCTCGGGCCAGGACTCGGGCTCGGGCGGGTCCAGGACGGTGACGACGAGCCGGTCGTTCTCCAGCTCGGCCAGCGCGATCCGGTCGGCGCGCAACGGCTTGCGCAGCGCGGCGACCACGGCGTGGCTGACGTCGCGGACGGTGCCGGCGGTGGCCAGCGCGGCGGCCAGACGCTGGATGCGGGCCACGTCCGTCACGTCGGGGCGCAGGGTGGAGGCGTCGGCGACGGTACCGACGAGGCGGGCCGGCCTGCCCTCGCCGCCGGGCAGCAGGCGCCCGCTCAGCCGGAGCCACTTCGGCGGGCCGGTGGGCTGGAGCACCCGGAACTCCAGCTCGCGATCGCCGATGGACATGTGGTCGGCCTCCGTCACCGACATCAGCGAGGGAAGGTCCTCGGGCACGGTCAGTCCGAGCAGCGTCTCGACCTTGCCGTCGAACTCGCCCGGAGCGAGACCGAACAGTCGCAGGATGTCGTCACCGATCTCGACCCGGCCGGTGTCCATGGCCAGGGTGAAGGCACCCGGCTGCAGCGCGTCGCCCTCGCCGGCCGCGGCCGGGACGGGGGAGGTCACGGCGTCGGCGATCAGTTGGAGGCAGGCGCGGTCGTCGGCGTCGAATCCCTCGGGGCGTTCGGTCAGGGCGAGCAGGCACCCGCCGCCGTTGCCGCGCACGGGAACGGCGGCGAGGGAGAAACCGCTCGACGGCACGCGGCGCGACTCGGCCGATCCGGCGAACTCCTCGGGCCCGAGCCACACCGGCCTCCCGCCCCGGTGGGCGTCGGCGACCGGGGAACCGCCGGCGGCGGGATAGCTGTCGCGCACGCCGTACAGGGTTCGCGGCACGCCGACCGATTCGGCCAGGCAGAGCAGCTCTCGGTTCTCGCCGGGTGTGTAGAGGGCGGTGAAGGAGGCACCCGCGAAGACCAGCGCCTGTTCGAGGACGCGGCGCAGCCGCTCGTCCGGGTCCGGGCCGGACGCGATCGCCCTCAGGGCACCCTTGGCACGCGGCGTTCTCGATTCGCGTTCCGCAGCGCCCTCACTGACCACGCCGCCATTACAGCGCTTATGGGACACCTGCGCAGCCCCTGCGGGCGGGGAACTCGACGACCAGAGGCCTGGAAGGGGCTCGCGGACACGGTACGGACCCCGGTCGGCGGTACAACGCGCTCCACCCCCGCGGGAACGTGCCGATGTGACGCTCGCCGTGCGCGGTGGGCCCACGGGGAGGAGATTTGAACCGGGGCCCGGCGCACCGCGCGACCGTACGAGGAGGTGGTCGGCGTGTCCGACGATCGGCCGCCGTCACCGGCGCCCCCCGCCGCGAGGGAATCGGGCGGCCAACCGGTGCTGTCGCTGGCGCTGGCCTCGATGATGGAGGAGGTCCACGCGCACTCCGGGGCCGTGTACCTGCTCGGCGCGGATCCCCCGTTGCTGGAGATGGCGGTGATGGCGGGGCTGCCGAGGGCGTTCGCGGCGCCCTGGGAACGGGTCGCCCTGCACGCGCCGATCCCGGTGGCGGACGCCGTACGTGAGCGACGGCTGGTCTGGGTCGGCGACGGGGAGGAGATGGCCCGGCGCTACCCTCGCGTCGCCGTGGTCCTGCCCTACCCGTTCGCCCTGGTCGCGCTGCCCGTCGCGACCGAGTCCACGACGTACGGCGCGGTCTTCCTGACCTGGCCCGGTACCCGCCCCGCGGAGCTGTCCGACCGTGAGCGCGAGCAGTTGACGGCGGCCTGCGCACGGCTCGCGCTCCGCCTGGAGCGGGCGACCGCGGCGAGCCTGCCCATACAACCCGAACCCGATCTGCTGGCCGCCCCGGTGGTGGGGGGCGTGCCGGGCACTCTCGGTTCACTGGAGGCCGTGCGGATGGTGGGCCGCCTGCCCTACGGCCTGTGCTCCCTGGACCTGCACGGCCGGGTCGGCTTCGCCAATCCGGCGGCTGCCGAGCTCATGGACATACCGGTCAGCAGGCTGCTGGGCACCCACCTGTGGACGTCCGTGCCGTGGCTGAACGACCCGGTCTACGAAGACCGGTACCGGGCCGCGCTGCTCAGCCAGCAGACGACCTCCTTCGTCGCGCTGCGCCCGCCCGGCGACTGGCTGTCGTTCCGGCTGTACCCGACCAGGACCGGGCTCAGCGTCCGCATCAGCCGGGCGCGGGGCGTGTCGCGGCCGGGTCCGGCCGAGCCGGTGCCGGACGAGGCCGCGCCGCCCCGGCTGGTGACCATCTCGCAGGTGGTCAGTCTGACGGGCGCGCTGTCCGAGGCGGTGGGCGTGCGGGACGTGGTGCAGTTGATCGCGGACGAGATCGCCCCGACCGTGGGCAGCCAGGGTCTGATCGTCCTCGCCTCGCGGGCGGGGCGGCTGCACGTCCTGGGGCACCGGGGATATCCGGACCCGTTCACCGCGGAACGCTTCGACGGCACGCCGCTCACCGAGCGGATCCCGAGCGCGCAGGTCCTGCGGACGGGGGTGCCCGCCTTCTTCGAGTCCTGGGACCAACTGGAGCGGCTGTACCCGGCGCGACGTGGTACGCACGACGGCTTCGCGGCCTGGGCCTTCCTGCCGCTGATCGCCTCGGGCAGGACGGTCGGCACCTGCGTGCTCGCCTACGAGCGGCCGCACTCCTTCACGACGGAGGAGCGGGCGATCCTGACCAGCCTGGCCGGGCTGGTCGCGCAGGCCCTGGACCGGGCCCTGATCTACGACGCGAAACACCGGCTGGCACACGGACTGCAGGAGGCCCTGCTGCCGCACTCGCTGCCCGAGTTGTCCGGCATCGAGGCCGCCGCGCGCTATCTGCCCGCCACCCGGGGCATGGACATCGGCGGAGACTTCTACGACCTGGTACCGGCCCGGGGCGGGGCGGCCGCGGTGATCGGGGACGTCCAGGGCCACAACGTGACGGCGGCCGGGCTCATGGGACAGGTCCGCACCGCGGTCCGCGCGTACACGGCCGTCGGCCAGACGCCCGAGGAGGTGGTGCGCAGCACCAACCGGCTGCTGATCGACCTGGGCACCGAACTGTTCGCCAGCGCGCTGTACCTGCGGCTCGACCCGGGGCGCGGGCGGGCGGTGCTGGCCCGCGCGGGTCACCCGCCGCCTCTGCTGCGCCGTCCGGACGGGCGGGTGGGGGTGCTGGAGGTTCCCGGCGGGCCCCTGCTGGGCATCGACCCCTCGGCCGAGTATCCCCGCACGGAGGTCGCCCTCGCCCCCGGCTCCCTGCTCGTCCTCTACACCGACGGCCTGGTGGAGTCCCCCGACGTCGATTTCGAGGACGCCCTCGCCGACCTGGCACACCGGCTGTCCGAGGCCGGGGACCTGGCTCTGGACGAGCTCGCCGACCACCTGGTGCGGCACGAGGCGGACGCGGGAGAACGCCTCGACGACATCGCACTGATGCTGCTGCGAGCTCGGGACTGACGCGGGGCGCCCGGCCGACGGGACGGGGGCGTGGGCCGGGGGCCGGGCGCGGTCGGAGGCAGACGGGGCGAGCGGGGGCGACGGCCCGGGACCGCGGTGCGGAGCCGAGGTGTACGGCGATGCACAGCCCGGGCACGGAACCGCGGCGCGGAGCCCCCGCGTACGCCCCCTCGCGTACGGCGCAGGCCCCCGCTGCGGAGAGTGCGGCGGTCCGGTCCTCCCGCCGGAGGGCCGGACCGCCGACCGCCGGTCGGCCCCGTGGGGGGCCGGCCGGTGGTTTCCGCGCCGGTGCGGAAGGTACGGGGAGGGAGTTCCGGGGTCAGCCGGTCAGGCCGGAGCCGTCCCCGCCGCCCACGCCCGTGCCGTCACCGGCACCCCCGGCACCGGTACCGGCTCCGCCGGCGCCGTCCTGCTCGCCGCCCGGCTCGTCACCCCCGCCGACGGCGTCGCCGCCCCCGGCCTCTTCTCCGCCGGCCTGGTCACCGGCGCCGGCCTCCTCGCCGCCCGCCTGGTCGCCCGCGCCGGCCTCCTCGCCGCCGGCCCCGTCGCCCGCGCCGCCCGCCGCGTCGCCGCCCAGGGTGGCGCCGACGGCCTCCAGAGCCGTGGTGACCGGCTGGAAGAAGGTCTCGCCGCCGACCGCGCAGTCGCCGCTGCCGCCCGAGGTCAGACCTATCGCGAGGCCGTCCTGGGTGAAGAGGGAGCCGCCGCTGTCGCCGGGTTCGGCGCACACGTCGGTCTGGATGAGGCCGGTGACCGTCCCCTCGGGGTAGTTGACGGTGGCGTCCAGGCCGAGGACCTGCCCGTCGGCCAGTCCGGTCGTGCTGCCCATGCGGAAGACCTGCTGACCGACCGTCGCCTCCGCGGCCTGACTGATCTGGATGGTCTGGTTCCCGAGGTTGACCTCGCTCGGCGCCTCGGTCGCCGGGTCGTCGTACCTGACGAGCGCGAAGTCGCCCTCGCCGGGGAAGACCGCCTGGTCGACGGTGGCGATCGGCTGCCCGCCCTGCGCGTCGGACCACTGGTCGTCCGCGACGCCGCAGTGACCGGCCGTCAGGAAGGCGGGAGAGCCGTCGCCCGCGGTGACGTTGAAGCCCAGTGAGCAGC
This sequence comes from Streptomyces pactum, assembly GCF_002005225.1. Lineage (NCBI taxonomy): Bacteria > Bacillati > Actinomycetota > Actinomycetes > Kitasatosporales > Streptomycetaceae > Streptomyces > Streptomyces pactum. The sequence goes on from NZ_CP019724.1 coordinate 723,060, forward strand.
GCGCGCCGCCGCCGAAGATGGCGTCGCCGCCCGACACGAAGGTCTTGAAGGTGCCGGTGGACTTCGTGATGGTCGCCATGCCGGAGCCGAGGCTGTCGACGGTGGACTCCAGCCGGTCCCACTCGGCGCCGGTGACGGTGCTGTCGGCGGTCACCCGAATCTTGTTGGTGCGCGGGTCGATCGCCCACGAGGTGCCCGGGATGGTCGCCTCGGACTTCAGCGTCCGCGCGCCGGTCCGCAGCTCGCCCATGCTGTTGTCGACCTCGCGGACCTCCGCGCCCGCCTTCTTCGCCTGCACGATGACCTGGTTGTTGTCACCGGGTACGACGTTGACGACGAGCTGCTGCTCGCCTGCGTCGTAGTAGGAGCCGGCGAAGGCGTCGCCGAGCAGGCCGGCGAGCTGCGAGGCGAGATCCGAGGCGTCCCCCGCCTTCAGTGTCCTCGGCGCCGCCGCGGCGTCGTCCGAGGACCCGCCGTCCTGCGAGGCGTTGGCGTTCGGCAGCAGGATGGCGGCCGCGCCGAGCGCCACCACACCGCCTGCCGCCATCGCGGCCCTGCGCTTCGGGATTCGCTTGTGACTCAACCTTCTCGACCTCCTGGGACGGGGTCCGTGCCGCCGGTCCGGCGGCTGTCGGGGGGCGCCTGGATGGCTGTTGGTACGCACGGGCCGGACGGGCCGTTCAATCGGACCGGATCAACACACTCCGCGTTCGGTCGGCGACGCTCTGTTCCGATCACCGAGCGGAATCCCTGCTTCAGTGAATCTGCACATCGAATGCCCAACCCGGTCATCCTCGTTGGGGGATCTGCACAAGTCCGCAGCGCGCCGCACGTCTTTGGGGCGGGTGTGCCGGATTCGCCTGCGTACGGGCAAGGGGTAGCACGGGACGATGTCCACCCTCATGTGAAGAAGTCGCCGCGAAGACGTGCGCGCACCTGCACGGTTGGACGCCCGGACCTCGCAAGTTCCCTGGTGGGACGGGGTGATTGATTGGAAGCGCGGACCGGCCGCGTGCTTTGATCCATCGCACCGCAGGGGCCGCGAGGGCTCCGGAAAGGGGCGCCGGGCACCTGCGGTCGCGGCCGTCATCTGTCCCCAGAGGGGGCCGCTCCCCCCTTGTGAAATGGCTATACGAAGGGAAGTTCCATCATGAACTCCACCCCCCAGGTTGAGACCGTCGAGATCTCCGACGCCGACCTCGACAACGTCTCCGGCGGTCTGTCCGTGAACGCCGTCGGTACCGTCACCGGCCTGGTGGACGGCATCGCCCCGGTCTCCGGCCTGGTCAACACGGCCGTCGGCACCGTCGAGGGTGTCACCGGCCTGAACACGGCCCCGGTCACCGGCCTGGTCGCCGGTCTCTGATCGCGCTCATGTGCCGCTGAGTCCCGGAGCCATCCAGGTTCCGGGGCTTATCGGCCGTTCTTCCGCGGGTTCTCCTCCGCGGCTCCTCCGGGAAATCTGGGATACGTCCGACGTGCAGTTCCGCCAACAGGCCCTCACAAAACTCCAGTCACCGGAAGAGCTCGACCTTCCGGTGCGTTTCGCCCGCCCGCAGGGCTGGCTGGTGCTGTCCGTGACCGTGGTCGCGATGGCCGCCGCGTCCGTGTGGGCGGTGAGCGGCTCGGTGGCCTCCACGGTCGGCGCGCCCGCCATCCTCACGCACGGCCAGGGCAGTTACCTTCTGCAGAGCCCGGTCTCCGGCCAGGTCACCGCCGTCCTCGCGCGCCAGGGCGAGCGGCTCCCCGCCGACGCCCCGGTGCTGAAGGTGCGTACGAGCGAGGGCGAGACGGTGGTCCGCACGGTCGACGCCGGCCGGGTCAGCGCGCTCGCCGCCACCGTCGGGCAGATCATCCAGACCGGCGCGAACGTCGCCGCGGTCGAGAAGGTCGCCCACGCGGACGACCCGCTCTACGCCACCGTCTACGTCCCCGCCGAGAACGCCGCCGCCATTCCCGCGCACGCCTCCGTCGACCTGACCGTCCAGTCGGTGCCGACCCAGCAGTACGGCGTACTGCACGGGGAGGTGAAGTCGGTGGACCGCTCGGTGCAGTCGGCGCAGACGATCGCCGCCTTCCTCGGCGACAGCCAGCTCGGCGAGCAGTTCACCAAGGAGGGCAGGCCGGTGGCCGTGACGGTCCGGCTGGACACCTCGAAGTCCACGAAGAGCGGCTACGACTGGTCGTCCGCGGACGGGCCGCCGTTCGAGCTGACCTCCATGACCATGGCCCAGGGTTCCATCCGGCTGGCCGACCAGCGACCCGTCGATTGGCTGCTGCCGTGAGCACCGCACAGGAGACCCGGGGCAGACGCCGCGCCGCCCCGCCCAAGCGCAGGGTGCCCGGGAGCCGGACGAAGAGCGTCCGCACCCCCACCGTCCTCCAGATGGAGGCCGTGGAGTGCGGCGCCGCCTCCCTCGCGATGGTGCTCGGCCACTACGGCAGGCACGTCCCGCTGGAGGAGCTGCGCATCGCCTGCGGCGTCTCCCGCGACGGCTCGCGCGCCAGCAACCTGCTCAAGGCCGCGCGCGGTTACGGCTTCACCGCCAAGGGCATGCAGATGGACCTGGCCGCCCTCGCCGAGGTGACGGCACCGGCCATCTTGTTCTGGGAGTTCAACCACTACGTCGTCTACGACGGCATGGGGCGCCGCTTCGGCCGCCGCGGGGTGTTCGTCAACGACCCCGGCAAGGGACGCCGCTTCGTGTCCCTGGAGGAGTTCGACGGGTCCTTCACCGGCGTCGTCCTGACCATGGAGCCCGGCGAGGACTTCACCCGGGGCGGCCGCAGGCCCGGCGTGCTCGGCGCGATGCCGGCCCGGCTGCGCGGCACCGCGGGCACCCTGCCCGCCGCCTTGCTGGCGAGCCTGCTGCTGGTGGCGGTGGGCGCGGCGGTGCCCGCGCTCAGCCGCACCTACATCGACATGTTCCTCATCGGGGGGCAGACCTCGCTGCTCGGCGTGCTGTTCGCGTCGATGGCCGCCTGCGTACTGCTCACGATCGTGCTGACCTGGCTCCAACAGGCGAACCTGCTGCACGGCCGCATCATCTCCTCCACCCTCTCCAGCGCCCGCTTCCTGCGCCATCTGCTGCGGCTGCCGGTGACCTTCTTCTCCCAGCGCAGCCCGGCCGACCTGGTGCAACGCCTCCAGTCCAACGACGCCGTCGCCGAGACGCTGGCCCGTGACCTCGCGGCGGCGGGCGTGGACGCGATCGTCGTGGTCCTGTACGCCGTACTCCTGTACACGTACGACCCCCAGCTCACGTTCGTCGGGATCGGCGTGGCGCTGCTCAACATCCTCGCGATGCGGATCGTCATCCGGCTGCGCGCGACCCGCACGGCGAAGCTGCGGGCGGACACGGCCCGGCTGACGAACACCGCGTACACCGGCCTCCAGCTCATCGAGACGATGAAGGCGACCGGCGGCGAGGACGGCTACTTCCGCAAGTGGGCGGGGCAGCACGCCACGACCCTGGAGGAGCAGCAGCGGCTCGGGGTGCCGAGCGCCTGGCTGGGCGTGGTCGCGCCGACCCTCGCGACGCTCAACAGCGGGCTGATCCTGTGGATCGGCGGCATGCGCGCGGTCGAGGGACACATCTCGGTCGGTCTGCTGGTCGCCTTCCAGGCGCTGGTGGTCCGCTTCACGGCCCCGCTGACCCGGCTGAACGGTGTCGCGGGCCGCATCCAGGACTTCGCGGCCGACGTCGCGCGGCTCAAGGACGTGGAGAACTTCCGGGCCGACCCGCTCTACGACCGTCCCGCCGGGATCGACTCCACCCGCCGGTTGCACGGCCACGTCGAGCTGCAGAACGTCTCCTTCGGCTACAACCCGCTGGACAAGCCCCTGCTCACCGGCTTCGACCTGACCGTCGGCCCGGGGCAGCAGGTGGCCCTGGTCGGCGGCTCGGGCAGCGGCAAGTCCACGGTGTCCCGGCTGATCTCCGGGCTGTACGCCCCTTGGGACGGCGTGATCCGCATCGACGGGCAGCGTCTGGAGGACATCCCGCGTGGGGCGCTGGCGTCCTCCGTCTCCTTCGTCGACCAGGACGTGTTCCTCTTCGAGGGCTCCGTACGCGACAACGTGGCGCTGTGGGACCCGTCGGTCCCGGACGACGCGGTGGTGGACGCCCTGCGCGACGCCGCGCTGTACGACGTGGTGATGCGCCGCCCGGGCGGCGTCCACAGCCGGGTCGAGCAGGACGGCCGCAACTTCTCCGGCGGGCAGCGCCAACGCCTGGAGATCGCGCGGGCCCTGGTGCGCCGGCCCAGCATCCTCGTCCTCGACGAGGTGACCAGCGCCCTGGACGCGGAGACCGAACTGGTGGTCATGGACAACCTGCGCCGGCGCGGCTGCGCCTGTGTGGTGATCGCGCACCGGCTCAGCACCGTGCGGGACAGCGACGAGATCGTGGTGCTCCAGCACGGCACGGTCGTGGAGCGGGGCCGGCACGAGGAACTGGTCGCGCACGGCGGCGCCTACGCGGCGCTGGTCAGGGAGCGTTGAGATGAGAGCCGTACACGAAGGACAGGGCGACCTCGTCCTCGGGGCCCTCGGCTCGCTGGGCACCCGTGTCGACTGCGCCGGGTTCGGCCGCCTGGACCTGGAGGGTCCGCAGGTGCTGTGGCTGGTGGCGTCCGGCGCGGTGGACCTGTTCGCGGTCGACGCCGGGGAACAGGGCCACTGGCACCATCTGGGCCGCCTGGAGGCGGGCTCGGTCCTGCTCGGCCCGGTCACCGGGCCCCAGCACACGCTGGTCGCGCGTCCGCTGCGGGACTGCGTGGTGCACCGCATCGGACTGCGCGAGCTGTACCAGCCGGCGCACACCCAGACCTGGTCGTACGACGAGTACGGCACCCCCCAGTACGTACCGCCCACGACGAGCCCGCTGGAGTACGCCCTCGCCCTCGGGGTGGGCCGCAGCCTGACCGTGCTCTTCCAGGCGCCGATGGCCACCGAGCGGGCCGCGGCACCCACGGACGACGACGTGTTCTGGATGCAGGTCCCGCCGGGCAGCGTGCAGTACGGGGCGGTGTACGGCGAGGAGGCGGCCGCCGACCTGCTGATGGACCCGTCGCTGTGGCAGAGCATGGTCGACCAGCAGTACCGGCTGCTGACCACGCTGGACCGCTGGATCGAGCAGCTCGAGCGCACCCACGAGACCCGTACGGCGGCCGGTATCAAGGCCGGTGAGGCGGTGCGCGCCCAGGCCGACCGGACGCTGCTGGCGTCCATCGGCAAGCGGTCGGGGCGGCGCGCCACGGCCGCCGACGCCGACGCCACGTACGCGGCCTGCGAACTGGTCGCCCGCGCCGCCGGCATCCCGCTCGCCGAGCCCGCCCGAAGCGGCACGGAGAGCGACCGGCTCGACCCGGTGGAGCGGATCGCCGTCGCCTCGCGCGTGCGCACCCGGACCGTGCGGCTGGAGGGCCGCTGGTGGCGGGACGACGTCGGGCCGCTGGTCGGCCACCGGGCCCTGTCGGGCGCGCCGGTGGCGCTGCTGTGGCGGCGCGGCGGCTATGCGGCCGTCCATCCGGCGACCGGCCGGGAGACGCCGGTCGAGAGGGCGAACGCCGAGGAGTTCGAGCCGCGTGCGGTGATGTTCTACCGGCCGCTGCCCGAACGCCGGCTCAGTCCGCTGCGGCTGCTGCGCTTCTGTATGGCGGGCACGCGCGGTGATCTGACCGGGCTGCTGCTCGCCGGACTGGTGACCGTGGCGATCGGCGCGCTGGTGCCGATCGCCACCGGCAAGGTGCTCGGCGAGTTCGTGCCGAAGGCGCAGACCGAGCTGATCGTGCAGGTCTGTCTCGCGGTGATGCTGAGCAGTGTCGTCGCGGCGGCCTTCATGCTGCTGCAGAACCTCACCATCCTGCGGCTGGAGGGCCGTGTCGAGGCGACCCTGCAGCCCGCGGTGTGGGACCGGCTGCTGCGGTTGCCGACGAGGTTCTTCACCGAGCGTTCCACCGGTGAGCTGGCGAGCGCCGCCATGGGCATCAGCGCGATCCGCCGGCTGCTGGCGGGCGTCGGTCCGACGGTGGCCCAGTCGGTGACCGTCGGGGCGATGAACCTGGGCCTGCTGCTCTGGTACAGCGTGCCGATGGCACTCGCGGCGATCGGCATGCTGGTGGTCGTCGCCGCCGTGTTCCTGGCGCTCGGCCTGTGGCAGGTGCGCTGGCAGCGGCGGCTGGTCAAGCTCACCAACAAGCTGAACAACCAGGCCTTCCAGACCCTGCGCGGGCTGCCCAAGCTGCGCGTCGCCGCGGCCGAGAACTACGCGTACGCGGCGTGGGCGGAGCAGTTCGCGCGCAGCCGTGAGCTCCAGCAGCAGGCGGGACGCGTCAAGAACCTGAACGCGGTGCTCGGCGCGGTGTACCTGCCGCTGTGCACGCTGCTGATGTTCATGCTGCTGGCCGGTCCGGCGCGCGGTTCGATGTCGGCGGCGGAGTTCCTCACCTTCAACGCGTCGGTGACGATGCTGCTGACCTCGGTCACCCAGCTCACCGGCGCGTTCGTGTCGGCGGTGGCCGCGCTGCCGCTGTTCGAGGAGATCAGGCCGGTCCTGGACGCCACGCCCGAGGTGCGCACGGCGAGCACCCGGCCGGGGCCGCTGTCCGGGGCGATCGAGGCGCGGCGGCTGTCGTTCCGGTACACCGACGACGGGCCGCTGGTCCTGGACGACGTGTCCTTCGCGATCCGGCCGGGCGAGTTCGTGGCCGTCGTCGGTCCCAGCGGCTGCGGCAAGTCCACCCTGCTGAGGCTGCTCATCGGCTTCGACCGGCCGCTGTCGGGCAGCGTCCTGTACGACGGCCAGGACCTCGCCGCGCTCGACCAGTCGGCGGTGCGCCGCCAGTGCGGGGTGGTGCTCCAGCACGCCCAGCCGTTCACCGGCTCGATCCTGGACGTCATCTGCGGCACCGAGCCGTACACGCCGGAGGAGGCGATGGCGGCGGCCGAGATGGCGGGGCTCGCGGAGGACATCAGGCGGATGCCGATGGGCCTGCACACCATCGTCTCGGGCAGCGGGGCGGTCTCCGGGGGCCAGCGGCAGCGGCTGATGATCGCTCAGGCGCTGATCCGCCGGCCGCGCATCCTCTTCTTCGACGAGGCGACCAGCGCCCTGGACAACGAGACTCAACGCACGGTGATCGAGTCCACCAAGGCCCTCAACGCCACCCGGATCGTCATCGCCCACCGCCTGTCCACGGTGCTGGACGCCGACCGGGTGATCGTGATGGAGGACGGCAGGATCGCCCAGCAGGGCCCGCCCGCCGAGCTGCTCGCGGACACCGGCGGCCGGCTGCACGAGCTGGTGCGGCGGCAGTTGGCCTGACGGGGACGCGGACGGTGGGCGCCCCGTGCTCGGGACCGTCCGGTTTCCGGCCGTAGTGGCCCGGCGGCCGCCTGACCGGCGCCAGAATGGGTACCTGGGCCTTCATGCGTATCAGCGTGGTGGATGTGGGATCGAACACGGTCCGGCTCATGGTGGCGGACGCGGAGGGCGGGGTGCCGCTGCCGGTCCACACCGCGAAGTGGCGGCTGCGGCTGTCCGAGCAGGTCAGGCCGGGTGACCCGGTGCCCGAGGAGGCCGTGGAGCGGCTCGTGGAGGCGGTCGCCGACGCGAACCGGACCGCGGCCCGCTGGGGCTCGTCAAGGCCGCTGGCCTTCGCGACCGCCGTGGTACGTGCCGCGCCCAACCGCCGGGAGGTGCTGCGCACCGTCCGCGCCCGTACGGGCATCGCCCTGTGCACCCTGCCGGGCGAGGTGGAGGCCGAGCTGACGTTCCTCGGGGCCCGGCGCTGGATGGGCTGGCGGGCGGGACCGCTCGCCCTGCTCGACATAGGCGGCGGCTCGCTGGAGATCGCCTTCGGCCGCGGCCGGCTGCCCGACTTCGTGGCCTCGCTGCCGCTGGGGGCGGCACGGCTGACCCACGAGTTCCTCGCGGGCGGCGAGGAAGTGCCGGAGCCGGAACAGGTGCGGGCGCTGCGCCGCAAGGTCCGCCACCAGTTGCGGGACGTCGCGGCGCGGATCCGCTGGGAGGGACCGCGTACGGCGGTGGCCACCTCGCGGACCTTCCAGCAGCTCGGGCGGCTGTGCGGGGCCTCGCCCGGCCGGCACGGCCCCTTCGAGGAGCGACGGATGCGCTGCTCGGACCTGGGCGAGGCGGCCGGACGGCTGGCCGCCCTGACCTCCGCCGAGCGGGCCCGGCTGCCCGGCATCTCCGCGCCGCGGGCGGCGCAGAGCCTGGCCGGCGCGGTGGTCGGCCACACCGCGATGAAGCTGACCGGACTGGAAACGGTCACGCTCTGCCCCTGGGCGATCCGCGAGGGCGTCCTGCTGCGCCACATCGAGGACGGCCCGTCCTGGTGGGCGGAGGTCACCCGCCGCAGCGACGAGGCACAGGTGCCGGCCCCGGTGCCCCTGCGCATCGCGACCACGCCCGGCTGACCGCGCGAACGGGCCTGCCCGAGCCGGGTACGAACGACCGTACGAGGAAGGGAGACCTTCGTGTCCCAGGAGAACAACCGCGACCACAAGCAGCCCGAGACGGCCATCGACAAGGTTCTGCGCGAGATCGAGGAGGCCAGGCCCCGCGACGCGGAGTCCGGGCGGGGCCCGCGCCCGGGCGAGGCGGGCGAGGCCACCTCGCCCGACACCGGGGCCCGGAAGGACGCCGAGCGCGAGTGAGGCGGGACTGAACGCGAGCGTGGGGTGCCGCGGGGGTGTCCGGGTACTCGCGACACCATGGAGTACGACTTCGAAGGACCACGGTTGCCGACGGCCCGGGGCCCCCTCTCCGCGGCCGTCGGCGCGTATCTGCTCGGAAAGGGCCCGCTGCCCGGCGCGGGAGACGCCGCGGCCGCGCAGGCGTACGGCGACGACCTCCAGCTCGCCCTGTACCAGTGCTACGAGCTGCACTACCGGGGTTTCGCCGGTGTCTCCCCCGGCCTCGAGTGGGACCCCGGCCTGCTGCGCACCCGGGCGGCGCTGGAGCAGCGCTTCCTGTCCGCGCTGCGCGCCGACACCCAGGTCCACGACAGCGTGCGGGACGCGGTCGGCGCCCTGCTCGTCGAGCCGGTCGACGGATACGGCGTCAGCCACTTCCTGCGGGACGAGGGCGAGTTGTGGCACCTGCGCGAGTACGCGGCCCAGCGCTCCCTGTACCACCTGAAGGAGGCCGACCCGCACGCCTGGGTGCTGCCGCGGCTGTGGGGGCGTCCGAAGGCGGCGATGGCGGCGGTGGAGTTCGACGAGTACGGCGGCGGCCGGCCCGACCGGGTGCACGCCCGCCTGTTCGCCGGCCTGATGGCGGACCTGGGCCTGGAGACGACTTACGGGGCCCATCTCGACGCGGCGTCCGCCGAGTGCCTGGTCACGGTGAACATGATGTCCCTGTTCGGCCTGCACCGGGCCCTGCGCGGCGCCCTGGTGGGCCATTTCGCCGCGGTCGAGATCACCTCGTCGCCCGGCTCCCGGCGGCTCGCCGAGGCCATGCGCCGGACGGGCGCCGGGTCCGCCGCCGAGCACTTCTACGACGAGCACGTCGAGGCCGACGCGGTGCACGAGCAGATCGTGCGGCACGAGGTGATCGACGGTCTGCTGGAGCAGGAACCGCACCTCGCGGCGGACGTCGCCTTCGGGATCGACGCCACCGGCTACGTCGAGGACCGATTCGGCGCCCGGCTGCTCGCCGACTGGCGGGCCGGCCGGTCGTCCCTGCGCACCCCGCTGCCCGACCAGTCCCACGAGACTTCCGAAACCTCCCATATTTCTTGACGGCCGGGGTACGTGGGGTCCGTGAATTTCATGGTGCTACCGGGCGTCTATGCCCCTCAGGAGGACACCGCCCTGCTGGCCGGGGCGCTGTCCGACGAGTCACTCCCGCCGGGCGCGGCCGTACTCGACGTGGGGACCGGCACGGGCGCTCTCGCCCTGACGGCGGCACGGCGGGGCGGCCGGGTGACCGCGGTGGACGTGTCGTGGCGCGCGGTGTGCGCGGCCAGGGTGAACGCCGCGCGTGCCGGGCTGCGGATACGCGTCCGGCACGGGAACCTCTTCACGCCCGTACGCGGTGAGTCGTTCGACCTCGTGCTGGCCAATCCGCCGTACGTTCCGGCGCCGGGCGGTGGCCGCCGGCCACGGGGTGCGGCGCGGGCGTGGGACGCGGGTCACGACGGCCGCCTGGTCCTGGACCGGATCTGCCGGGAGGTGCCGGCGATGCTGCGTCCGGGCGGTGTGCTGCTGCTGGTGCAGTCCGCGCTCAGCGATCCGGAGCGGACCGTCGGGTGTCTGCGCGAGGCCGGTCTGAAGGCGGCGGTGACCAGGCGGCAGCGGATCGCGTTCGGTCCCGTGGTGCGCGGCCGGGAGCGCTGGCTGCGGCAACGCGGGCTGCTGCCCCCGGCCGACAACGAGGAGGAGCTGGTGGTCGTCCGTGCCGAACTCCCCGTCTGACGTCCCTCACCCCTCCGGCTCCGGCTCCCCGCGCCGGGTCAAGGTCCAGCGCCGGGGGCCGCTGCTGGTGGAAGGTCCGGTGGAGGTGGAGCTGGAGGACGGGACGACGGTGTCGTCCGACCGGTTCCGGGTCGCGCTGTGCACCTGTCGCCGCAGTCGGCGCTACCCCTGGTGCGACACCAGCCACCGCGCCAGGTCGTCCGGCACCGGTGACGGTGCCGGACCGGCGGCGAAGGACTGACAGTGCGGTCCGGGGAGGACGGCGGACGGCCCCACTCCGTCCGCCGTCCCCGGTGCGGGACCGCACGTCCCGTGCGGCGGCGCTCGCACTCCCCAGTAGCGAGCCGCCGGTCACACCGCACGGGCCGGGCGGTCCCGGTCCTCAGAACGTGAAGACGCTCGCGCTGCCCGCGTTCTTCACGCACTCGTTGGCGAAGGTGCGCTCGTAGGAGACGTGCCGGCCCTGCCAGACCCCGTCGACGGTGACGACGACGGGGGCGTACTCCCGGGTGCACAGCACGCCGGAGTCGGCGGTCAGGGCGTCGAAGTCGCCGCCCGCGCCACGCAGTTCCGCGCAGGCCGTCTCGGCGGCGGGGTGGGTTCCGGAGGCCTTCGGGGCGCAGGTCAGGGTGACCGCGCGTACCGGGGCGGCGGTGGCAGCGCTCTCTCCGTGCCCCACGGTCAGCACGAGGGCCGAGGGGGCGTAGAGCGACGCGGGGGCGGTGGCCGGGGAGGCGAGGGAGGCCCCGGCGAGGGGCCCGCAGACGGCGGTTGCCGTCAGGCCCAGAGTCGCTGCCCAGCGCGCGGTGTTCCGCATTGTGTGCATCCTTCCGCTCGATATGAGGGTGTCGCCGGCCCGGCTCGGTCGGTGCCGGAACGGCGAGCGCGAGTCTGCCGAGTCCGGCGCCGAAACTCACTTCGACCCCACGACTTTCGGTAACCTTGCGTATTGAATCAGTGGCGTGAAGTCACGGAATTCGAACGTTCCAAGTCTGGAACTGGGCGATTCTTGATCGGTTATTGAGACCTGAACTGGCCGGATGGCGTGATCCGCAGGTTCGCCAATAGGCCTGAAACACCCCTGAAACAGGCCCGTTCCCCCTGGGCGCGGCCCTCGGCACCCTCGCGGGTACGGTGCTGGCGGCGCGAGCCCGACGACGAGAGGCGGTACCCGGGGATGGCGAAGCACTGGGCGGACTTCCAGTACGAGATCTATCTGAACGGGATGACGGGTGCCGTGCCGCGGCTGCCCACCGACCTGACCCGGCTGGAGGAACTCACCGAACGGCGCCTCGGCCCCGGTCCCGTCGGGTACGTCGCGGGCAGCGCGGGTGACGGCAGCACCGCGCGCGCCAACCGGGCGGCCCTCGACCGGCGGCGGATCGTGCCGCGCATGCTGCGGGACGTGCACGACCGCGACCTCTCGGTCGAGGTGCTGGGCCGTCCGCTGCCCGCTCCGCTGGCGCTGGCACCGGTCGGTGTGCTGTCGATCATGCATCCGGACGCGGAGCCGGCCGCCGCCCGGGCCGCCGCCGCGCAGGGTGTGCCGTACATCCTCTCCTCGGCGTCGAGCACACCCATGGAGCAGGTCGCCGAGGCGATGGGCGACGCCGAGCGCTGGTTCCAGCTCTACTGGCCGAAGGACCGCGAGGTGGCCCGCAGCTTCCTGGACCGCGCCAGGGCGGCCGGGTACAGCGCGCTCTTCGTCACGCTGGACACGCCGCTGCTGGCCTGGCGCCCGCGCGATCTGGACCAGGCGTACCTGCCGTTCCTGCACGGGGTGGGCACCGCCAACTACTTCTCCGACCCGGCGTTCCGGGCCGGGCTGGCGAAGCCGGTCCACGAGGATCCGAACGCGGCGGTGACGCACTTCGTCGGCATGTTCTCCGACCCCGCCAAGTCCTGGCCGGACCTGGCGTTCCTGCGGGAGAACTGGGACGGTCCGATCGTCCTCAAGGGCGTCCTGCACCCGGACGACGCCCGGCTCGCCGCCGACGCCGGGATGGACGGTGTGGTGGTCTCCAACCACGGCGGCCGTCAGGTGGCCGGTTCCGTCGCGGCGGCCGACGCCCTGCCGCGCGTGGCGGAGGCGGTGGGCGACCGGCTCACCGTGCTGTTCGACAGCGGCGTCCGCACCGGCGACGACGTCTTCAAGGCGCTCGCGCTCGGCGCGCGGGCGGTGCTCCTCGGCCGCCCCTACGTCTACGGGCTGGGCCTGGACGGCCAGGCCGGAGTCGAGCACGTCATCCGCTGCCTGCTCGCCGAACTCGACCTCACGCTGGCCCTGTCCGGGCACGCCTGCCCGGCCACGCCCGGCCCCGCGGACCTCGTCGAGGACCCCGCGTGACCGAACGGCCGATGCCCCTGCGGGCGGGCCGCGCGGACGTGGTGCGACATCGGCGATGCCCGACGCGGGGTCCGCGGGTCCGTCACGGCCGGTCCCCCGCACGGGGGCAGCCGCCCGACCCCACGGCCCCGTGCTCCCTCAGGGGTGCCGTCACCGGACGGGCATCGCCGGGCCCCGCTCAGCCGCCCGGCAGCTCCACGCGCCGCGCGTTCGGGGCCTGAGTGCCGGCGCTGGACAGGGAACCCTCCGCCGTCGGTACCGGGTCGGTCCGCCAGCGCTGGCCGTCGGATCCGTCACGCACCTTCACCACGATGTCGGCGTCCGTGGTGACGGTGGTGGCGGACAGGGCGAGCTGCTGCTGCCAGCGCGGCACCAGTTCCCCGCGCTCGGTCAGGCCGTAGCGCACGTCGTCGCCCCGCTCGGTGCCCTCGTCGGCGCAGGTACCGAGAATGACGACTCCGGCGTCCGCCCGCGAGTCCAGACACAGCCCCGGGTCGGCGACGCTGCGCACCAGCCCGTCGTCCTCGTAGGTCCACTGCTGGGTCCACGCCTCGGAGCACCCCGCCAGCCGGGCGCCCGCGCCGGCCTTCGGCTCGCCCCGCACGTCGAGGCACAGGTCCGCGGCGACGTTGCGCAGCCGCGTCCGGTCCGCCGCCGTGGGCAGCCCGGCGGTACCGGGCGGTTTCGGACGGCTGGTCCCGGACGTGTTGCCGTCACCGCCGACGGCGCTGGTGGAGGCGGCCGGATCGGCGCCGCCGCCGTCGTACGACCACACACTCACCACGAGCACGATCGCGAGCACCCCGGCCGAGGCGGCGCCGAGTTGCCTGAGCGCCGACCGGCCGGAGCGCGGCCGGCCCGGGGCCCCGCGCACGGGCACGGGGATGCGGGCCAGCAGGCCGGGGCGTCCGCCGCGGTGCCGGGCGGCGCCCTTGGCGAGCGCGCCGAGCGTCGCGCGCCCCGGGCGGGAGTCGAGATAGCGCCGGGCGCCCCAGCCGAGCACCGCTTCGGCGATCAGCGTCCCCAACTCGCGCTCGAAGTGACTGAGTTGTTCGGCCGCGTGCCGGCAGTGGCGGCACTCCGCCAGATGCTTGCGGACGTCCGGAAGCAGGGCGCCGCCGCGGCGGATCGGGACGTCCAGGAGACGGCTGTGGAAGCGGCAGTCCTGAGTCGGGGCGAGTTGCCGGTGTGCGTGCAGACAACCCTCGCGGAATTTCTCACGCGCTTGTTCGAGCGTGGCCGACGCGGTGTCGGTATCCATGCCGAGCAGCCCCGCCGGGACGCTAATGGACTCGCCCTCGACCTCCGTGTGCCACAGCAAACAACGGGCCGGTCCGGGAAGGGAAGCGAATGCCCGTGCGGCCAGCGTGCGGTTTTCCGGAGTCAGGGACTTCGCCGCCCGCATACCACGTCCGCCGGCGGGTTTGAGCAGTTGCGGGAGAACGCCGGATATCCCGTCGTCGGCGGACCACTGCCGGACCGTGTCCCGTACGGCCACCAGCAGCCGCGGTCGCAGCGCCGTGGCGGGCTCACCCTCGGCGAGCCGGTCCAGGACCCGATGCCAGGCGGCGGCGGTGACCATGGCGGTGACCTGGGCCGACGTGGCGAGGCAGATGGTCGCGTAATCGTGGGCGGGCTGCCAGTGGCGCGCCATCAAAAGCGCGGCGGTCCGGGCGGCCTCGCTTTCCGGGCCGTCCCTGAGCCGCGCGGCCAGGGACTCGTCGGACTCCCCGGGGTCCCCGCCGGAGGGCGGGTACGCGGGTCGAGGGGGGTGGGGGGTGGGCACTGAGATGTTTCCTTCCCACGCGCAGGTGACTCAGAAGTTCTGATCGCCGAAAAGGAGCCCTTGATTGGTGTGTACCTTTTGGGCGCGGTGTGGGGAGCGTGAATTCGCCACGGCGAAATCGGACCTGGTTTCCTCAAGACGCGTGCGAGACCCGGCCTTTACCCCCCGCACGGGTGCTTCACTCTCGCACAAACCACTCATGGTCAACAAGGCGACCGGGCAACCTGGGCCCGCCTTTGAAAGAAGGTCAGATTCCGCGGCAACTCATGGTGCCGGCACCGGCTTTCGGCATTCTCCACGCGCCCCGTGTGAAACACGTGCACGCGCCGGTGCGCCGCGCACGCTCCCAGCGCACGCCCCGGCGTAGTGGACTGGCTGCGGCCCTTCTCGGAAGGCCCCGCGCGGGACGGCGGCTCTCCTGCGCGAGCGGGCCGCCGACCCCGTTCCCCCCGCCCTCGGTCGGTGGCCCCGAGAAGGGACCGCTCCGGCCGCCCGGGGCCTCAGATCTGCCAGGAACGCAACCGGTCGGCCGCGCCGTAGACGTCGGCCTCGCCGGACATCAGGTCACGGGCCAGGTCGACCAGGGCCCCGTAGGGCGGGTCGATACCGGCCCCGCCGGCGTACATGTAGGCGACCGCCGTCGCGCAGGCGAAGCGGGCGTTGGCCGAGGGCAGCGGCCTGAGCACGGCGAGTGTGTGCAGCAGGGCGGCCGCCCGCCAGGCCGGGTCGGAGTCCACCCCGAGGCGGGGCGGGTCGACGCGGTGCCGGGCGACGGCGGCGACCAGCGCGGAGAAGTCGTTGATGGTGGGCTGCTCCGGCAGCACTTCCTCGTGGCGCTGGAGCAGCCAGGGCACATCGATGTGCAGGACCTGGGCCATGGATCAGGCGACCCGCCCCTCGCCCCTGACGGGCGGTGGTTCGTCGTCGGGAAACGCGGCGGCGAACTCGTCGGCGTGGGCCCTGAAGAACCGGCGGAAGGCCTCCGCACCCTCCTGCAGCGCCCGGTGCCGGGCTATGTCGGCGGCGGCGGCATCCCGCACGAGCGCCTTCATCGACGTACCGCGTTCCTTGGCGATCTGGCGCAGGTCCTCGAGCTCGCGGTCGCTGAACTCCACGTTCAGGGCTGGCATGCCTCCCACGGTACCGCGCGGGTACTGACCCGTAAATAGCCGCAGGTCAGAGCAGTGTCACGGCGGTACCGCGGGAGGCGGGCGGGACGGTGGATGCGGTCAGCTCTGGTCCGCCACGAAGGAGGCCATCCGGGCCAGCGCGGCGTTCCAGTTGATGGTGTGCTCGTTGGTCGACCAGGACTGGATGTCGTCGATGAAGCAGAACTGGGCGACGCAGCCCTGGAGTTTGCTCTGTGCGTAGGGGTCCTGGATGTTCGAGTTGGGGCCGCCGGACAGGGTGCCGTCGGGCGGGGCCGGCAGCGCCGGGTCGAGCTGCTTGGCGTACCAGCGGCTGTGCTGGTTGTGGGCGTTGACCTCGCCGTAGCCGGTGACGTACGACATGTTCAGCGCGTTGCGGCCCAGGATGTAGTCCATGCTCTGGAGGGCGCCGTCACGGTACTTCGAGCCGCCGGTGATGTCGTAGGCGGTGGCGAGGACGACCGCGTTGTTGAGGATCTGGTGGCTGGAACCCCAGTCGTAGACGTTGCCCTCGGGGGCGTAGGGCATGCCGTAGGGGTGCGCCTTGAGCGTGGCCAGGTACTGGTCGGCGCCCTGGACGACGGAGCGGCGTACCTTGTCCCGGCCGGGGAGCCGGTTGGGCACGGTCGCGAGGTCCAGCCGGGCCGCCGCCGCGGTGCGGGCCCAGTCGAAGCCGAGCGGACCGAAGATGTCGGCGGTGTGGACCGGGGAGTCCAGCACGTAGTCCCTGAAGTCCCGCTCCCCCGTCGTCAGGTACAGCTCGGCCGCCGCCCAGTAGAACTCGTCGTCGACGCGGGCGTCCGGGTAGGCGCCGCCGCCGATGCCGTCGCTCTCGTCGGCGAGCACGTTGGGGTGGGCCAGCGCCGCCGCCCAGGCCGTGCGGGCCGCGTCGAGCGCCTTCGCGGCGAACTCCCGGTCGTAGGGGCGGTAGAGGCGCGCCGCCTGTGCGGCCGTCGCCGCCAGGTTGAGGGTGGCCGCGGTGGTCGGCGGGTGCAGCTCGCGCTTCTGCGGGTCGTCGCCGGGCAGCAGCGGCAGCCCGGTCCACTGCTCGTCGTGGATCTTGTGATGGGCCATGCCGGCCAGCGGCTGCCCGTCCGGCACCTGCATCTTCAGCAGGAAGTCCAGCTCCCAGCGCACCTCGTCGAGGATGTCCGGCACCCTGTTGCCGCTCTCGGGGATGTCGAGCGTGCCGTCGCCGAGCTTCCGCGGCTCCCCGGTGCGGGCGTGCAGCGAGCGCTCGTAGGTGCTGAGCAGCTCCCAGGTCGAGATGCCGCCGTTGACGACGTACTTGCCGTGGTCCCCGGCGTCGTACCAGCCGCCGGAGACGTCGAGGGTGTAGTCGCACACGCCCGGCTGGCAGGGCACCTCGGTGTCGCCCTGGTTGGGTGCCACGCCCACGTGTCCGGCGGCGCGGGCGTAGCCGGGACGCAGGTCACCGTCGATCGCGGTGCCGCTGCGCTGCGTGTAGTAGTACTTCGCGGAGTCGGTGCGCAGCCGCTCGTAGGCGGCCGTGCCGATGTCGAACGGGCGGCTCGTCTCTCCGTCGGCGACCAGGGTGTAACCCTCGCCGCGCTTCTTGTAGCGGCCGAAATCGATCGAGTGGACGTTCTGCCCGGAGGAGGCGTCGACGCCGCGCGGCACGCTCCAGCCGTGGGCGACGACCCGCCCGCGGTCGTTCTTCAACCGCCAGCCCAGCCGCGAGGTCGCGTCGGTGACGACGGTGGCGTTCTTCGGGCCGGACGGCAGGTAGCCGACCTGGTTGACACGGACCCGCGGCCCGGTGTCGGGCTCGTACGGCTCGGGCGCCACCCCGCCCAGCAGGGACACGTCGTCCACGCAGAAGCGCCAGGCGTCCGGCGTGCCGCCGAGCTGGAAGCCGACCTGGCCCTGGGTGGTGTCGACGGGTGAGGTGAAGGTGTAGGAGTAGGTGTTGCCGGAGACGCTGAGCTGCGGGCTGACCTCGTGGTAGGTGTCGTACGGGGACACCGACAGGCCCACGATCGCCCGGACCACGTGGTCGGCGGGTGTGCCGGTCGCGGTGAAGGAGAAACGGTACGACTCCCCCGCGACGAGGGTGATGTCGTTCTGGCCGACGGCGGCGTCCCAGCGGTTGGCGGTGCCACCGGGGGCGTCGGCGCACAGCCGGCCGTCGGACACGGCCGCGGTGACGTTGCTGCTCGTCCACCAGGAGTCGGTGCCGTTGTCGAAGGTGCCGTTCTCGACCTGCTCGGTCTCCTCGGCTCCGGCCGGTGCGGCGGGCAGCGCGGTGACGGCCGCCGCCAGCAGGGCCGTCAGGGAGACGAGGGCTGTTCTGCGTCGTGTCAGGCGTTGCGTCAGGCGTCTTGTCACGTCCGGGCTCCTCGGGGGGACGCGGCACTCCCATGATGGGAGCGCTCCCAAAAGCGGTCGGGGGCCATGCTTGTGGCAGACATGACAGCCCGTCAACGGTCCGGACGGGACTGCTTCCCGTCCGGACCCCTGCGCGGCGCTCAGGCGGCGGGCGCCTCCAGACGGCTGACGCGGATCGCTCCCCGCGCCTCACCGGGGTGACGGCTGGTCAGCGTGAGGCGGACCCGGGAGCCGCGCGCCTTCTCGAAGGTGATCACGGTGGGAGCGCCGGAGGCGGCGGCCCACTCGGTCCCGGCCCCCTCGACGGCACGCCAGGCACGGCCGTCCCACACCGACACCTCGACCGCGGCGGGCAGGCTGTGCGTGGCGTCCACGGTGAAGGAGACCTCGACGCGGTCGTAGGTGCGCCGGCGGCCGTGGTCGACCGACACCCAGTCCTCGGCGCGGGCCCCGTGGAAGGCGGGCAGCAGGGCGGTGGCCGCCTTGTGGAAGCCGTTGGACCAGCCGGTGGCCGGATCGCCGTCGAGCATGGCGGCGGGGAGCGTGTCGGGCCGCCCGGAGTAGCTCGCGTCGGCGTACGGGTGGTCCACGGGTGCCGGGTGCTCGGGCCGGAACTCCGGCGCCGGTGTGGTCGCACGGGACGCGGCCCGCCGGGCGCGCACGGTCGCCGTGTCCGTACGCAGCCCGTCCGCACGGGCGGTCACCCGCACCGGCCCCGGCCGGGTGCCGGACCGCACGATGGCGAGGGCCTTTCCGTGGAAGGCGGTTCGGGTACCGGCCTGGTAGCGCTCGGCACTCTCCTGACGGCCGTTGTCGAGTCCGGCGAGGGAACCTCCCGTGACCGCGAAGGAGATCAGGTGCTCGGCGCCGGGTACCACCACCCCGCGCCGGTCGACCACCTCGGCGGTCACGAAGACCAGGGAGCGGCCGTCCGCGGCGACGCTCTCGCGGTCCGGGGTGAGGCGGACGGCGTGCGGCGCCCCGGCGGTGCGCAGGACGTCGGTGGCGACCGCCCTGCCGTCCCGCCGGGCGACGGCCTTCAGCTCACCCGGCTCGAAGGGCACCCGCCAGGTCAGATGCAGCTTGCCCGCACTGCCGTTCGGGCTGGTGTAGCTGCCGGGGTAGGGGCCGTCGGTGAAGGTCTTGTCGTCGCCGGTGGCCTCGGTGGTCTCCAGGTACGTCCGGCCGTCCACGGTCTTCTTGGTGTCGAACGCCCGGGTGCCGAGGGACGTCCCGTTCAGGAACAGCTCGACGGTGTCGACGTTCGTGTACGCCCAGACCTCGACGGTGTCACCCTCGCGGTGGTTCCAGGTCGTCGGCAGCAGGTGGACCATCGGCTCGTCGGTCCACTGGCTCCGGAACAGGTGGTACATGTCCTTCGGGAATCCGGCGGTGTCGACCGCCCCGAAGAAGGACGCCTTCACCGGGAAGACGTCGTACGGCGTCGGCTCGCCGATGTAGTCGATGCCGGACCACAGGAACTGGCCGGCGAACCACTTGCGGTCCCGGTCCTTCTTGTGGCCGTACTCGCCGCTCATGGTCCAGGAGGCGAGGTTGTTGTCGTAGGACGAGGTGGCGCGCCTCCCGGGCGTCTGGTTCTCGCCGGTGTTCAGGTGCTCCGGCTCCTGGTAGGTGCCCCGTGTGGAGGTCTCGGACGACGACTCGGACTCGAAGAGGAACAGGTGCGGGTAGGCCGCGTGCAGGGCGTCCACCGACTTGGCGGTGTTGTAGTTGAGGCCGAGGCCGTCCAGCTTGGCCAGCATCAGGTCGGCCGCGGAGCCCTTGGCGGGCATCCGGCGGTACTTGTCGGAGCCGATGACGAGCGGGCGGGTGTCGTCGGCGGCCCGGATCGCGTCGATGACCCGGTCGGCCATGGCGAGGCCGGCGGTGGCGGTGGAGTCGGGGACCTCGTTGCCGATGGACCACATGACGACGGCGGGCGAGTTGCGGGCGGCGAGCACCATCTCGGTGGCGTCCTTGTCGCACCACTCGTCGAAGAACCGGCCGTAGTCGTAGCGGTTCTTGCCGGTGCGCCAGCAGTCGAAGGCCTCCACCAGCATGATGATGCCCATCTCCTCGCAGACCTGGATCATCTCGGGCGCGGGCGGGTTGTGCGAGGTGCGGAAGGCGTTGACGCCCATCGACTTCATGATGGTCATCTGGCGGCGGATCGCGTCGATGCTCACGGCGGCGCCGAGGGCGCCGAGGTCGTGGTGCAGGTCGACGCCCTTGATCTTGGCGTACCTGCCGTTGAGGTGGAAGCCCTCCTCGGGGTCGACGTGGAAGGTGCGGATGCCGAACGGCGTGCGGTAGGTGTCGACGGTCCGGCCGCCGACGCGCAGTTCGGTGTGCAGGGTGTAGCGGTGCGGGGACGCGAAGTCCCACATCCGGGGGCGGGCGACGGTGAGTTCGTGGACCTCGCTCGCCTCGTCGGCGACATCCGCCGTGGAGGCGGCACGGGCCACGGTGCGTCCGTCGGCGTCCTCGACCGTCGACCGGACCTCGACCTCGCGTGCGGTGCCCGACGCGTTCACGACGGACGTCGCCACCCGGACGACGGCGCTCTCCTCGCTCACCCGCGGCGTGGTGACGTACGTGCCCCAGCGCCGTACGTGCACCGGCTCGGTGACGACCAGGCGGGCCTCGCGGTAGATACCGCTGCCGGAGTACCAGCGGCTGCTCGGCAGTCGGTTACGCACCCGGACCGCGAGGACGTTCTCGGTGCGGCCGTCGGTGTGCACGAGGTCGGTGAGGTCGAGGGCGAAGCCGGTGTAACCGTAGGGGTGGCGGCCGGCCTCCCGGCCGTTGCAGTGGACGCGGGAGTCCATGTAGACGCCGTCGAACTCGACCGATATCCGCTTGCCGGCGAGGGCGGGCGGCAGGGTGAAGGCGAGGCGGTACCAGCCGAGGCCCCCCGGCAGGAAGCCGGTGCCGCTGGTGGTGCCGTGCTCCGTGGTGGGCGTCTGCTCGATGCTCCAGTCGTGCGGGACGGCGACCTCGCGCCACGCCGAGTCGTCGTGGGCGGGGTCGGCGGCGCCGGTGGTGTCGTCGGCGGACCCGTCGGGGTCGACCAGCAGGAAGCGCCAGCCGTCGCGCAGGGGGATGGTGCCGCGGCCCGCGCCTTCCCCCGCCGCGTCCGCGGCCCACGCCGACGGGGCGCCCAGCGCCGCCCCGGCCGCCGGGGCGGCGGCGGAGGCGATCAGGACCGTTCTGCGCGTGACCGTCATGACGGATCTCCCTCATCGGACTCATCAGGGCTCAGAAGTACTCACAACTAATCGTGAACAAACAGATTCTGACGTCGTGCCACACGCGGCCGTCAAGAGTACGGAAAGCTCTTTCTGTCCCGGGCGGCCCGGCCGCTCCCCGGCCACTGTGGCCACGTGGCGGCCACGAGCCCCGTGGTTCGGGTCCGCACGGGGCCCGGACACACTAGGCTGGGGCTCAGGTGACGCGCTGTTCACTGAGGGTGTGCGCAATGGAGTGGCGACGATGAGTCCGGTCAACCCGTTCGACGATGCCGCCACGGCCCGCGCAGTCGTCGACGACTCCGGCACCGTGCTGAAGTGGAACGAGGGCGCCCGTCAGCTACTGGGCCACCCGGCCGCCGACGTCGTGGGACGCCCCGCCGCCGGACTGCTGGCCGCCGACGGCGGCGACGGCACGCGTCCCGGGCCCGGCGACGAGCACTGGAGCGGCACCCTCGCACTGCGGCACCGCGACGGGCACACCGTGCCCGTGTGGGTGCTCGCCCACCGCAGACCGGCGCGGGACGGCGCGCCGGGCACGTGGCTCGCCGTCGCCTCGTTGCAGCGCGGTCCCGACCCGGTGGACGACCCGCTGGTCAGAGCCGCCCTCACGCAGGCACCCTGCGCCATGATGATCTTCGACGACCAGCTCCTGCTGCGCGGGGTCAACGACGCCATGGCCCAGCTCGTCGGCCTCCCGCCCGACCGCGTCCGAGGTCTGCGGGCCACCGACATCAGCAGCCGCCCGCAGAACGTGGAGCTCGAACGGCACATGCGCCGGGTACTGGCCTCCGGCCGCCGGTACGACATGCAGACCCATCTCAGGGCCGTCGGCGAGAGCCGCGCCCACGCGTGGAGCGCCCGCATCGCACCGCTCACCGACGCCGGCGGTCAGGTGCGCGGCGTGTGTGTGAGCGCCCACGACCTCACGGAGCAGCACCTCGCCCGGGAGCGGCTGCAACTGGTCAACGAGGCCAGCGTGCGCATCGGCAGCACGCTCGACGTCACCCGTACGGCACAGGAACTGGCGGACGTGTGCGTGCCCGCGCTCGCCGACTTCGTGAGCGTCGACCTGCTGGACCCGCTCGAGCACGGCGGTGAGCCCGCGGTGGTGCTCGAACCGCCGGTCGGCCTGCGCAGGACGGCCCACCGGTCGGTCGATCCGGGCGGCCTGGAGGCGGTGGCCGAACCGGGCGAGCTGGACGTGTACCCGGCCGGCTCGCCCCAGGCCGAGTGCCTGCTCTCGGGGCAGGCGATCGTGGCCGCGGAAGCCTTCGGCGACCTCGACCGGTGGCTCGAGTGGGACCCCGTCCGCCTCCGGCGGGTCAAGGAGTACGGCATCCACTCCACGATGTCCGTGCCGCTCCAGGCCCGCGGCACCACCCTCGGCGTCGCGGTCTTCACCCGGTTCCGGCGGCCCTACCCGTTCACCCACGACGACGTGCTGCTGGCCGAGGAGGTCACCGCCCGCGCCGCCGTCTGCATCGACAACGCCCGGCGTTACTCCCGCGAGCGCGAGGCCACACTGACCCTGCAGCGCAGCCTGCTCCCCCGCTGGCTGCCGCCCACCGCCGCGGTGGAGGCGACCTCCCGCTACCTCCCGGCGGCCCGCTCGGGGGTCGGCGGCGACTGGTTCGACGTCATCCCGCTGTCCGGGATGCGGGTCGCCATGGTCGTCGGGGACGTCGTGGGCCACGGCATCCAGGCCTCGGCCACCATGGGCCGGCTGCGCACCGCCGTCCGCACCCTCGCCGACATCGACCTGGCGCCCGACGAGCTGCTCACCCACCTCGACGACCTGGTCGTCCGGCTGTCCGAGGAGTCCGGCGACGACGGCGCGGGCGAGGTCGGCGCCACCTGCCTGTACGCCGTGTACGACCCGGTGTCGCGGCGCTGCTCCCTGGCCCGGGCCGGGCACCCGCCGCCCGTCCTGGTCCCGCCGGACGGCCCGCCCCGACAGGTCGAGCTGCCCTCGGGCCCTCCGTTGGGGGTGGGCGGGCTGCCGTTCGAGTCGGCCGAGCTGGAACTGCGCGAGGGCAGCGTCCTGTCGTTCTACACCGACGGACTGGTCGAGACCCGGGAACGGGGCGCCGATGCCGGTCAGGCGCTGCTGCGCGAGGCCCTGGCGGCCCCCGCCGACTCGCTGGACGCGGCCTGCGACCGGGTGCTGCACGCCCTGCTCCCGTCCGGCAGCTCCGCCGACGACGTGGCCCTGCTGCTGGCCCGTACCCGGGGCCTGCCCGCCGGTCAGGTCGCGACCTGGGACATCCCGGCCGACCCCTCGCTGGTGGCACCCGTCCGCAAGCAGGTCGTCGAGCAGTTGTCCGCCTGGACTCTGCTGGAGGCCTCCTTCACCGCCGAACTCGTCGTGAGCGAGCTGGTCACCAACGCCATCCGGTACGGCTCCCCGCCCATCCGGCTGCGCCTGATCCACGACACGGCCACGCTGATCTGCGAGGTCTCCGACACCAGCCACACGGCGCCGCATCTGCGCCGGGCCAAGACCTGGGACGAGGGCGGCCGCGGGCTGCTGCTGGTGGCCCAGCTCACCCAGCGATGGGGCAGCCGGCACACGACCGAGGGCAAGACGATCTGGGCGGAGCTGGGGCTGCTCGACGAGGCGTGAGCCGGAGGTGGGCGGGGCCGGGGCTGCTCGACGAGGAGTGAGCCGGAGGTGGGCGCCGCAGGAGTGCGCCGGGGAAGTGACCCGGAGGACTGCACCCCGGTCCGGAGCGCGCCCGCCGTTTCCGGGGCCGTAGGGCGGGACACTCGACAACACACGGCGTACGGCCCCGCCTCGCGGTGCGGACCGTGCGCGAGAACCTGACGGGAGTGTGGAGAAGCGATGCCGAACACGTCCCAGCCCGTACACCGCACGGCCCTGGTCGCGAGCGCGGTCGCGCTTCTCGGTCTGCTGAGCGCCTGCGGCAGCGAGAGCAGCACGTCGAGCGCCCCACAACCCACCAAGGCCCCGCGTTCGACCGGTCCGGACACGGGCACCGTCACCCGCACGGCCACCGCGCCGGCGGTCACCACCGCGCCCAGCGACACCGCCGGATCAGCCTCCGCCTCCGCCCGCACCGACGGCCGCTGCCACACCTCCGAGCTCCGCGCCGCCGTCGGCCGCGTCGACCCGGGGGCCGGACAGCGCAACTTCCCGGTCGTGCTGACCAACACCTCCGACCGCACCTGCACCCTGTACGGCTATCCGGGCGCCGCCTTCGTCGACGCGTCCGGCAGCCAACTGGGCCCGGACCCCGAACGCGCGCCCTCGTCGCCGCGGACGGTGACGCTGACAGCCGGCGAGAGCGCGTGGGCCGGGCTGTCGTTCTCCAGCCCTCAGATCAGTGGCGCCCGCACCGCGACTCCGGCGGCGCTGCTCGTCACCCCGCCGGACGAACACGACCCGCTCAAGGTGAAGTGGACCGCCGGTGAGGTCCCGGTGGGCGGCCACGAGTCGTCGGTCTCCGTCACCGCCCTGGAGCCCGGAACGGGCCCGTGACACGCGGAGCCGGGCATCAGTGCCCGGCGATCGGGTGGGGCGCGTAGGGCAGCTCCAGCTCCTCGGTCTCCTTCTCACCGAGCGTCACCTCGACCGCTGCCACGGCGTCCTCGAGGTGCCCCGGCTTCGACGCACCGATGATCGGCGCGGCGACCGTGTCCTGGTGCAGCAGCCAGGCGAGGGCCACCTGCGCCCGCGGCAGGCCGCGGTCGGCGGCGATGCGCGTGACGGCTTCGACCACGGAACGGTCACCGTCCTGGTAGAGCGTGCCGCCGAAGTCGTCGGTGGCGCTGCGCTCGGTGGCGGTGTCCCAGTCCCGGGTGAGCCGACCGCGGGCGAGCGGGCTCCAGGGCAGCACGCCGACGCCCTGGTCCGCGCAGAGGGGCAGCATCTCGCGCTCCTCCTCGCGGTAGAGGAGGTTGTAGTGGTTCTGCATCGAGACGAACTTCGTCCAGCCGTGCCGCTCGGCGGTGTACTGCATCTTGGAGAACTGCCAGGCGTACATCGAACTGGCCCCGATGTAGCGGACCTTGCCCGCCTTCACCAGGTCGTGCAGCGCCTCCATCGTCTCCTCGACCGGCGTGTGCGGGTCGAAGCGGTGGATCTGGTAGAGGTCGACGTAGTCGGTGCCCAGGCGTCGCAGGCTGTGGTCGATCTCGGTCACGATCGCCTTGCGGGACAGTCCGGCGCCGTTGGGTCCGGGCCGCATCCGGCCGTGCACCTTGGTCGCGAGCACGATGTCGTCGCGGCGGGCGAAGTCGCGCAGCGCCTTGCCGACGATCTCCTCGCTGGTGCCGTCGGAGTAGACGTTGGCCGTGTCGAAGAAGGTGATGCCGGCCTCCAGCGCCTGCCGGATCAGCGGACGCGAGGCCTCCTCGTCGAGGGTCCACACGTGCGCGCCGCGGCCGGGATCGCCGTAGGTCATGCAGCCCAGGCAGATCCGCGACACGTCCAGGCCCGTCGAACCGAGCTTCACGTACTGCATCGTTGCTGCTCCTGTCTTCGGGATCATCGGTACAGGGGCGAGCGTACGTCTTCGTGCGGGCTCGAAAACGGGGCGGGTCAGCGCTGTTCGAGCAGGTCCAGCGCCCGCTCCCAGGCGAACTCCGGCCGGCCGCCGTCCTCGCCCGCCTCCCCGGCGTACGGGTCGCCGAAGCGCACACCCATCCCGCGCAGCCGGTCCAGGCTCTCCCGGTACGCGGGATGGGACGCCAGCGCGTCGCCCACGCACGGCAGGACGGCGACGGGTACGCCGAGGCCGCACGCCTCGCACAGGGTGGCCAGGGCAAGGGTGTCGGCCAGGCCGGCGGCCCACTTGTTGACCGTGTTGAAGGTGGCCGGCGCGACCACGACGGCGTCCGGTGCCGGGAAGGGCCGCGGGTCTTCGGGGCGGCGCCAGGCCGAGCGGATGGGACGGCCGGTCTGCGCCTCGACGGCGGCCGTGTCGAAGAAGCCGCCCATGGCGACCGGCGTGGCGAGGACACCGACCTCCCAGTCGCGCTCCTGCGCCGCGGTGATCAGCTTGCTGACGCCGTCGGCCACGCCCGCCGCACAGACGACGACGTAGAGAAAGGGCTTCCCCGGGCTCTCCGCCGCTTCCGCCGCTTCCGCCATGGCAGGCTTCTCCGGCGTTTCCGGGTCGTCCGGCTTCTCCGCGGTCTCGGACTGCTCGGCGTTCCGGGCCTGTTCGCTCACCCCAGAACCCTACTCAACGGGCCGCGGGCCGTGGATGCGGCGGTCCGATTCCTCGATGGGTACGTCGTTGATGCTCGCCTCCCGCCGGGTCATCAGGCCGTGCTCGTCGAACTCCCAGAGTTCGTTGCCGTAGGAGCGCCACCACCGGCCGTCGGCGTCGCGGGACTCGTACTGGAAGCGGACGGCGATGCGGTTGCCGTCGAAGGCCCACAGGTCCTTGCGCAGCGCGTACTCGTGCTCGCGCGCCCACTTGGCGGTCAGGAACTCCACGATGGCGGCACGGCCCTCGAGGAAGGTGTCGCGATTGCGCCAGACCGAGTCCTCGGAGTAGGCGAGCGCGACCCGCTGCGGATCGCGGGTGTTCCACGCGTCCTCGGCGGCCCGCACCTTTCGGGCGGCGGTCTCACGGGTGAACGGCGGCAGGGGCGGCCGGTCGGTCGTCATGGCTGAACCTCCGTGCGGACAGATGGAGAACGACCGTTCTCCAGGTGGCTGCTACCGTAGGAGAACGACCGTTCTCACGTCAAGGAACGCTTCGAGGCACACGTCGGAAAGAGGTCCCCATGGACAGCGAGGCCGCCCGGGAGCGGGCACTGGACGCGGCGGAGCGGCTCTTCTACGGGCGGGGCGTCCAGGCCGTCGGCATGGACGACGTCCGGGGCGCCTCCGGCGTCTCGCTCAAACGCCTCTACCAGTTGTTCCCGGCCAAGGAGCAGCTCGTGGTGGCCTGTCTGGAACGGCGCGACGTGCGCTGGCGCGGGCGGCTGGCGGAGCACGTCGACCGGTACGAGGAGCCCGGGTCCCGGATCCTGGCCGTCTTCGACTGGCTCGGGCAGTGGTTCGCCGAGCCGGACTTCCGCGGCTGCGCGTGGATCAACGCGTACGGCGAACTGGGGGCCACCTCCGCCCCGGTGGCGGACCGGGTGCGGGCGCACAAGGGGGCGTTTCGCGCGTTTCTCGACGGCCTGGCGGGCGAGGCGGGACTGCCCGCCGCGGTGGGCGGGCAGCTCTTCCTGCTGGCCGAGGGTGCCATGGTGACGGCGGGCGTCACGGGCGGTACGGAACCGGCCCGGTCGGCGCGTGAGGCGGCGCGGGTGCTGCTGGACGCCGCCGGGGCGGATTTCCCGGCGCCGGACGCCGCCGGCGTCAGCGCACCGTCTGCGACACGGTGATGGCGCCGACGGGGCACGCCCGGGCCGCCTCCCGCACCAGGGCGCTGCCGCCGCCGTCCTCCCGGCCGGGCCGGACCGTGCTGTAGCCGTCGTCGTCTTGCGTGAACACGTCGGGAGCGGTCAGGGCGCACTGGCCCGCGCCGATGCAGGTGTCCTTGTCGATGCCGATGTCCATGCCGAGCCTCCTACCAGGACACGGGGAGTTCCAGCATCCCCTGGATCGTGTCGCCGGGTTTGAAGGGGATCTCCTGAGGCGGGGCGGCCAGGCGCAGCGAGGGCAGCCTCTCGAAGAGGGTGTGCAGGGCGATCTCCAGTTCGGCGCGGGCCAGGTTCTGGCCGAGGCACTGGTGGATGCCGAACCCGAAGGCGACGTGGTGGCGGGCCGGGCGGTGCCAGTCGAGGGCGTCCGGCTCGGGGTAGACGGTCTCGTCGCGGTTGATGACGGAGGTCGAGAAGACGACCCCGTCGCCGGCCCGGATGGTCTGCCCGTCCACGTCGATGTCCTCGGTGGCCATGCGCAGCAGCCCGTCCGCGATGGACAGGACGCGCATCAACTCCTCGACCGCGCCGGGCAGCAGCGAGGGGTCCTCGCGCAGTTCGGTCAGTCGCCGGGGGTTGCTCAGGAGGGTGTAGGTGCCCAGCGAGATCATGTTGGCGGTCGTCTCGTGGCCCGCGACCAGCAGGATGACCGCCAGCGCGACCAGCAGTTCCCGGTCGACCGCACCCTCGCCCAGTTGCCGCCGGACCAGGTCGTCCAGCAGGCCCTCGCCGGGTGTGTGGCGCTTGCGGTCGATCAACTCGCCCAGGTACGCCTCCAGTCGGTCGCGGGCGTCCTGGGTGTCGGCGGGGCGGGGACCGCGCAGCAGCCGACGGGACTGTTCCTCGAAGTAGTCATGGTCGGCGTAGGGGACGCCGAGCAGCGCGCAGATCACCATCGAGGGCACGGGCAGCGCGAAGTCCGTCACCAGATCGGCGGGCGGGCCCTGCGCGGTCATCACGTCGAGCCGTTCGTCGACGATCCGCTGGATGTGCGGGCGCAGGGCGGCGGCGCGTTTGAGGGTGAAGTCGGGCAGCACCATCTTGCGCTGGTTGCGGTGTTCGGGGTCGTCGACGCCGAGCAGGGCGGTCTTTCGGCCGCGTACCGCCGCCAGGCGCGCCGACGTGGCGGGGAAGCCGTCGCGGGTGCGGTCGGTGGACAGCCGCTGGTCGGCCAGCAGCCTGCGGGCGGCGGCGTGGCCGGTCACCAACCAGGCCGGACGGCCGTCGAAGAGGGTGATCCGGGCCAGCGGCCGGGCGGCGCGCAGCGGGTCGTAGGCGGCGGGAGGGTGGTAGGGGCAGGTCCGGTCCTGCGGGAAGGCGACGGCCTCCGTCGCGTCCCGGTCCGGCGTCGCGTTCCGGTCCGGCGTCGCGTTCCGGCCGGGCGTTGGTTCCCGGTCCGGCGTCGGACCCGCTTTCAGCGTTGCGTCCGTGTCCGGCATGGAAGACCTCGCAGACGAAGAGTGCGTCGTGCCGATCTTCATTAGATGCCCTGGGCACCTATGTGGCGACGCCAAGTTCGGCCAGATCGGCGACGGAGGCGGACTGGCCGGGGATCGCCGCCGCGACGGCCTGCCGACGCCTCCGCCCTGAACGCCCGGGCCACGGCGGGGCTGTCCCCGTACCCGTGGTGCCGGACGGCGAGACCGGCCCGCACGGTCGGTGCAGGGCGGACATGGCTCGATAGGGCCGCCCGGCGGCCTCGGCGGCCTGCCGGATCTCGCCGAGCACCACGGTGTCTCCCCGTCGGCCGGGACGCGCTCGGCCCGGGTGTCCGCACCGCCGGGATCTCGGTGGGCCGCCGGCCTCCGGTGGCGGGGGTCGTCGTGCGAACGGCGACGACCGTGTCGCGGGGCGTCCGGCGGCGCGATGACGCGCGGGGCGATTGCGCGGCTGCCGGAAGCGGACGGGCCGGATGGGGTAGGGATGGAACCCGCACCGCCCGGTGTTGCACCGCGGTGTGAGTCCGACGCAGAAGACGCGACGATGGGACGGATGCCATGCCTCTTGAGGGCGAGTACGAACCCAGCCCGACGCAGTGGGTGCGTGAACAGGTCGAGCTCTACGAGAGCTCGGGCGGCACGCGGGGCACGACCCTGATGGACACGGGGATGCCCGTGATCGTACTGACCACGCTGGGCGCGCGGAGCGGCAAGCTGCGCAAGACGCCGCTGATGCGCGTCGAGCACGAAGGCCGTTACGCCGTGGTCGCCTCCCTGGGCGGGGCGCCCAAGCACCCGGTCTGGTACCACAACGTCAAGGCGGATCCCCGTGTGGAGCTCCAGGACGGCCCGGTGAAGCGGGACATGACGGCCCGTGAGGTCACCGGCGCCGAGAAGGCCGAGTGGTGGGAGCGTGCCGTCGCGGCGTATCCGCCGTACGCCGACTACCAGAAGAAGACGGACCGGGATATCCCGGTCTTCGTCCTGGAAGCGGCCGAAGAGAGCTGAACGGAAGTTTCCCGGATCCGCGTGCATGGACCGGCACCGGAGGGGAACACGTCGTTCAGGCCCCGCCGCGTTCCCCCGTCGCGGCGGGGCTTTCGTCCGCCTCCCGGGCGGGCCGGTCGGTGACGTCGAGGAAGATCTGTCGCGCCTCGGGAACGGTACGCGCGATCGACCTCTTGATGCGTACCGCGACCTCTTCCACCCGTTCGCTGTCCAGGCCCGGCACCAGGTCGACGCGCGCGGCCACCAGAGCGGAGTCGAGGCCCGTCTTCATCGTGAACAGCGCCTCGACACTGTCGATCTCCGGCTGCGCCCGCAGCAGCGACCGGATCCGGCCGCTGGCCTCCGGATCGGCGGCCTCGCCGATGAGCTGGTCGCGGGCCTCGCGGCCCAGCCGGTAGGCCACGAACACGAGCAGCGCGCCGATCGCGAGCGAGGCGCATGCCTCCCACACCACCTGTCCGGTCACCATGTGCAGGACCATGCCGGTCATGGCGAGCGTCACGCCGAGCACCGCGGTGCCGTCCTCGGCGACGACCGTACGCAGGGCCGGGTCGCGCAGCCCGGTGGCGACACCGCCCTGGCGCCGCACCTGGTGCAGGGCCCGCAGCAGGGAGCCGCCCTCGGCGAGCAGGGCGACACCGAGCACGACCAGCCCGGCCACGTAGCCGCCGAGGTCCTCCTGAGCGCCCGTGCGCAGGGCCTCGACGCCCTGGTAGAAGGAGAAGCAGCCGCCCATGACGAAGATGCCGACGGCCGCCAGGAGCGACCAGAAGAACCGTTCCTTGCCGTAGCCGAAGGGGTGCCGCCGGTCGGCGGGGCGGCGGCTGCGGCGCAGTGCGGCGAGGAGGAAGACCTCGTTCATACTGTCCGCCACCGAGTGCGCGGCCTCCGACAGCAGCGCGGGCGAGCCCGCGACGAATCCGCCCACCGCCTTGGCGACGGCGATCACCAGGTTGGCCGCCAGGGCCACCAGCACGGTGACACGTGTCCTGCGGTCGGCCTTCCCGCCTGCCTCGCGATCGGCCTCGCGTGCGGCGCCGCCTTCAGTACCGCCCGCAACGCCGCCCGCAATGCCGCCTTCGGTGTCGTGTTCGCTGTCGGGGCCGGTCTTCAGGCCCGGCTTCTCTTCCTGGTCTGTCCCACTCACGAGGGGCCGAATGCCCCCGGCCGGCGTGGCTCACACCTCCTTGTGGGTGGCCCACCAGTGCCGACGGCCGAAAACGGGGAACGCGTCCACCAGGGCACACGAACGACTGGGAGGCAGGTCCATGAGCGGTGACGGCGGGACGCCCGGCAACAGCGGCTACGGCAGGAAGTCCTTCAAGCGGTCCAGGAGCCACTTCGCGGACCGGATCACCGCGGACGGCCGGGACGGCTGGCCGGTGGCGCCCGGCCGGTACCGGCTGGTGGTGAGCCGTGCCTGCCCGTGGGCAAGCCGCGCCCTGGTCTCGCGGCGGCTGCTCGGTCTGGAGGACGCCCTGTCCCTCGCGGTCGCCGATCCCGTCCAGGACGACCGAAGCTGGCGCTTCACCCTGGATCCGGACGGCCGCGACCCGGTCCTCGGCATCCGCTACCTCAGCGAGGCGTACGACCGGCGGGAGACCGGCTATCCGGGCGGGGTCAGCGTGCCCGCGATCGTGGACGTAACCAGCGGAGAGCTGGTCACCAACGACTACCAGCAGATCACCCTGGACCTGGCGACCGAGTGGACGTCCCTGCACCGGCCGGGCGCGCCCGACCTGTATCCCGTCGCGCTGCGCGACGAGATCGACGAGGTGATGGCAGGCGTCTACGAGGACGTCAACAACGGTGTGTACCGGGCGGGCTTCGCGACCGGCCAGGAGGAGTACGAGGCCGCGTGCGCGGGTGTCTTCCGGCGTCTGGAGCAACTGACACCCCGGCTGGAGCGGCAGCGCTACCTGGTCGGCGACACGATCACCGAGGCGGACATCCGGCTGTTCACGACACTGGTCCGCTTCGACGCCGTCTACCACGGCCACTTCAAGTGCAACCGCTGGAAGCTGACGGAGAACCCGGTGCTGTGGGGGTACGTCCGCGACCTGTTCCAGACGCCCGGCTTCGGCGACACCGTCGACTTCGACCACATCAAACGCCACTACTACCAGGTGCACACCGGCATCAACCCGACCGCCATCGTGCCCATGGGCCCGGACCTGTCCGGCTGGCTCACGCCCCACCACCGGCAGGAACTGGGCGGCCGGCCGTTCGGCGAGGGCACACCGCCGGGGCCGGTCCCCGCCGGCGAGGCGGTTTTGGTGCGGGGCAGGCCCTGACCCCACGACCGGCCCCGCCGCCCATCCGATCACCGCACACACAAGGAGTCCCACGTGGCCAAGAAGAAGAAGCAGAAGCTCCCCCTCGCCTACAAGCCCGTCGGCTTCGCGCTGGGCTGGGTGGGCGGCACGCTGGCAGGGCTGGCGTTCCAGAAGACATGGAAGGTGGTCCGGCACGAGGACGACGCGCCCGACGCGCTGGACCCGGACCGCGGCTGGGGGGAGATCCTGCTCGCCGCCGCGATCCAGGGCGCCATCTTCGCCGCGGTGCGCAGTGCCGTGGACCGGACCGGCGCCAAGGCCATCGAACGCTCGACCGGTGTCTGGCCGGTCGGCGGGAAGGGCGGACGCGACTGACCGCACCGGCGGCACCGCCCCTCCCCCGTCACCGACGGCACCCGGCAGGCGCTCGCTAGCCCTGCTTGGGTGCCGTCGGCGCGGTACGCCGCAGGGTGAAGGAGTGGCCCGCCGGGTCGGAGTAGCCACGCTCCTCGTGCACCCCGAGTGCGTCCTTCGCGTCCACGGGGCGCCCACCGAGTTCGACGACGCCGCGTTCCGCCTCGTCCAGGTCATCCACCCAGAAGTCCAGATGTGCCTGGAGGGAGTTTTCGGGCCGGGGCCAGCTCGGCGGGGTGGCGTTGACGTCCCGTCGGAACGCCATACGGAAGCCGTCCGCCGACCTGATCTCGATCCGGTTGGCGGTCGCCTCGCTCTCTTCCGCTCCCAGCAGCCTCTTGTAGAACTCGGCGAGCTTCTCGGGCTCGGCGCAGTCGAGCACCACGACGCCCGCGTTGACCAGTGCCATGTCTCCTCCGAAGGATTCGGGGTGCGGGGCGGTCGTGCCCCGCGCCCTGTACCTTGCGGATATCCCGGCCCGGCCGGTTCACTCGGTCGGCAGCCACCGTCCGTCGCGCATCGGCTCGCGCCCTGCGAGCCCGTCGGCCTCGCACCACGCCTGGATCCGCTGCGGATGGACCCGGAAGCACAGGTGGGGCGTGGCGAGGGCGCCCGGGTCGAAGCCCGATACCGACGCGGACCCGGGTCCCCTGACTCCCTGCGTATCAGACAAGGTAGCCGGCGGCACGACTGCTCCGAGGAGTGCGGTGACCGCGATCCACCCGGTCCGGTCGCGGCGGCCACGCGGACGACACTGACGTCCGCGGCGGGGGCCGGCGAGTGTACGCGGCTCATGAGACATGGGCAGTTACCAAGATCACGAACGGGCGCCGTGTAGATCATTTACAGTCGGGGCAGCCTCGTACTGCTTCTCGGTTCAACTTTCGTATCGGGAAGCCCAGTTCGAGTGCGCGGGTGGCCCGGCGGGCGCCCGCTCGCAGGGCACGGGGGGACTCCGCGTTCCGTCTCCCGAAAGGATGCACATGCCTCAGGACGTCCGGTTCGACCTCCCCTTCGACACTCCCGTCAGCCCGCATCTCAGCCAGGCACGTGACCGTCATCTGCGATGGGTGCGCGAGCGGGGGCTGGTGCGCAGCCGGGCCGGGTTCGAGGAGTACCAGTCGTGGGACCTCGCTCAGGCCGCGGCCCGCACGTACCCCCACGCGTCGGCGGACGACATGGTCGTCCTGATGAACTGGTTCTCCCTCGCCTTCCTCTTCGACGACCAGTTCGACGCCGGCCGGCCGGACCGCGCGGAGCGCATAGCGGAGGTGGCGCGGGAACTCATCGCCACACCGCTGCGTCCGGCGGGTACCCCGCCACGGGTGGCATGCCCCATCACCCTGGCCTGGTCAGAGGTTTGGGACCGGCTCTCGGATGGCATGTCCCTGACCTGGAGGTCGCGGTTCGCCGCCTCCTGGGGGCGTTTCCTGGTGGCGCACTGCGAGGAGGTCGACCTGGCGGCCCACGGCCGGGCCGGGACGCTCACGCTGGACGACTACACCGTCTTCCGGCGCCGTACGGTCGGCATCCACCACAGCATCGACGCGGGCGAGCGCAGCCGCGGGTTCGAGGTGCCGGCCGCGGCGATGGCGCATCCGCTGATGGAGCGGATGCGGGACCTGGCCGCGGACACCATCGGGTTCATGAACGACATCCACTCCTTCGAGCGCGAACGCCGCCGCGGGGACGGCCACAACCTCATCGCCGTGCTGCACCGGGAACGCGGCTGCTCCTGGCAGGAGGCCGCCGACGAGGCGTACCGCATGACGACCGCCTGTCTCGAGGAGTACGTCGCCCTCGAGGGCCGCGTGCCGCTGATGTGCGACGAGCTGGGGCTGGACGCCGACGAGCGGTCCCGGGTGGCGATGGGCGTCGAGGCGATCCAGCACTGGATCAACGGCAACTACGAGTGGGCGCTGACCACCGGCCGGTACGCGGCGGCCAAGGAGGGCCCGGTCGCCACGGCCGAACTGGCCGGGCGGGGTTCGGTGGACGACCTGCTGGCCGTGTGAGACGGGCGCGCCGCCCGGCCGGACGCTCCCGGCCGGGCGGGCGGCGCCGTGCGACGCGGTCCGCGCCGGCGGACGCTATACGGCGAACTCGACCGGCAGGCTGTCCAGCCGTGACTCCCAGGTGGAGGCCGTGGAGGTGAGTTCGGCCGGGGAAACCGCCAGGCGGAGGCCCGGCAGACGGTGCAGCAGCACGTCGATGGCCGTCTCGATGATGGCCTGGCCGATGTTCTGCGCCGGGCACTCGTGGGGGCCGGCGCTGAAGGCGAGGTGCGAGGCGTTGCCCTGGACCGACACGGCGCTGTCGGGGCGGACCTCGGGGTCGTGGTTGCCTGCCGCGAGGCCCAGGACGAGCAGGTCGCCCTCCTTGACCGGGCAGCCGCCGAGTTCCAGGTCGGCGGTGGCGAACCGGCCCGGCAGCACCGCGAGCGGCGGGTGGTTCCACATCACCTCCTCCACCAGCGTGGACAGGTTGAGCTGCCCGCTCACCAGGCCGGAGAGCCACGCGGTGTCGGTGAGGACGAGCTGGAGCGTCCGGGCCAGCAGGTTGCTGGTCATGGTGTGGGCGGTGATCAGCACCAGGCGCAGATGGTTGACGATCTCGTCCTCGTCGAGACCGGAGTGGTGTTCGATGAGCCCGGAGGTGAAGTCGGACCCGGGTTCCCGCCGCTTGCGCGACGCGAGTTCGCCGAGGATGCCCATGATGCGCTCGTTGTGGGTGAGGGCGTCCGCACCGCCCTTGAGCACCTGTGCGCTGGACTCGGCGAGGTCGCGCCCCTCCTGCTCGGCGAGGCCGAAGACGCGGGTGAGGACCAGCATGGGCAGGTACTCGGCGAAGTCGGCCACGAGGTCGGCGCGGCCGGTGTCGGCGAAGGCGTCGATCTGCTTGTTGGCGAAGTGCGTGGCGTGCCTGCGGATCCCGCGCCCGGCCACGGCGTACAGGTTGTCGGTGACCGCCCCGCGCAGCCGGCGGTGCGGTTCGCCGTCCTGGGAGACGCAGTCGGGACGCCAGCCCACCATGGGGACCAGCGGGGACGTCTCCTCGACCCGGCCGTCCCGGAAGTCCCGCCAGATCCGCGAGTCGCGGCTGAACTGCAGGGGGTTGTCCAGCACCCGCCGGTTCTCCCGGTACCCGAGCACCAGCCACGCGGGGACGTCTCCCTCCAGCAGCACCGGCGCGACGGAGCCGTGCTCCTTGCGGAGCCGCTCGTAGATGTCGTGCGGGTCGGTCGCCGCCTCGGGCCCGTAGAGCCGGGTGACACCCGGGCCGTGCGCGACGGGGCAGCCGCCGCCGGTGGCGCCGGACGGGGTCTGGTCGTCGTTCATCGTGGCTCCAGGGCGGCGGCCGAGCGGTCCTTCAGGTGCCGTATCAGGGTGACGAGCACGTCGCGGCTGGCGGCGCGGTCGCGGGCGTCGAAGGCGACGACCGGCGTGTGCGGGGGGATGTCGAGGGCGTCCCGGATCTCCTCGACGGGGTAGTCCCGGGAGTCGGGGAAGACGTTGAGCGCGATGACGAAGGGGACCTTCTGCCGTTCCATCTCCTCGATCGCCCGGAAACTGGAGGCCAGCCGCCTCGTGTCCACCAGGACGATCGCGCCGAGCGCACCCTTGAACAGGCCGTTCCACAGGAACCAGAACCTCTCCTGGCCAGGGGTGCCGAACAGGTACAGCATCAGCGTGTCGTTGAGGCTGATCTTGCCGAAGTCCAGGCTCACGGTGGTCTGCGTCTTGTCGGCGACACCGATGAGGTGGTCGACGCCGGCGCTGGCCTGGGTGAGGGTCTCCTCGGTGGTCAGCGGCTTGATGTCGCTGACGGAGCGGACCATGGTGGTCTTGCCCGTGCCGAATCCGCCGGCGATCATCACCTTCACCGAGCGGGTGTCCCCGGCCGTCGGTGACCCCGGTTGGTCAAAGCCTTTGAAGTCCACTGAGTACCTCCTCAAGGAGCGCGAGGTCGGGCCCGCGGCCGGCGTCGAGTGCCGGGATGGGATCACGGGCTTCGATGCGGCCTGCCTGGAGCAGGTCGGACAGCAGCACCGCGAGAATGTTGAAGGGCAGGTGGAGGTGGGCGCCGAGTTCGGCCACCGACAGCGGTTCACGGCAACGCCGGAGGATCTCCTCGTGCTCGTGCTGCATGCCCGGTAAGGGAACGGCGCGGGAGACGACGAGGGTCGCCACGTCGAGGGTCGACGCCGAACCGCCCGGCCCGCTGCGCCCTCCGGTGAGGACGTAGTAGCGCTCGAGACCGGACGGATCGGTCGGTCGGCGGGGAGCACTCATCCAGAGTGCTCCTCCTGGCGCGGAGTGGTGCCGAGGAGTTCACCCATCCTGCGGGCCAGGTCGCGCATCTGATGGCCGAGCAGGCCCTGGTCGAGGCCTTCGCGGGCGAGGACGCCGAGATACGTCTCCAGGCCCGCGCGGACGACGAAGAGGTGCCCGCCGTCCACTTCGATCATCGCGAGCCGCAACTGTCCCGCGTGCTGCGGGAACTGTTCGGCGACCGGCTGGGCCAGCGCCTGCAGTCCGGCCACCACGGCGGCGAAACGGTCCACGTCGTCGGGGTCTTCGGCCCCGTAGGAGGTGATCGCCTTGCCGTCGCTGGAGGCCACGAGGGCGAAGCGGATCTCCTGGATGCTCTCCACAAGGTCGCGGAGCGCCCAGCTCACGTCGGTTCCCTGGTGCGTCATGGGGACTAGTCGCTCTCTTCAGTGCGGTGCTCGGTGGACGCGCCACCGGTGGTCGTGTCACGGACGTCGGCGGTCTCCGGTGGCGGCAGGACGCCGGCCACCACGCCGGATCCGCGTCCGGCGGTGGCGAACGCGGCGAGGCCGGCGAAGGAGGCGTCCGGCGGAACGGCGGAAACGGGGCCCCGTTCGGCCGGACCGGTCCCGTCGGTGGGTGCGGCGGGCGCGGGGGCCGGGGCCTGTCCGGCGGCCGGCTCGCCGCGCCTGCTCCGGCGGCGGGGCAGTCCGCCCGGGGTGGTCTCCACGGCGCCGGAGCCGTCGGCGGTGAGGGCCGGAACGGCGGCGGGCGCGGGTGCCGGTGCCGGTGCCGGTGCGGGAGTCTCGGCGGCGGGTGGTGCCGTGGCGGCCGGCGCCTCCGGCGCGGTGGCGCCGGTGGCCACCGGCAGCGGACCGAAGTACTTGTGCGGCACAACGACTACGACAGAGGTACCCAGCCATGGCGAGTCGGCGAAGGTCACCCGGATGCCGTAACGGCGGGCGAGGGCGCCGACGACGCGGAGACCGATGTTGGCGTCCTCCGAGATGCCGCCGAGGCCGGGGCCGGGCGAGGTGCCCGCGAGGGCGTGCTCGGCCTCGCGCTTCTTCTCCTCGCTCAGGCCCTTGCCGGAGTCCTGGATCTCGATGCCGACACCGTTGGGGACCTCCTTGCCGGAGACGATCACCGGCTCGGTGGGCGGTGAGTAGCGCGCGGCGTTGTCCAGCAGGTGGGCGAAGACCAGCGTGAGGTGGTCCACCAGGCCGCCGTCGACACCCAGCTCGGGCAGATGGCGCAGTTGGACGCGGTGGAAGTCCTTGATCCGGCCGATGCCGCCGCGCATCACGCTCAGCAGGCGCTGCGGCTCCTGCCACTGCCGTCCCGGGCGGTCGGAGCCGCCGAGCACACCGATGCTGGCGGCGAGGCAGTCGGCGGGACCGATGGCCTGGTCGAGTTCCATCAGGCCCCGGGCGACGGCCGGCAGCCGCCCGTGCTCACCCTGCATCTCGTGCAGCCGACCACGGAGTTTGCTGGTCAGGACGTGGATGCGGTTACCCACGCCGATGACGGCCTGTTCGGCGGAGGTCGACCGGTCGAACTCAGCCTCCACGCCGATCAGCGCGGTCCTGAGCACCTTGCGCAGTTCGGCCTGGAGGTCGGCACCGACCTTGGCGCACTGCTCGACGGTCGGCAGGATGTCGTCGATGGCGTCCCCGGCGCGCAGCCTGCGCATCGCGTCGGGCAGTTGCTCGTCGGCGAGCCGGGCGACCGCGGCGAGCTGGTGGCTCAACCGCTCCTGCCAGAGCTCGTTCTGTTCGGCGAGGCGGGTCTCGTACGTGGTGGCCTGCTCGGCCAGCCGGTCCTCGTAGGCCTGGCCGTGTTCGGCCAGCCGCGCCTCGTGTGTCCGCGCCTGCTCGGTGAGCTGTGCCTCCAGCCCGGCGCGTTCGGCCGAGGACTTGCGCTCCAGGCCGGCCACGTGCTGCTGCCACTGCCGGGAGTGCTCGGTCTGCGCGGCGCGGTGGGCGTCCTCGCTCCGGCGCAGTTGCGCCCGGGTGCGCAGGAGGAGGCGTACGCACACGGTACCGGCGGCCGTCGCGACGACACCGGCGGCGGCCGCGGATATTCGTTCCGAGCTCATGAACGTGGCGGCTACCGTCCCGCCTCCCAGGCCCAGTGGCATCAGCCACCAGCTATACCAGGCGACAGGGGCCCGCGCCGCCGGTGGCGGAGTGGCGAGTTCCATCTGCATCCTTCGAAAGCAAAACGATCGAACGGGGGGGGTGGGCGTGCAAGGGGACCGCACTCATGAGTCCGCAACGCGAGCCGACCCGTCGGATCGTGTCAACTCGCAGCGCCGACAGGGAGCTTATCGGTTGGGATGGTTAAAAGATCAATTCCACGGCCCTGCGGAAGTGAGGATTCCGTCACGGTCCGCCAGGAGGAGACCGCGCTGTTTCGCCGACGGGCGGAGCAAGGCAAGCTGGGTGACCATGAGCGACGTGAACACCATGCGAGCCATCAGCCAGGACGTCCTCGGCGGTCCCGAGGTCCTGAAGGAAGTACGGCCACAGCGTCCCGAGCCGCGCCCGAACGAGGTGCTGGTCCGGGTGCGTGCCGCCGGCGTGAATCCGACCGACTGGAAGCACCGGGCGAACGGCGGTTTCCTCGGCGAGCCGCCGTTCGTGCTGGGCTGGGACGTCTCGGGCGTGGTGGAGGCGGTGGGGATCGGCGTCGCCGCCTTCCGGCCCGGCGACGAGGTGTTCGGCATGCTGTCGTACCCGTTCGGCCACGGCTCCCACGCGCAGTACGTCACCGCTCCCGCGCGCACCTTCACCCACAAGCCGGCCGGAATCGACCACGTCCAGGCGGGCGCGCTCCCCCTGGTCTCACTGACGGCGTGGCAGGCACTGGTGGAGCGGGCGGACGTCCAGCCGGGACAGCGGGTGCTGATCCACGCGGCGGCCGGCGGTGTCGGCCATGTGGCGGTGCAGATCGCCAAGGCCCGGGGCGCCCACGTGATCGGCACCGCCAGCGCGGGCAAGCACGCGTTCCTGCGCTCCCTCGGGGCGGACGAGGCGGTGGACTACCGGGAGACGGACTTCGCCGAGGCCGTGAAGGACGTCGACGTGGTCCTGGACACGATCGGCGGCGACACGTCCCTGCGCTCGCTGCGTGTGCTGCGGCCGGGCGGGGTGGTGGTGTCGATCCTGCCGGTGGGCACGGACGAGTTCTACGCGGAGGCCGAACGGCTGGGCGTGCGCGCGGTGCGGATGCTCGTGGACGCGGACCGGGCGGACATGCGGGAGATCGCCGGCCTGGTCGAGTCGGGGAAGCTGCGGGCCACGGTCGCGCAGACGTTCCCGCTGGCCGACGCGGCACAGGCACACGCGCTCGGCGAGACCGGCCGCACCACGGGCAAGCTGGTCCTCGTCGTCGACTGACCGCCGGGTGTGAGATTTCGATGACATATGTCAATCGAACATGCTCAAACTCGCTCGATCGGGGTAACTTTCCGAGCAGAGTAGGTAGTTGAGCCCCCGGAACAGGCTGGAGGCACGGTCGTCGTGCGGCAGAAATCCGCGTCGCCCACCCGGCATCTGCGCGTTCGCCGCGACCGGGGGCACACGGTGCTGGAGTTCCGGGGCGAGATCGACATCGCGTCGGCCGCGGAGATCGCCCCGCACCTGGACCGGGAGACGGAGCGCCCCGACGCCCTGGTCGTGCTCGACCTGAGCGGGGTCGAGTTCTTCGACTGCTCCGGACTGCGGCTGCTGTACCGGGCGCGGCACCGGGTGCTCGACCGGGGCGGGCGGGTGCACCTGGTGTGCACCCACCCGCTGACCCTGCGCATGCTGCGGATCACCGGCCTGGCACAACTACTGCCGCCGCGGCCGGCCCTGGAGGAGGTCCTCGGCGTCAGCCGGCCGGCGGGGCGTCGAACAGGGCGCTGACCGACTCCCCGTTGTGGATGCGCCGCACGGCCTCGGCGAGCGCGGGAGCGATGGACAGGATCCGCAGCTTCTCCGTGTGGTCGTCGGCCGGCACCGGCACGGTGTTGGTGCACACGATCTCCAGCACGTCCGGCTGCTCGCTGAGCCGCTTGAGCGCCCCGGCCGCGAACAGCCCGTGCGTACAGGCGACCCGGATCGTGCGCGGCCCCGCCTCCCGCAGCCGGTCGAGGAGTTCGAGGACGGTGCTGCCCTTGGCGATCTCGTCGTCGAGCACGATGACGTCGCGCCCGGCGACATCCCCGATCACGGCGCTGATGCTGACCCGGTCGTCGGCGTACCGCTGCTTGGCGCCGGCCGCGACCTGGGCGCCGAGCATCCGCGCGAACGCGGCGGCCTCCTTGGCGTTGCCCAGGTCCGGCGAGACGACCGTGGTGCGGGACAGGTCGTACTGACCGAAGTGCGCGGCCAGTTCACGCAGGGCGTGCAGGTGGTCGACCGGGACCGAGAAGAACCCGTGCACCTGCGGCGAGTGCAGGGTCATGGCGAGCACCCGGCTCGCGCCCGCCGCCACCAGCAGGTCGGCCGCCAGGCGCCCGCCCAGCGAGATGCGGGGCGCGTCCTTCTTGTCGGAGCGGGCGTAGGAGTAGTGGGGCATGACGACGGTGATACGGCCGGCCGACGCCCCGCGGGCCGCGTCGCACATCAGCAACAGCTCGACGAGATGTTCCTGGACCGGCTTGACCAGCGGCTGGACCAGAAAGACATCCCGTTCTCGGCAGTTGGCCTGGAGCTGTACCTCCAGGCAGTCGTTGGCGAACCGGCTGACCCGGGTGGGGCTCAGCGGGACGCCCAGATGTGCGCAGACCTCCTCGGCCAGCTCGGGATGGGCACTACCGCTGAACACGGCGATGTCTCGCACGGACCGCTCCTAGCATGATCCTTACCGGCCGGGGGACCTCAGCTTACGGATATCCGGTTGCGGCGGGCCCGGCGGGTGGGGCCATGATGGCGCCGTCCGTGTTTCCTCAGGTCAGGACCCCCTCGCATGCGCCGACTCCTCGACATCGCCCAGCGCCCCTTCCGGCTCACGGTCATCGAGGACTCGACCCCGCATGCACACTCAGAACACCCCGGACACCCCGGACACTCCGAACACCCTGAACATCGGCATCCTGGCCCACGTCGACGCCGGTAAGACCAGCCTCACCGAACGGCTCCTGTTCGACCACGGCGCCATCGACCGGCTCGGCAGCGTCGACGCCGGCGACACCCGTACGGACGACGGCGGGATCGAACGCCGCCGCGGCATCACCATCCGCTCCGCCGTCGCCGCCTTCACCGTCGGCGACACCCAGGTCAACCTGATCGACACCCCGGGACACTCCGACTTCGTCGCCGAGGTCGAGCGCGCCCTGGAGGTCCTCGACGGCGCGGTGCTGCTGCTGTCCGCAGTGGAGGGCGTACAGGCGCGGACCCGCGTGCTGATGCGCACCCTGCGGCGGCTGCGGCTGCCCACCCTGGTGTTCGTCAACAAGATCGACCGGGCCGGCGCGCGCACCGAGGAGC
This sequence comes from Streptomyces pactum, assembly GCF_002005225.1. Lineage (NCBI taxonomy): Bacteria > Bacillati > Actinomycetota > Actinomycetes > Kitasatosporales > Streptomycetaceae > Streptomyces > Streptomyces pactum. The sequence goes on from NZ_CP019724.1 coordinate 765,678, forward strand.
TGCTCACCGACATCCGCCGGCTGCTGACGCCGCACGTCGCGCCGCTGACCCGGGTGACGGGCGCCGGCACCGCGCACGCCCGCGTCGTACCCCGCCCGCCGGACGAGCGGACCGCCGAGGCGCTCGCCGAGGTCGACCCGGACCTCCTGGCGGCGCTGGTGGACGGCCCCGAGCCGGCCGCCGGGGACCTCCTCGCCGCGCTCGCCGCCCGCACCGCCGACGGCTCGTTCCACCCGCTGTACCACGGCTCCGCACTCGGCGGCCAGGGTGTCTCGGAGCTGGTCGAGGGTCTGGTCCGGATGGTCCCGGCCGCCGCACCCGCCACGGCGGGCCCCACGGCACCGCGCGGCACGGTCTTCGCGGTGCGCCCCGGACCCGGCGGCGAGCGGACGGCGTACCTGCGCTTGTACGCCGGTGAGGTCCGCCCGCGCCGGCGGCTGACGTTCCTGCGGCGCGAGGCCGACGGGCGGACCACCGAGGTCCCCGGCCGGGTGACGCGTCTGGACGTGGTCGGTGGGGCGGCGACGCTCACCGCGGGGAACATCGCCGCGCTCACCGTTCCCGGCGGCCTGCGCGTCGGCGACCGGCTCGGCGACCTTACCGGCCGCGCCCCGCAGTTCGCACCGCCGACCCTCGAGACCGTGGTGCGGGCCCGGCGTCCCGAACAGGCGGCGCCGCTGCGCTCCGCCCTGCTGGCGCTGGCCGACCAGGACCCGCTGCTGCACGCCCGCCCGGCGGCGTCGGGCGCCACCGCGCTGCTCCTGTACGGCGAGGTCCAGATGGAGGTGCTCGCGGCGACGCTGGCGGAGGACTTCGGCGTCGAGGCGGAGTTCGCGCCGGGCCGGGTCCGGTTCCTGGAGCGCCCGGCCGGCACCGGCGAGGCCGTGGAGGAGATGCCGTGGCTCGAGCGCACCCGGTACTGGGCGACGATCGGGCTGCGCGTCGACCCCGGGCCGCGCGGTTCGGGCGGGGTGTTCGCCTACGAGACGGAACTCGGCGCGCTCCCCCGCGCCTTCCACCAGGCCGTCGAGGAGACGGTGCACGCCACCCTGCTGAGCGGCCTGACCGGCGCCGAGGTCACGGACTACCGGGTGACGCTGATCCGTTCCGGCTTCAGCTCCCCGGTGAGCACCGCCGCCGACTTCCGCGGGCTGACCCCGATCGTGCTGCGCCGGGCCCTGCGGCGGGCGGGGACGCTGCTGTACGAGCCGTACCACGCCTTCGAGGCGGAGGTCCCGCCGGACGCGCTCGCCGCCGTGACGGGCCGGCTCGCCTCGCTGGGCGCGGTCTTCACCGGTACGACGGGCGGCGACCCGGTCTGGCTGATCGCGGGCGAGCTGCCGGCCCGGCGGGTGCGGGAGGCCGAGCTGGGGCTGCCCGGCCTCACCCGCGGGGAGGCCGTGTGGTCGTCCCGGCCTTCGAAGGACCGTCCGCTCGGGCCGCCGCGCTGAACCGTCGCACGCCCCCTTCGCGCTCCCTCACCCGCCACCTTCCGTCAACCGCCCTGCCTGGCCCGGGAGATGGAGGGCATCAGGACAGTAGAAAGGAGGGCCGACGCCATGACGACTCCGATCAGCAACCTCCCGCGGCGCATGCCCGGCTGGGCAAAGGTGCTGAGCGCCATCGTGCTCGTCCTCGTCGTGCTGTTCGCGGGGCTCCGGCTGAGCCTCGTACCGGGGCTGAAGGACCTCTTCGGCACCGAGACCCAGGACCGCTCGGGCCCCGCGCTGCTGAAGTCCGTCCAGGACATCAGCCGCTACGAAGCCGCCTCCGGCAACTTCCAGGTCGTCGTGGACCTGGAGAAGGACGCCAAGCTCCTGCCGGACGCGATCCGCGGCACCCGCACCCTGTACGTCGGGGCGGGCACCGTCGACGCCTTCGTGGACCTCGGCCGGGTGGACGAGGCCGACGTGCGGGTCGACGGCGACCGCACGTCGGCCACGCTCCGGCTGCCGCACGCGGCACTCGGCGAGCCGGCCCTCGACCCCGAGCGCTCCTACGCGGTGTCCAAGCAGCGGGGGCTCCTCGACCGCCTCGGCGACCTGTTCTCGGACAACCCGAACGGCGAGCAGGCCGTGCAGAAGCTCGCGGCCCGGCACATCGCCGACGCGGCGAAGGACAGCGAGCTGAAGGAGCGTGCCGAGAACAACACGACGGCGATGCTCCGGGGGCTGCTGCACTCCCTCGGCTTCGAGGAGGTGCGGGTGGTCTACGGGCCCTGAACGGCTACCCGGCATCCTCGACGGCTTCACGGGTAACCGCCCTAGCACGCGGGGAAGTTGACGACTGGAGGACCGAATGGCTCGTGCCGCCTCGGGGCCGCGCTCCCTGCTGCGCCCCCGCACCGCCAAGGCCGCTGAGGCCGACCCACGCGAACGACGTCCGCTCGCCCTCGTGTTGCGCCTGCTGGCGATGGTCTGCGCGTTCGCCTTCATGGTGGCCTTCGCGGTCGTCCTCGCGCGTCTGACCCTGCACCCCTCCCCCGCGTCGGAGGCGCTGACGCACACCAACATGCGTCCCGGCCGCTCGCTGCAGGCCTATCTGGACCAGCCCGCGCTGCGGGACGCCGTCAAGCAGATCGGCGGCAACATCGCGCTGGGTGTGCCGTTCGGCGTGCTGGTCCCGGTCGTCGCCCCGCGCACCCGCGGGCTGCTGCGGGTGCTGCTGCTGACGGCCGTCGTGATGCTGCTGGTGGAATGCGCGCAGGGCGCCCTGGTCACCGGGCGGGCCTTCGACATCGACGACGTCATCCTGAACACCACGGGCGCACTGGTCGGTTACCTGCTCCTGGGCCGGCGGATGAGCCGCGCGGTGCACGCGCGACGGCCCCGCACCTGAGAGAGGGGAACACATGGTCCGTACCAGGGTATTGACCGTCACTTAGCTCACTACTTAAATCAAGAGGAGACACCCCTACCCCCCCACTCGGTCGGCGTCCCCGGACGCCGTACGGAAGGGAGAGCCGTGGCCCGTCCACGCCTGCTCCGCAGATGTCTCCTCGCCGCCGCCCTGTCCGCCGGGCTGGCCGCGTCCCTGGTCAGCGGCCCCGCCCAGGCGGAGCCGGAGACCGCCGGGGCCGCCGACGCCTCGGCGGCGGCCGTGACGTTCTCCGACACCTTCGACGGACCGGCCGGTGCGGCCGTCGACTCCTCGAAGTGGCAGATCGAGACCGGCGACAACGTCAACAACCACGAACGGCAGTACTACACCTCCGGCAACAAGAACGCGGCCCTCGACGGCCAGGGCCACCTGGTCATCACGGCACGCAAGGAGAACCCGGCCAACTACCAGTGCTGGTACGGCACCTGCCAGTACACCTCGGCCCGGCTCAACACCTCCGGGAAGTTCACCGCGCAGTACGGGCACGTCGAGGCACGGATGAAGGTGCCGCGCGGGCAGGGCATGTGGCCCGCGTTCTGGATGCTCGGCACCCCGGTGAACTGGCCGGACTCCGGCGAGATCGACATCATGGAGAACGTCGGATTCGAGCCCTCCACCGTGCACGGCACCATCCACGGCCCCGGCTACTCCGGCGCGGGCGGCATCGGCGCCGGCTACACCCTGCCGAACGGCCAGGCCTTCGCGGACGGCTTCCACACCTTCGCCGTGGACTGGGCGCCCGACTCGATCACCTGGTCGGTGGACGGCAACGTCTACCAGCGGCGCACCCCGGCCGACCTGGGCGGGAAGCAGTGGGTGTTCAACAAGCCGTACTTCCTGATCCTCAACCTGGCGGTCGGCGGCTACTGGCCCGGCGACCCGGACGCCTCCACGGTCTTCCCGCAGTCGCTGGTGGTGGACCACGTCTCGGTGACGACGGGCGACTCGTCGGCCGGCGGCGCGATCACGGGCCTCGGCGGCAAGTGCGTGGACGTCGCCGCGGCGAACTCCGCCAACGGCACGCCCGTACAGCTCTACGACTGCAACGGCACCGCGGCCCAGCGGTGGACGGTGGGCTCCGACGGCACGATCCGGGCGCTCGGCAAGTGCCTGGACGTCAACGCCGGAGGCACGGCGGACGGCACGGTCGTCCAACTGTGGGACTGCAATGGCAGCGCCGCCCAGCGGTGGGTCGTCACCGCGGCACGCGACATCGTCAACCCACAGGCCGACAAGTGCCTCGACGCCGCCGGCAACAGCTCGGCCAACGGCACCCGGCTGCAGATCTGGACCTGCACGGGCGGCGCCAACCAGAAGTGGACGGTCGCCTGAGGCACCCGCGGGCGCCTAGTGCGGCATCCAGGTGAACTTGTCCCCGCCCACCCAGCGGACCACGTCCGGGTCGTCCAGGTCGTGGACCGTGATACCGAAGGCCGCGGCGGCCTCCAGTACGTCGGTGACGGCCCTGGCCTCACCGACCACCTGGCCGTCGATTTCCACGATCCGGAACGGCGGCGTGCCCGGCTGCACCTTGAGCACGAGGATCCGCGGGCTGCCGATGTGCGGGCTCTCGATTTCGGTCATGCCTCGAGGGTAGGCCGCAATCCGCAGTGGTGGCCGGGTGAGCGGGCGGGCGGGCGGCGGCGGTCCCTCAGGGCCGCCGCCAGTCGTCGCCCGTCAGATGGGACCCGGCCATGGGGCCCATCCGGAGCATGCCGCCGTCGACGCTCCAGGAGGCGCCGGTGACGTACGAGGCGTCGGGACCGGCGAGGAAGGCGATCACTGCGGCGACCTCCCGGGCGTCACCGGGCCTGCCGAGCGGTACGCCGGGCCGGCGCTCGGTGTGCGGGTCGGTGTCCTCCTGGCCGGTCATCGGCGTGGCGATCTCGCCGGGCGCCACCGCGTTGACCGTGATGCCGTGCTCGGCGAGCTCGATCGCCATGACCTGGGTGAGCAGGCCGAGGCCGCCCTTGGCCGCGCAGTACGGGGCGGCGCCCACCCGCGGCTGGTGCTCGTGGACGGAGGTCACGTTGACGATCCGGCCGCCCTCCCCCTGCCGGATCATGCGCCGGGCCGCCCGCTGCCCGCACAGGAACGGGCCGGCCAGGTCGACGTCCAGGACGTGCCGCAGGTCGTCCAGGCGCAGGTCGAGGAAGGGCGTGGCGGTGCCGGTCCCGGCGTTGTTGACCAGGACGTCGATCCGGCCGAGCCGCTCGAACAGCTCGTCGACCGTGTCCGCGGCCTCGGGCAGCCGGGCCAGGTCCACCCGGGCGGTCTCGGCCCGGCGTCCCAGGGCACGGACCTCCTCGGCGGTCCGCTCGGCGCCCTCGTCGTCGGTGTGCCAGGTGACGCCGACGTCCATGCCCGCCTCGGCCAGGCGTACGGCGGTGGCGCGGCCGATGCCGGAGTCGGAGCCGGTGATGACGGCCACCTTTCGGTCGGACGAGCTGGGGCTGGGCATGAACGGCCTCCTCTTCGGCACTCCTCGGCACTCCCGGATCCGCCGCTCCCCGGCCTGCGGCTCCACGGAGCGTTGCGCGCGGGCATCGCAGTACCCGGGTGCGGTACGCGCAAACCGCTCGGCCCGTGGTGCGGGCCCCGGGTTGCTGGGGAACCCTGGACGTGCCGGAGAGGCCGAAGGAGGAGGTGGCGATGGAGCCCGTCGAAGCGCTGGAGCGGATCGCGTTCCTTCTGGAGCGGTCCCAGGCGCCGACGTACCGCGTACGCGCCTTCCGCACCGCGGCCCGGGTGCTCGGTGAGCTGCCCGCCGGTGAGCTGCGCGAGCGGGCCGCTTCGCTGGAGTCGCTGAAGGGCGTCGGACCCAGGACGGCCCAGGTGGCGCGCGAGGCCCTGGCCGGGCAGGTGCCCGGTTACCTGGAGAAGCTGGAGGGCGAGGCCGGGGCCCCGCTCGCCCGGGGCGGTGAGCGGCTGCGGGAGCGACTGCGCGGCGACTGCCACCTGCACTCCAACTGGTCCGACGGCGGCAGCCCGATCGAGGAGATGGGCCGGGCCGCGGCGGCGCTCGGGCACGAGTGGGCGGCGCTGACCGACCACTCGCCGCGGCTGACGGTGGCGCGGGGCCTGTCCCCCGAGCGGCTGCGCGAGCAGTTGGACGTGGTCGCCGCGCTCAACGAGACCTGGGCGCCGTTCCGGCTGCTGACCGGCATCGAGTGCGACATCCTCGACGACGGTTCCCTGGACCAGGAGCCGGAGCTGCTGGAGCGGCTCGACGTGGTCGTGGTGTCGGTGCACTCCAAGCTGCGGATGGACGCCCGCGCGATGACCCGCCGCATGGTGGCCGCCGTACGCGATCCGCACGCGGATGTCCTCGGGCACTGCACCGGGCGGCTGGTGACCGGGCGGGGTCGCCCGGAGTCGGAGTTCGACGCGGACGAGGTGTTCGCCGCCTGCGCGGAGGCCGGCACGGCCGTCGAGATCAACAGCCGGCCGGAGCGGCTCGATCCGCCGCGTCGGCTGCTGCGCCGTGCGGTGGACGCGGGCGTGCTGTTCTCCATCGACACCGACGCGCACGCGCCCGGCCAGTTGGACTGGCAGATCCACGGGTGCGCGCGAGCGGAGGAGTGCGGCGTGCCCGCCGAGCGGGTCGTCACCACGTGGTCCCCGGACGAGCTGCTGGCCTGGACCCGCCAGGGCCGTACACCGGCCGGAGTGACGGGCCGCTGACGTGGTACCCGCCGGGCGATCCACGGACCAGGAAGGGAACAGTGCATGGAACGGGCGGCCGTGTTCGACGTCGACGGAACCCTCGTCGACACCAATCACCTGCATGTGGCGACCTGGTGGGAGGCGTTCCGGCAGGCGGGTCACCGGGTGCCGATGCACGCCATACACCGTGCGGTGGGCCTCGCCTCCACCGACCTCATCGGGCACCTGCTGGGAGAGGACCGGGACACGGACCAGGACGAGCGGCTGAGCGCCGCCCACAAGGCGCTGTACGGGCAGTACTTCGACCGTCTGCCGGCGCTGCCGGACGCCGGTGAGCTGCTGCGCCGCCTGGCCGGCGACGGCTGGAAGGTGGTCCTCGCCACCTCGGCGGGCGGCCCGGAGCTGGAGGCGCTGCGGCGGGCGATCGACGCGGACGACGCGATCGCCGCCACCGCGAGCGCCGACGACGTCGACGCGGGGAAACCGGCGCCCGAGCCGGTGGAGCACGCCCTGGAACTCGCCGGGGTGCCGGCCGAGCGGGCGGTCTTCGTTGGCGACACCGTGTGGGACATGCGCGCGGGCGGCCGGGCCGGGGTGCGCTGTGTGGCGGTGCTCTGCGGCGGTCTGCCCCGTGCCGACCTGGTGGAGGCGGGCGCCGACGCGGTCTACGCCGACCCGGCCGCCCTGCTGGCCTCGCTCGAGGAGAGCCCGTTCGCATGAGCCGCCGAGCCGTAGGTCACACCCGGCTGTGCCGGCCCGATACGTGGACACCCGGTACCGCATGACCGCAGTGACAGAAACGGGCAGGCAGCGCCTGTGGGGTTGGCGACCCTGGGACGCGGTGTGGCGGGAGACCTGTTCGGTCGGACGGGCCGCCCGTGCCGCCTTGCGGGCACCGGGGCGCGAACGCGACCTTGTCGTCCAGTCGCTGAAGGCCGCCGGCGCGGCGCTGCTGGCGTGGCTCGTGGCCGGGGTCTGGATGGACGACCCGATGGCTCTGATGGCGCCCTGGGTGGCGCTGGTCCTCGTCCAGGCCACCGTCTACAGCTCGGTCCGGCTGGCCGCGCAGCAGTTCGCGGCGATCTGCGCGGGGGCGCTGCTGGCGTCCGGGGCGCAGGTCCTCACCGACGACAACACGGGGGCACTGGCGCTGTCGCTGCCGGTGCTCATGCTCATCGCCAACTGGTCCCGCTTCGGCCAGCAGGGCATCTACGCGGCCACCACCGCGGTGTTCGTCCTGGTCTCGGGAACAGCCGTGTCGGCCTCGGCGGTCGGGCACCGGTTGGGGCAGGCGGCGCTCGGGGCGTTCATCGGCGTGGCGGTCAACGCCCTCGTGCTGCCGCCCATCCATCTGCGTGACGTACGGGAGAACCTGTCGGCTCTGGCGCGGGAGGCGGGCGACGTCCTGCGCTCCGTGGCGGACGACATGTGCAAGAGCGAGTGGGACGCGCAGACCGCCAGCGGCTGGTCGAGCGCCTCCACGCGACTCCAGCGGCGGGTGGAGGCACTGGAGTCGGCACGGTCGTGGAGCCAGGAGAGCCTGCGCCTGACCTACGGCCCGCTGCGCATGCTCAACCGTGCGCCCACCGCCGTTCCGCCCCAGGAGGAGGACCAGCGCTGGAATCGCGTCACCGGCCACATCACGGCACTGACCCGGACGCTGGCGGTCGCGGCCGACGAACACCGAACGCCGACTCCGCCCGAGGGACCGGTGCTGGACCTGTGCGCGCGCCTGTTGTACCTGATCGGCGACGCCTGCCTCACCGAGGCCGACCGGCTGCTGGGCAAGATCGGTGAGGCCCGCCCGGAGGAGGCGACGGAGGCGACCATGAAGGAACTCCACCAGCGCTTGCAGGAAGGGCTGCGCGAACACGCCGGGCAAGGGGCCGCCCCGGCCGCGGTCCTGGGCACGCTGCTGCTGCAGGCCGAGAACCTGTGGGCCGAGATCGTGCCCGAGCCCCAGAAGCAGTGACCCACATCACCCCAAAACACGACAGACGGTGGAACACCGGCAGCCCCTCCCCCGTTGAAAAGGGCGTGGATACGGACGGGACAGTGTCCCCGGGCCTCACCTATTGCCCACAGGGACGATCGTTCGGCTGAAGCCCTGTGGAGCCTTTCGCCGAGAGGCGACCGCCGTCCGTATCCACCTCGTACCGCCCCGATCGTGATTCCCCCGTCGCGATCGGGGCTTCTTCCTGCGTGCCCCGGCGACAAGGCGGGTACCCGGTCACGTCCCTGCGGGCAAGCGGCCGAGAGGAGCGCATGGTGAGCAGCGCAACGGGCAGTCGGATCGTGGTCACGGGTGCCACCGGCAACGTGGGCACCAGCGTGGTACGGCTTCTGTCGGAGGATTCCTCGGTGGCCTCCGTGACGGGGCTGGCCCGGCGCCTTCCCGAGTGGTCGCCCCCGAAGACGAAGTGGGCCGCGGTCGACCTGGCCTCCGAGCGGGCCGACCTGGCCGGGCACTTCGCCGGCGCCGACGCCGTGGTGCATCTGGCCTGGGCGTTCCAGCCGACGCACGATCCGGCGACGACCTGGCGCACGAACGTACTCGGCTCCATCCGGGTCTTCGAGGCGGTGGCCGCGGCCGGGGTGCCGGCCCTGGTGCACGCCTCGTCGGTCGGCGCGTACTCGCCGGGTCCGAAGAACCACGCGGTGGACGAGTCCTGGCCGACGCACGGCTGGCCGGACGCCGCGTACTGCCGCGAGAAGGCCTATCTGGAGCGCGCCCTGGACACCTTCGAGCGCGACCACCCGGGGATCCGGGTGGTGCGGATGCGGCCGGCCTTCCTCTTCAAGCGGGAGTCGGCCAGCGAGCAGCGCCGGATCTTCGGCGGCAAGTTCCTGCCGGGTCCGCTGGCGCGTCCGGAGCTCCTGCCCTTCCTGCCGGACGTCCCCGGGCTGCGCGTGCAGGCCCTGCACACCGACGACGCGGCCAACGCCTACCGGCTGGCGGCGCGCGCCGAGGACGCCCGGGGGCCCTTCAACCTCGCGGCCGAGCCGCCCGTCGACGCCGAACTGCTGGGCGAGATGTTCGGTGTGCGTCCGGTGCGGCTGCCCCGCACCGCGGCCCGCTCGGCGATCGCCGCCGCGTGGGGCCTGCATCTGCTGCCCGCCTCCCCGCACCTGTTCGACGCCGTGCTGCGGCTGCCGCTGATGGACTGCACGCGGGCGCGGGCGGAGCTGGGCTGGCGCCCGGAGCACGAGTCCACGGAGGTGCTGGAGGAGTTCCTGCGAGGCTTCCGGGAGGGCGCGGGCGCGGCCACGGAACCGCTGCGGGGGCGCAAGGTCGGCTGAGCGCGGGGAGGCGGTCGCGGGCCAGGTGGCGACGCGGGGCGGGGCGGGCACAGGCCCGCCCCGCCCCGCCACCTGGCCCGCGACGCCGTCCGTGCCGCGCGCTCAGCCCGAGGACTCGTCGGGCACCGGATGCTCGGGGTGTACGGCGCCCGAGTGCGGTGCGCCCTGCCGGCCGGTCCCCGCCTCGTCCGTGTCGGGAACGTCGGTCGCGGGTCCGGCCGCCGGTTCCGCCCCGCCGCTCGTCGGTTGCGCCGTCTCGTCCGTCGGTCCCCTCGCGCCGTCGCCGGTGTCGTCGGTGCCGCCGGCGTCCTCGTCACCCTCGGGGCGCTGGCCCTGCTCGCGCTGCTCACGCGTGGGCGCGGCGGCCTCCCACGGGTCGTCGCCGGTGCCGGCCTGCTGGTCGGGCATGTCCCGCGGGACGGGGGCGGCACCGTTCTCGCCCGGCCCTTCGAGGCGGTGGTCGGTCACGGCGCACTCCCTTTCCGCGGTCCTCATGGTCGTCCGAGCGGTGTCGGGTACCTCCGCGGCGACCGGCGAAACCTCAGTGCGGCGCCCGCTCCGCGAGCGCGGTACGCCAGGCGGCGACCGGGTACTCGGGGGCCGGCTCGGGGCGTCGGCCGCCGCGTGAGAAGAAGTCGGCCAGCGGCAGGATCGCGGCGCCGACGGTGACCGCGTCCGGACCGAGCAGCCCCAGGTCGACCGTCACCTTGCCGGCGGGGTGGCGCAGCGCGTACGACACCGCGTGGCGGCGTACGGCAGGCAGGAAGCGGGTGCCGAGCTGGAGACCGGCCCAGCCGCCGATGAGGATCCGCTCGGGCTGGAAGAGGTTGATCAGATCGGACAGGCCGGCGCCCAGGTACTCGGCGGTCTCCTCCAGGACGGCGAGCGCGACCGGGTCGGCCGCCTCGTCGCCGGCCGGATAGGCGGCGGCGAGCATCGCGGTCAGGGCGGTCTCCTCGTCGGTCCCGGAGGGCACCCGGCCGCCCTCCTCCCGCCAGCGGGCCAGCAGCGACTCGGCGCCCGCGTACGCCTCCAGGCAGCCGAGGGCGCCGCAGCGGCAGCGGCGGCCTCTGACCCGGACCGTCAGGTGCCCCCATTCCACCGCCCGGCCGTGGTCGGCCTCGGGGGTGACGAGGCTGGCGCCCACGCCGGAGCCGAAGAGGACCACGACCGCGTTGCGGGCGCCGCGTCCGGCACCGAACCACATCTCGGCCTGGCCGAGGGTCTTGGCACCGTTGTCGATGAGGTAGGGGACGGTGTCCGGCAGCGGCGAACCGGCGCGGAGAAGGGCCTCCAGCGGGACGGCGTCCCAGCCGATGGTCTGGCCGTGCACGACGGCACCCCGGTCCGGGGTCTGCTCGACGATGCCGGGGACGCCGACCCCGGCGCCGAGCAGCCGCTCGGGCGCGAGCCCGGCCGTGGCCAGGACCTCGGCGATGCCGTCGCGGATGTGGCCGACGATCACCTCGACGTCGTACCGCTGCTGGGTCAGCGGACGTTCGGCCCTGGCCAGTTCGGTGAGCGTCAGGTCGAACAGTTCGACGCGGACCCGGGTCTCGCCGACGTCCACGCCGATCATATGGCCGCTGCCGGGGGACACGCGCAGCAGGGTGCGGGGCCGGCCGCCGTCGGAGTCGACGCTGCCGGCCTCCTCCACCAGGCCGTCGGCGACCAGGTCGGCGACGACGTTGCTGACGGAGCCGGAGCTCAGGCCGGTCGCCGGGCCCAGCTCGAAGCGGCTGAGCGGGCCGTCGAAGTAGAGCCGTTGCAGCACGGCCGTACGGTTGGCCCTCCTGAGGTCGCGCACCGTGCGCCCGTTCCGCCCCGCCATGTGGCTCCTCCCCTGCCGTGCCCGGTCTGTCTGCAACATACCCCCGCCGGGCCACCGACGGCGACTTCCCTCTCTCCTTAATTCATGCTATGAACTCGCGTTCGCCGAAATCCACTGGCCTCTCCGCCTTCCGGCTATCTACGCTAGGCGAAAACCTAGGGCCCCTAGGTTCCGGACGCCTCCCCATACCATGAGAGACCCCCATGAGAGCACTCACCGAGCAGGACATCCGCGGCTCCTTCGTCAACTGCTCGAAGGGCGAGGCCAAACGGCTGACCGTCCCCCGCGACCTCGGCCAGCACCCCTGGGACGATCTCGACTTCCTGGGGTGGCGGGATCCCGGGGCGCCCGACCGAAGCTATCTGGTCACCGAACACGGTGAACGCCTCACCGGTGTGGCCCTGCGGTTCCAGCCGGTCCGACGCGGCTTCCTCCAGCGCAGCATGTGTGCGCTGTGCCTGACCACCCACCCCCGGGGCGGGGTGTCGCTGATGACCGCGAACAAGGCGGGCCCGGCCGGCCGCGAGGGCAACTCGGTCGGCCTGTACATGTGCACCGACCTCGCCTGCTCCCTCTATCTGCGGGGCAAGAAGGCACCGGAGAGCGGCCGCCGCTTCGAGGAGAGCCTCAGCCTGGAGGAACAGATCGCCCGCACGCTCGGCAATCTGTCCGCCTTCGTCTCCAAGGTGACCGCCTGAAGATCTCGGATGCACGGCGCCGTACGGCGCGTGAGAAGCACTCCCACCCCCTTTGTCCGGTTACCGTCCTGTCCGGATACGTTCGATGCGCCTGGGGAAGGGGAACAGCCCGAGGATGCGGGATGTACGTGAGACCGCGGTGACGGCGCTGCGGCGGGTGAAGTGGCTCCGGGACCCCATGGTCGTGCAGGCGCTGCGCTCGGCCGCGGCGGCCTCGATCGCCTATGTGATCGCGGTGCGGCTGACCCCCGACAAGTCGGCGGCACCGCTCACCGCGCCTCTGACCGCGCTGCTGGTCGTCCAGGTCACCCTGTACGCCACGCTCAAGATGAGCTTCCGCCGGGTGAACGCCGTGGTGGCCGGTGTCCTGGTCGCCATCGCCTTCAGCCAACTGGTCGGGCTGAGCTGGTGGAGCCTGGCCCTGCTCATCGTGGCGGCGCTGGGCGTCGGGCATCTGGTGCGGGCGCACGAGTTCGTGGCCGAGGTGGCGATCAGCGCGATGCTGGTGCTCGGTGTGACCTCGCACGGGAGCCTGGCGTGGGCCCGGGTGGTGGAGACGCTGATCGGGGCGATCGTCGGACTCTCCTTCAACCTGCTCCTCGCGCCTCCGGTGTGGGTGGAGCAGGCGGGCGAGTCGATCGAGGGGCTGGCCCGGCGGGTGCGGCAGTTGATGCTGCGCATGGGCGAGGAGGCCGCCAACAGCACGCCGTTCCACGAGGCGGCGGCCCGGCTGCACGAGGCGCGCCGCCTCGACCACGACATCGGCGAGGTGGACGAGGACCTCCGGCAGGCCGAGGACAGCCTGCGGTTCAACCCCCGCGTACGCGAGGGGCTGCTCCACCGGGTGGTGCTGCGCACGGGTCTGGACACCCTGGAGATCTGCACGGTGGTGATGCGGGTCCTCGCCCGCACCTTCACCGACCTCGCGAAGGAACGTGAACCGGAGCCGCTGTTCCCGCCCGAGACGGGCACCACCCTCCAGCAGCTCCTGTCCGAGATCGCCGACGCCGTGGTCAGCTTCGCCGTCCTGGTCACCACCAGCGCCAGCGCCAACGCCGAGTCCGCGGAGGAGCGCCTCACCACCGAGCTGCGACAGGCGGCGGCGACCCGGGACAAGCTGGCCCAGCTCCTCCTGGAGGAGGTCCAGCGCGACGCCCGGCAGTGGCAGTTGCAGGGTGCCGTGCTGACCGAGGTCAACCGCATCATCGACGAGATGGACACCGAGCACCGTTCGCGCCGGCTCCTGGAGGAGCTGGACCACCACACCCGCGAGCAGCGCGAACGCATGCCCCGGCTGACCCGGCTGCGGGACCGGGTACGGGCGCGGCTCAGGAGGCGGAACCGCGGCGCCGCCGCGCGTCGTTCTCGTTGAGGACGGGCCGAGGACAGGCCGAGGACAGTGAGAACCGGAAGTGGGGGCGTACGGATGACCGACACCAGCGTGCGGATCGACGGGAACCGGCTGCTGCTGCCAGGGGGTGCGTCGGTCCGCTTCATCCGCACCCTGCGACTGCCGGAGACGGGCACCCACCCGCTGCCGCCGGGGCTCGGCGAGTTCCCGGTCCGGCGGGTCGCCGACTACGCCGGCACCGTGCCCGAGGCGTGGCGGGCGCGCGGCGGCGTGCTGCTGCCGGTGTACCTGCGCGAGGCCATGTGGCTGAGTTTCGCCGGCACCACGGAGCCCGCCGCGCTCCAGGTCGGGGTGGGCAAGGTGTGCGCGGTCTCGGGCAAGCCCTGGAGCGACCGGCTGGCCCGCGACCCGCAGAACTACGTGGTGCTCCCCCGCCAGCCCTGGCTGGACGGCATCAACTCCGGGACGGGCACGGTCCGCCAGTTCGTGGCGGTACCGCTCGGCATGGGTGCGACGGTCGAGGGCCAGGTCACCGGCGAGGAGGTCTGGGGAGGCGTCCAGTTGCAGGCCTTCCCGCTGGGCGACGCCGAGCTGGCCCGCTGGCGGGAGGAGGAGCGGCGCCGGGCCGAGATGGCGCGGAGGGCGGCCCGGTCGGGCGGTGGCGGCGCATTCGGCGCGCCGATGCCGATGTCGGCCCCCGCCGCGCCGGGCGCGGCCGCCCGCGGCGCGGCCCGCCCCCGGTCCGCGCCGGCCATGGGGCTCGGTGTCGGCGGCTCCATGCGGCAGGAGGTCTACCGCGACGAACGGCCGCTGACGGACTGGGCCGAGCGGCCCGCCGGCCGGGTCTTCGTACATCTGGTGACGCCCCCGGAATGGCGGCGCATCACCGGCGAGGCGCCGCCGCCGTCCCCCGTGGACCGAGCCGCCTACACCCGGGCCGGACTGCCCTGGTACGACTACTTCGACCAGGACGCCCTCGATCTCGCGCCCACCGAGCCGCTCCAGGAGGTCAAGCCGGTCGGGGACTGGGTCGGGGACGACCACGAGCCGTGGCAGGCGCCCGCACCGCAGCAGGTCCGGCCACTCAAGGACGCACCGGGCGCACCGGTGGAGGACGGGGACTGGTAGCCACGGGGCCGCCGGGAGGCGCGGGTCGCGGCACCCGGTCGCCCACCGGCCGGCGCCGGCAAGGCCCCCGGCCTCACCCGTCGCCGTCTGTGCGCTGCCGCTGCAGGGCCCGCGGGCAGGAGGCGGCGCCCGCCTGCGCCAGCAGCACGTGTATCCGCTCCGTGAGCTGCGCGATGTCGTCGGCGGGCGCGTGGAAGGGCAGTCGTACGTCGCCGTGCGCGCGGGCGCGCTCGATGCGCAGCGTCAGTCCGTGGCGGTCGACCGCGAGCGGCCGCACCCGGACCGCGCCGTACAGGCTGTCGGCGTCGACGAGCCGGCTCAGCCGCTCCACCGCGTCCCCGTGGCAGTCGGCGAGATGGGTCAGCAGCCGGGCCTCGGCCAGGGCCAGCGGGTCGGGCCCGGCGGCGGCGAACTCGTCGAGGCCGACGACCACGGCACCGGACGGCTGACGCAGCACCACGCGCGTGGGCGTGAACGCCAGGTGGCCGTCCTCCAGGGCGAACCAGCCCGCGAGCCAGAGCCGGGCCCTGATCCGGCCCCGCACCGGGACGGGCGCCACGTCGGCGAACTCCAGCACGGCGGACGGCTCGCCCCGGGGCGCGCAGACCGCCGCCGCGAGCAGGGCGCTGTCCTCGGGCACGTGCAGCAGCACCCGGCCGTCCTCGGCCACGGAGTGCGCGCCGACGAACTCCTCGCGGCCGCCCTCCGCGGTCACCGCACAGGACCAGGCGGCGGCGAGTACGGAGCGGGCCTGCTCCGCCGCGGCGGGCGCGGCCGTCCAGGCGTGACTGTCACCCATCCCCGACCTCCTTCGTCAGTTCGTTGGGCAAGGATTCATTAGGTAAGGCTCACCTAACCTAGCGGAGATCGGACCGCGCGCCAACCAGGACGCCCGATCTTCGCGAGACTTTTTCAGCGCACCGGAGAGCGCACTTCAGCGGCCTGACAGCGTGTTTCGAAGTGCAACGGGGGCGCTCACGGCGCGATCGCACCCAGCAGAGCGCGTGCGCACAGGTCGCGCACCTGCTCACGGGGCGACTCCGGATCCCGCAGCCACTCCAGGCAGACCGCGGTGGTGAACGCCAGCCAGCCGCGCACCGCCAGCCGTACGTCGGTCCGCTCCTCGAAGGCCGGGCCGAACTCGGGGTCGGCGGACAGCGCTTCGAGGATCTGCCGCTCCTGTGCCGCGAGCGCCTGCCGGTAGATCCGGCGCACCGCCCGGTCCCCGGTCGCGTCGGCGCGGTGGAAGGCGCGGTAGCCGTGCGCGTGGGCCCGGACGTACTCCAGGTACGCGTCGAGTCCGTCCGCGAGCTGCTCCCGGACCGGAACGCCGGGCACGGCCGCCGTCATCCGCAGCATGCGCGCGCTCTCGCGCTCGACGACCGCCGCGAAGAAGTCCCGTTTGGTCGGGAAGTAGTGGTACAGCAGCCCGCGGGAGACGCCGGCGATCTCGGCGACCTGCTCGATCCACACGTCGTCGTAGGGGCTCTCCGAGAACAGCCGCGCGCCCACCGACAGCAACTGCTCCCGTCGCTCCCCGGTGCTGAGCCGGCGGCGGGTGCGCTCCCCCTGGTTCGCGGCCATGCCCGCACCTTACTTGACGTCGGTTCAACAACGGGACGAGACTGAGGCGCGCTATTGAATCCATGTACAACACGCTCGCCTCGGCACGTGCAACACGCCGCTGCGTCAAGGGAGATCGCGTCATGGCGGAGACGACGAAGGGAACGGCACGCGACGGACTGCCGAAGGGGTTCCGCAGCGCCGAGCTGGGCTGGCCCGAACTCCGCCGCATCCCGCGTCCGCCGTACCGGCTCCCCCTGCTCGGGGACGTGGTCGAGGCCGGCAGGCGCACCCCGATGCAGGACTCGCTGCGCTACGCCCGGCGGCTGGGGCCGATATTCCGGCGACGGGCCTTCGGCAAGGAGTTCGTGTTCGTGTGCGGCGCCGGGCTGGTGGCCGACCTCGCGGACGAGGAGCGGTTCGCCAAGCACGTGGGGCTCGGTGTGGCCAATCTGCGGCCGGTCGCCGGGGACGGACTGTTCACGGCCTACCACCACGAACCCAACTGGCAGCTCGCACACGACGTGCTGGCACCGGGGTTCAGCCGCGAGGCCATGGCGGGCTACCACGTCATGATGCTGGACGTCGCCGGCCGGCTCACGGACCACTGGGACCGGGCCCTGGAGGCGGGCCGGGCGGTGGACGTGCCCGGTGACATGACCAAGCTGACGCTGGAGACGATCGCGCGCACCGGGTTCGGGCACGACTTCGGGTCCTTCGAGCGTGCCCGGCTCCATCCCTTCGTGACCGCGATGGTGGGCACGCTCACCTACGCGCAGCGCCTCAACACCGTGCCGGCCCCGCTGGCCCCCTGGCTGCTGCGCGGCGCGAACCGCCGCAACACCGCCGACATCGCCTACCTCAACCGCACGGTGGACGACCTGGTCCGGGCCCGCCGGGCGTCCCACGGGGACGGCGACCTGCTCGACCGGATGCTGGACACGGCCCATCCCGAGACCGGTGAGCGGCTGTCGCCGGAGAACGTCCGCCGTCAGGTCATCACGTTCCTGGTGGCCGGGCACGAGACCACCTCGGGCGCGCTCTCCTTCGCCCTGCACTACCTGGCGCAGCACCCCGAGGTCGCGGCCCGGGCCCGCGCCGAGGTGGACCGCGTATGGGACGGCACCGAGGCGCCGGGGTACGAGCGGGTGGCCAAACTGCGCTACGTGCGCCGGGTGCTGGACGAGGCACTGCGGCTGTGGCCGACCGCGCCCGCCTTCGCGCGGGAGGCCCGCCGGGACACCGTGCTGGGCGGGACGTATCCGATGCGGCGGGGTGCCTGGGCGCTGGTGCTCACGGGGATGCTGCACCGCGACCCGGAGGTGTGGGGGCCGGACGCCGAGCGGTTCGACCCGGACCGCTTCGACGCCAGGGCCGTACGGTCGCGTGCCCCGCACACCTACAAGCCGTTCGGGACGGGTGCGCGGGCGTGCATCGGGCGGCAGTTCGCGCTGCACGAGGCGACGCTGGTCCTCGGGCTGCTGCTGCGCCGCTACGAGCTGCGGCCCGAGCCGGACTACCGGCTGCGGGTGACCGAGCGGCTGACGCTGATGCCGGAGGGGCTGCGGCTGCGGTTGGACCGGCGGGCGCCGGCCGGCCGGCCCGGGGCGACCGCGGACCGCGCCCCCGTCGCCGAGGCCCCCGTCTCGCAACCCCGTTGTCCAGTGCACGGCAGGGGTGACTGACCGACGCCGGCAGCCTGGTTCCGGCGCCGCCCCGGGCCGCGGTGAGTCGCCGCTGGGCCGGGAAGAAGGCACCGTCCAGGCCCGTGCCCCCGGAGGTCGGCGTCGCGCGGGTCCGCGCCGATGAGGTCCGCGCCCCGCGGATCCGCACCGGTGAGGCCGGCGGCGACGGGGTGGGCCCCGCACGGATCGGCACCCTTTGGACGGGCGCCGACGGGGTCGGCGTCGCGGCGGTTCCCGGCCGGCGGATCGGCACCGCGGCGGCCCCCGGCCCGGTGAACGGCGCCGCGGCGGCCCCCGGCCCGGTGAGCGGCGCCGGTCAGGCCTCCAGGCCGGGCAGGTCCAGTCGGGCCAGCCGCTCCGGGTCGGACAGGATGTAGAGGCCGGTGATGAGTCCGTCGGCGACGGTCACGTAAGTGACCGAACGGGGACGCCCCTCGGACACGGCGACGGTGCCGACGGTGCCGTTGACCAGGACGAGACGGGCGAGACCGGCGAGGTGGCGGAAGTGGAACGCCCCGGTGGCGACCGTACGCGCCCCCCGCACCACCTTCGACGCCGCCACTCCCGAGGCCAGCGCGCCGGCGTCGGCCCGCAGCACCACGTCCGGATGGAGGACGGACACCAGAGCCTCGAAGTCGCCGGCGCGACTGGCGGCCAGGAACGCCTCGACGGCCTGCCGCTGCCGGCCGAGATCGGGGTCGGCCGCGGGCGTGGCCTCCCGGACCCGGCGCCGGGCCCTGCTGGCCAGTTGCCGGGTGGCGGCCGGGCTGCGCTCCACGATGGTCGCGATGTCGTCGAAGGGCACGGAGAACATGTCGTGCAGCACGAACGCCAGCCGCTCGGCCGGCTCCAGGGTCTCCAGTACGACCAGCAGGGCCAGCCCCACCGAGTCGGTGTGCAGGGCCTCCTGCTCCGGATCGCCCTGCGGCAGTGCCCTCAGCACGGGATCCGGGACGAAGGTGTCGAAGCCCTCGGTCATCGGCTCCTCGCGGCGCGCGGTGCGTGAGCGCAGCAGGTCCAGGCAGACCCGGCCGGTCACCGTGGTCAGCCAGGCACCGAGGTTGTCGATGCCGTCCGCGCCGGTGCGGTCGAGGCGCAGCCACGCCTCCTGCACCGCGTCCTCCGCCTCGGTCAGTGAACCGAGCATGCGGTAGCCCACCGCCTTGAGCTGCCCCCGGTGCTCCTCGAACCGCTCCGCCAGTCGCTGGTGCCCCCGCACGTCCCGCTCCTGCTGCACGCCCTGCTCCCCCTGCACGTTGCGCTCCTCCTGGCTCCCTCGGCCCCCCGCCATGCCGCTACCGTCCGAAGACTTCGAAGGTCACCGCCGGCTTCCCGCCGAACCGCTTCCCCGCGGACTCGGCGAAGCCGACGAGGAAGCCGCGCACGTACGTCTCCGGGTCCTCGTCCGTCAGCGCCCCGATGTAGGTGCGGTGCTCCAGCAGGGAGCGGACCGCGCGCTCCAGCCCCGGCGTGGCGTCCACGGCGTGCGTGGGCGAGGAGGACCCGGCGACGGCGACCCAGCGCACGCCGTCCCAGGGTTCGAGGCCCTGCTCGGTCAGCTCCGGGAAGATCCACCGGTTGCCGGCGTCGCCCGCGGCGTCGAGCGTGGCCCGGCCGACGGCGACGTGGTCCGGGGTGTTCCAGGCGACACCACCCCAGGTGTCCCGGTGGTTGAGGGTGAGGACCAGCTCGGGCCGGTGCCGGCGGATGGCCGCGGCGATGTCGCGGCGCAGGGCGGTGCCGTACTCGATGACGCCGTCCCGGTGGTCGAGGAACTCCACCTCGCTCACCCCGACGACGGCCGCGCTCGCCCGCTGCTCGCGCTCCCGCAGCGGGCCGCACTCGGCGGGCGCCAGTGTGTCGATGCCCGACTCGCCACGGGTCGCGAGGACGTAGGCGACCTCACGTCCCTCGTCGGTCCAGGCCGCGATCGCCGCCGAGCAGCCGTACTCCAGGTCGTCCGGGTGGGCGACGACGGCCAGGGCGCGCCGCCAGTCGCCGGGCATGGGCTCCAGTCGCGTGGTCGTCGGCTCCGTCATGTCCGCACACTAACGCGTGCCACTGACATCCCACCCGTTCTTCAGGCGCCGCCGTTCAGGCGCCGCCATAGGCGCCGCCATTCAGGCGCCGCCGTTCGCGCGCCGCCGTTCAGGCCTCGTCGCGGGCGAGCGCGAGCAGCCGGTCCAGGACCCTGGGGCCGCCGGCCCGTACGCCGTCGTGCTCGAACTCGTCGGTGACCCAGGTGCGAAGGCCTCGGATGGCACGGGCGGTGGTCAGCGCGTGGCCGGTGTCGACGTACATGTCGTCGTGGTAGACGGCCGCGGCGGCGGGGACCTCGTTGGCGGCGAGGCGGGCCGGGTCGTACAGCGGCGTCCAGTCGGTGCGGGCGGCGAGCAGCTCGGCGGTCTCCCGCAGCGGGCGCAGCGCCGGGTCGCAGTCGAACATCCAGGGGTGCACCGACTCGCCGGTGAACAGCAGCGGTTCGTCGCCGGCGAGGGCCTTGGCGGCGTCGAAGCGCGGGAACTCGGCGCGTACCCGCTCGGCCGACCAGTCGGTGGGGCGCGCGTCCTGGCCGTAGATGGCCTCGTGGACGAGGGCGTAGAGGGGGTGGCCGGCGTACGACAGCAGACCCTGCGCCTGCTCCTGGAACGCGTCGGACAGCTCGTGTCCCCTCGGGGTGCGGACGAAGGCGTCCTCCAGGAGGAAGTGCAGACGGTGGCTGCCCTCGCTGCCGCCGAGGAGGATGCCGAGGGACTGGAAGGCCTCCACGGTGAGCCGGTAGCCGTTCGGCAGGACCACGTCGTGGGTGAGCAGGTGGTCGGCGATGCGCCGGGCGCGCTCGACGTCCTGCGGGTAGCGGGCGTAGTGCGCGACGACCTTGCGCTCGATGCGGGGGAAGGCGGCCCGGTAGACGTCGTCGGCGTGGGCGTCGAGGGAGGGCAGGCCGCCGGTGATCAGGGCGGTGCTCAGCCCTTCGGGGGCCAGCGACAGGTAGGCGACGGTGCAGAAGCCGCCGAAGCTCTGGCCGAGGACGGCCCAGGGGGCGCCCCCGGTGACCTGGGGGCGGATCGCCTCGCAGTCCTGGACGATGGCGTCGGCGCGGAAGTGGGTGAGGTAGTCGGCCTGTGCGGCGGCGCCGCCGCGCAGCGGGAGCGTCTGGCGGTTGGCGGGCGTGGAGGCGCCGGTTCCGCGCTGGTCGAGGAGCAGCACCCGGTAGTCCTTCAGGGCCCGGCCGAGCCAGGCGGGGCGTCCGATGAAACGGTTCGCCCCGAAGCCCGGGCCGCCCTGGAGGTAGACCAGCCACGGCAGGTTCTGGCCCGTCCTGTCACTCGCGACGCACTCGCGGGCGTACAGCTCGATCGTCTCCCCGGAGGGGTTCGCGTGGTCGAGGGGCACGGTGAAACGGCGGTCGGTGAGGACGACGCCGGGCTGGCGGTAGCTGACGCTCAACGGGGCTCCCGGGGCGGATGGACCATGCGGACGGATCTTTCGGCCGTGTCCCAGTTCAGCACATGGTTCTGCGGCCACCGACCCCCGGGATGGGAAAATCGTGCTGAACGACGGGTCAGCGGGCGGCGAGGCTGGAGCGGCGCACCACCAGTTCGGGCTGGAGCACGACCCGCCGGTGCGTGTGGGGCCGGTCCCCGCCCTCCGCCTCCGTCTCCTCCAGGAGCAGTTCGGCGGCCATGGCGCCCATGGTGACGGCCGGCTGGCGCACGGACGTGAGCGGGACGGCCGCGGCGGCGGCGAACTCGATGTCGTCGTAGCCGACGATGGCGAGGTCGTCGGGGACCGCGACCCCGGCGGCGTACACGGCCTGGAGAACGCCGAGGGCGAGCAGGTCGTTGGCGCAGAAGACGGCGGTCGGCCGGTCGGAGAGGCCGAGGAGGCGGGCACCGGCGTCCCGGCCCGCGGCGACGTCGAGCCGCTCGGTGGGCAGTTCGCGCAGCGCGCCGGGACCGAGTCCGGCCTCGTCGAGCACCCGCAGGGCGCCGGTGCGGCGGTCGCGCACCTGGTGGAGAGCGGGCGGGCCGCTGACGTAGGCGATGGAGCGGTGTCCGGCGTCCACGAGGTGGCGTACCGCCAGGGCGCCGCCCGCGACGTCGTCGACGGAGACGGAGCACTCGGTGGTGCCCTCGGCGACACGGTCGACCAGCACGAAGGGGATGCTGTGCCGCCGGAAGCCCTCGATGTTGCGGCCGGTCGCGTCGGCCGGGGTCAGCAGTACACCGCGGACCCGCTGCTCGGCGAAGAGCGAGAGGTACTCGGCCTCCTCGGCCGGGTTCTGGGCGCTGTTGCAGACCATCACCCCGAGCCCGGCGTCGCGCGCGGCCCGCTCGGCGCCGCGCGCGACGTCGACGAAGAAGGGGTTACCCATGTCCAGTACGAGCAGCCCCATGATGCGGCTGCGGCCCGCGCGCAGTTGGCGCGCGGACTCGCTGCGGACGTAGCCGAGCCGGTCGATCTCGGCCAGTACGCGCGCGCGTGTCTCGGTCGCCACGGTGTCGGGGCGGTTGATGACGTTGGAGACCGTGCCCACGGATACTCCGGCGGCGCGGGCGACGTCCTTGATACCCACGGAATGGGCCATCGGGCAGGGACCTCCAGGGTCGGGCTGGGGAACGCATCAGGGACGCGGGGCGGCCGGGAGCACTTCACATTACCCGCGCCGCCGCACAAAGGTCCCCGTCAGGCGGGCAGGCGGAAGCCGGCGAGTGGCCCCGGCCCGACCCGCCGACCGGTGAACGGGGTCTCCCCCGGCCCCGTCATGCCGACTACCCTGCGGTTCATCCGATGATCACGACGTTCGAGCCGACCGATCACGAGGAGCCGCGATGCGTGTCGCCCTGTTCCTGACCTGTGTCAACGACACGCTGTATCCGGACACCGGCCGTGCCGTGGTGAAGCTGCTGACCAGACTGGGCGTCGAGATCGACTTCCCGATGGCCCAGACCTGCTGCGGGCAGGCGCACTACAACACCGGGTACCGGCACGAGGCGGAGCCGCTGGCCCGGCACTTCTCGGACGTCTTCCAGGACTACGAGGCGATCGTGACGCCGTCGGGTTCCTGCGGGGCGATGGTGCGGGAGCTGTATCCGCGGATGGGCGAGCGGGCGCGGGCGGAGGGGCGCGGGGACACGCTCGCGGCCACGCTGGCGCCGGTGGTGCCGAAGACGTACGAGCTGACGCGGTTCCTGGTGGACGTGCTGGGGGTCACGGACGTGGGGGCGTACTACCCGCACACGGTGACGTACCACCCGACCTGCCACGGGCTGCGGAGCCTCGGCCTCGGCGACCGGCCCCGACGGCTGCTGGAGGCGGTGAAGGGGCTGGAGCTGGTCGAGCTGCCCGGCGCCGAGGAGTGCTGCGGCTTCGGCGGCACCTTCGCCGTGAAGAACCCCGACGTGTCGGCGGCGATGGGCGCGGACAAGGTCCGCCACGCCGAGTCCACCGGCGCCGAGGTGCTGTGCGCGGCCGACAACTCCTGCCTGATGCACATCGGCGGGACCATGACGCGGCTGCGGACGGGCATGCGGCCGGTGCACATCGCGGAGATCCTGGCCGGCACGGAGGAGGCGGTGACCGTATGAGCGGGATGTTCGTGGGAATGCCGGCCTTTCCGGAGGCCGCGCGCACCGCCGTGCGCGATTCGACGCTGCGCGGCAATCTGCGCCACGCCACGCACACCATCCGCGACAAGCGGGCCCGCGCGGTGGCGGAGCTGGACGACTGGGCGGCGCTGCGCGAGGCCGGGAAACAGGTCAAGGACCACACGCTGCGTCATCTGGACCGGTATCTGGTGCAGGTGGAGGAGGCGGTCACGGCGGCCGGCGGGACGGTGCACTGGGCCGCCGACGCCGAAGAGGCCAACCGGATCGTCGCGGACCTGGTGAAGGCGACAGGCGAGTCCGAGGTCGTCAAGGTCAAGTCGATGGCGACGCAGGAAACCGGTCTCAACGAGGCGCTGGAGGCGGAGGGCATCCGCGCCTACGAGACCGATCTCGCCGAGCTGATCGTGCAGTTGGGCAAGGACCGGCCCTCGCACATCCTGGTCCCGGCGATCCACCGCAACCGCGGCGAGATCCGGGACATCTTCCGCTCCGAGATGGGCGAGTGGGGCCGCCCGGCACCCGAGAACCTGACCGACACGCCCGCCGAACTCGCCGAGGCGGCCCGGCTGCACCTGCGGGAGAAGTTCCTGCGCGCCAAGGTCGGCATCTCCGGCGCCAACTTCATGGTCGCCGAGACCGGCACCCTCGTCGTCGTGGAGTCCGAGGGCAACGGCCGGATGTGCCTGACCCTGCCCGAGACCCTGATCTCCGTCGTCGGCATCGAGAAGATCGTGCCGACCTGGCAGGACCTGGAGGTCTTCCTGCAGACCCTCCCCCGCTCCTCGACGGCCGAGCGCATGAACCCGTACACGTCCATGTGGACCGGCACCACCGACGAGGACGGCCCCCGCACCTTCCACCTGGTCCTGCTGGACAACGGCCGCACCGACACCCTCGCCGACGAGGTCGGCCGCCAGGCGCTGCGCTGCATCCGCTGCTCGGCGTGCCTGAACGTCTGCCCCGTCTACGAGCGGGCGGGCGGACACGCCTACGGTTCGGTCTACCCGGGCCCGATCGGCGCCATCCTCAGCCCTCAACTCCGGGGCACGGGCAGCGAGATCGACGCCTCCCTGCCGTACGCGTCCTCGCTGTGCGGTGCCTGCTACGAGGTGTGCCCCGTCGCCATCGACATCCCCGAGGTGCTGGTGCACCTGCGGGAGCGGGTGGTCCAGGGCGGGCCTGCCGTCCGGCAGGGCAACAAGGTCGTCCTGAAACCGGCGAAGGGGCATGCCGCCGAGCGGGCGGCGATGCGGGCGGCACAGTGGGCGTTCACGCACCCCGGCGCGCTGCGGACCGGCCAGCGGCTGGCGTCGCGCACCCGCCGCCTCCATCCGCGCACCCTTCCGGGACCGGGCCGCGCGTGGAGCGGCAGCCGGGACCTCCCGGAGGTGCCCGCTGAACCGTTCCGGGACTGGTGGCAACGCACGCACGGTGGCAAGGACGGGGCGAAATGAGCAGCAGGGAGCGCATCCTGGGGCGGGTGCGCCGCGCCCTCGCGGACGTGCCGGACGACGACCCGCCGTACGAGCGGGCCGTCACGCGGGGCTATGCGCGCGAGCACGGCCGGCGGACCGTCGCGGAGACGGTGGAGCTGCTCGCCGAGAACCTGGCGGACTACCGGGCGACCGTGCACCGGTGCGCGGACGGGCAGTTGCCCGACCTGCTGATGCGGCTCCTGGCCGCTCGCGGCTCGCGGAGCGTGGTGGTGCCGCCGGGGTTGCCGCCCGGCTGGCTGGCGGCCGTCGACGCGACCCGGGTCCACGACCGCGCGGAGAGCACTGCGCACGAACTCGACCGGGTCGACAGCGTGGTCACGGGCTGCGCCGTCGCCGTCGCCGAGACGGGGACGATCGTCCTGGACGGCTCCCCCGACCAGGGCCGACGCCGCATCACCCTCGTCCCCGACCACCACGTCTGCGTCGTACGGGTGCCGGACCAGGTGGTCTCGTCCGTGCCCCAGGCCCTCGAACGGCTCGATCCGTCGCGCCCGTCGACCTGGATCTCCGGTCCCTCCGCGACGAGTGACATCGAGCTGGACCGGGTCGAGGGGGTGCACGGTCCGCGCACGCTGGAGGTGGTGCTGGTGGAGGACTGAGCGAAGAGGTCAGTCGGCGTCTTCCAGGACCACCGAGTCGAGAGTGCCCTCCACGATCCGGTGCCGGGGCAGCGCGAGCCCGAAGACCTGCCCGAGGATGTCGAGTGCGGTGCGCCGCACGAGCCGACGGTCGGCGTCCTCGTCGGGAAGTCCGACGGCAGTCAGCAGCGGTTCGACGCGGCGCACCCACTCGGGTTTTCCGTCGACGCCGGCGTAGCCCCATGAGCGGTCCAGGTGCAGGTTGAAGCCGCATGCGAACTCCCCGTCGTGGAAGTACGCGAAGTGCGGCGGCACGGGTTTGCCGTTCTCCTCCTCGTACTCCAGGTGGAAGACGTGGGCTCCGCCGTGCGAGACCGCCGCCTGGTTCACCATCTCGCCCATCCAGCCGCCGTAGCAGACCGCGAACGACCAGTCGCCGTCCCGTCCGTAGCGCAGGGCGAGCCCGTCCCAGACGTCGCCGTAGAGGTCGTCCAGCAGGTCATTGACCTGGCGTCCGGTCAGCTCGCCGATGTGGCGCGCCGTGTACTTCGCGTCGAAGGCGCTCTCGGCGATCCGCGACACCAGTTCCTCGGGGGCCAGTTCGCGGGACGCGTGCACACTGTGGCCGCTGAAGTCGACGCACTTGGATTCGGCGAGCCACGTTATTCCGTCGGTCATGGCGATCATCGTGACGCATGCCGGGGCGGGGTGTCACTGAGTACACCCCCCGATACGGGTCCTGCGCCCAGTGTGGCCCGGCCCCCGGCTCCGTAGCGTCGTCGGCGAGGCACCGCACAGGGCGTGCCGCACGGAAGGTGATGACGATGTTTCGCACCGGCGCACGAGGCGACCACGACCCGGGCCCCGCCCCCGAGGCGCTCCGCCTCGTCAAGGTGACCAGGACCTACGGCACCGCGGAGAACGCCGTGACCGCGCTGGACGGGGTGACGCTGAGCCTGGGGCGCGGCACGTTCACCGCGGTGATGGGTCCATCGGGCTCCGGCAAGTCCACGCTGCTGCAGTGTGCGGCGGGTCTGGACCGGCCGGACAGCGGCATCGTGTGCGTGGACGGCACCGAGCTGACGGGGGGCGGCGAGGCGGAGCTGACGAAGTTCCGGCGCGGCCGGGTCGGTTTCGTGTTCCAGCAGTACAACCTGCTGGACACGCTCACGGTGGCGCAGAACACGGTGCTGCCGCTCAAGCTGGCCGGCCGCCGCGTCGACCGGAGGCGGGCCCGGGAGGTGCTGGCCTCCGTCGGTCTCGGGGACCGGCTCGGTCACCGGCCCGACCAGCTCTCCGGCGGTCAGCGGCAGCGGGTGGCGATCGCCCGTGCCCTGGTGACCGAACCCCGGGTGATCTTCGCGGACGAGCCGACGGGCGCACTGGACACGCGCAGCGCGCGGCAGGTGATGCTGCTGCTGCGGGAGGCGGTGCGGGTGCACGGCCGGACCGTGGTGATGGTGACGCACGACCCGGTGGCCGCCTCCTACGCCGACTCGGTCGTCTTCCTCGCCGACGGCCGGCTCGCCGGACGGATGGACGCCCCGACGCCGGACGCGGTCGCGGAGCGGCTGGCGCACCTGGGCGACGACGTGCCGACGGGGGTGTGAACGATGTTCGCACTGGCCCTGCGGTCGATCCGGCGACGTCCCGGACGGTTCCTCGCGACGCTGCTGTCCGCGTTCCTGGGCGCGGTGGTCATCATGATGTTCAACTCGATGCACGACACGGCCGGACAGGACGGGGTGGACCCGGTCAGCTCGGAGACGCTGGGCACGGCGGCGGGGGTCGTGGGCGGCTACGGGACCCTGCTGGTGTTCTTCGCCGTGGCCTCGACGCTGACGGTCAACGTGCGTCAGCGGGCCGCCGAGTTGGAGTTGTTGCGCTGCTCGGGGGCGACTCCCGCCCAGATCAGGCGGATGGTCGTGGGTGAGGCGGTGGCCGTGGCACTGGTGGGCGCGGCGCTGGCGATCGGTCCGGCGATGCTCGGTGGCCGGGCACTGCTGGGGATGTTCCAGGACGGCGGCCAGGTGGCGCGGTCCGTCGAGTACTCCTTCGGTCCGATCGCGCTGCTGAGCGGCGTGGACATCACGCTGCTCGCGTCGGCGGGCGCCGCGTTCCTGGCGGTGCGGCGGGTGACGCGCGGCAGCAGGGAACGGGCGGGGGCCCGGCGGATCCTGACGTACGCCGCGCTGGTCACCGGTGCGGCGGGTGCCTGCTCCACCCTCCTGTTGTCCACAACGGACGAGGCGCTGATGGCGCCGCCGGCCTACGGGGCGATCCTGCTGTCGGTCGGCTTCGCGCTGATGGCGCCGCGGCTGCTGAAGGGCGTGCTGGACCGGCTGCCGCTGAACGGTGCGAGCGGCTGGCTGGCCGTGCGCAATCTGCGCGAGCGGGCCGATCACATCGCCGGGATCCTGGTGTCGCTCATCCTGTTCACCGCGGTGTCCACGGCGACGGTCACCATGCAGGCGGTGGAGAGCGACGCCGTGGAGGCCTCCGGCCTGGTCAAGTCGGTCGAGGCCAAGAACCTGGAGACGCTCAACCTCACGGTGGTCGGCATCATCGCGGTGTTCGTCTGCGTGATGCTGGTCAACTCGCTGTACGCGGCGACGACGTACCGCTCCCGTGAGTTCGGTCAGCAGCGGCTGGCGGGGGCGACGCCCGGACAGGTGCTGCGCGTGGTCGGCGCCGAGGGCGTCATCCTCACGCTCACCGGGGTGTTCTTCGGCACGGTGGCCGCGCTGGCCGGGGTGGTGCCGTTCACCGTCGTGCGTACCGACGAGGTGCTGCCGGACCCGTTCCCCGGGGTCTGGCTCGCCATGGTGTCGGTGTCGGCGGCGGTGACGCTGGGGACCAGCCTGGGGACGGCGCGGCGGGTGCTGCGCACGCCGGCGGTCGGGGCGGTGACGCCGGCCGCGTGAGCGCAAGGCGGAGGAGGCTCGGGAGGTACGGAGGCGGGGAGGAGGCAGCCGCCTCTCCCCGCTCCGTGCCTCCCGCTCTTCGCCGTTCACGTGACACCGGTGCCGGCTGAACCCGGAGCAGCACTCCCGATGGGGCACCGGCGACTCGGCGGCGCCCGCGTACGCCGAGCTGGTGGAGATGCACGAGTGCCGCAACGTACGCCGGCTCGGCGCGCTGGTGACCCGGCTGCTGCCGGTGTGACGCTATTCGGCCTTGGCGTACTCCCTGGCCATACCGCCCGCGAAGTCGTGGACCACGCACTGTTCGTCGCTCACGACCCAGGCGTCGTGCCCGGGCGAGCAGACGAAGACGTCGCCGGGGCCCACCTCGCTCTCGGCACCGTCGTCCATGCGGATGCGCATGCGGCCCTGGACGACGTAACCGTTGTGGTGGACCTGGCAACTGTCGGTGCCCGCGAGCGGCGCCACGGACTCCGACCAGCGCCAGCCCGGCTCGAAGGTGGCCACGGCGAAGTCCAGGCCCGCCAGGTGCACGGCCTCGAGGTGTCCACGGGGGAAATCGCGCCGCTCGTCCGGCTTGTCGAGCGTCTTGATGTCGAGCATGACGCTCCTCCTTTCCCTGCCCCACCACCCCATCGTCCCCCTGTCAACTCGGGGCCGCCATCGGGAGGACACGCGGGGTCAGCGGGGCGTGCCGCACAGACGGGCGAAGCGTTCGGCGTCCACGTTGCCGCCGGAGAGGATCACGCCGACCCGGCGGGGCAACGGGCCGGCTCGGCCGGTGAGGAGGGCGGCCAGCGGGGTGGCGCCGCTCGGTTCGAGGACGGTCTTCAGCCGCTCGAAGGCGAAGCGCATCGCGTCCCGGATCTCGTCGTCGGAGACCAGCACGATCCCGTCGAGCAGCCGCCGGTTGAGGGAGAAGGTCAGCTCGCCCGGGGTGTGCAGGGCCTGGCCGTCGGCGATGGTGCGCGGGACCGGGACGGTGACACGCCGGCCGGCCTCCAGGGAGCGCTTGGTGTCGTCGCCGGCCTCCGGTTCGACGCCGATCACCCGGGTGCCGGCGTGCAGGCCCTTGACGGCGGTGGCGCTCCCGGCGATCAGTCCGCCGCCGCCGACCGGGGCGATGAGCGCGTCCAGCGGCCCCGTCTCCTCGACGAGTTCGAGGGCTGCCGTGCCCTGTCCGGCGATGACGTGCGGGTGCTCGTAGGGCGGGATCAGAGTCAGCCCGCGTTCGGCGGCCAGGGCCTCGGCGACGGCGACGCGGTCGCCGGTGTAGCGGTCGTAGGTGACGATCTCGGCGCCGTAGCCGGCGGTGGCCGCCCGCTTGGAGGGCGGCGCGTCCTCGGGCATGACGATCACGGCCGTGGTGCCCAGCTCGCGGGCGGCGAGGGCGACCGCCTGGGCGTGGTTGCCGGAGGAGTAGGCGGCGATGCCCCGGGAGAGCTGCTCCGGGGTGAGGCGGGAGGCGGCGTTGTAGGCGCCGCGGAACTTGAAGGCGCCCACCCGCTGGAGGTTCTCGCACTTGAGGAGGGCCTCGGCGCCGGCCAGGGCGTCCAGGGTGCGCGAGCGCAGCACCGGGGTGCGGTGCGCGACGCCCCGGAGGCGGGCGGCGGCGGAGCGGACGTCGTCGAGGGTGACCGGCGGGGTGGTGGTCGTCACGCGTGTCCTCCAGCGGAGTCGGAGCCGGCGGCCGGGGCGGCCGCGCTGCGGGCCTGGGAGAGGTAGTTGTAGGCGGAGGCCCGGGAGATGCCGAGCCGGGCAGCGACCTGCTCGACCGAGCGGCGTACGGCGAACACGCCGCGCCCGTCCAGGTCGCGGAAGAGCTCCAGGCGCTGTGCGCGGTCCAGCGCCGCCCAGCTCCGGTCCCGGCGCAGCGGGTGGGCCTCCACGATGGCGTCGACCACGGCGTCGATGTCGTCGCCGAAGGTGGTCGCCGGTGGGTCGGCGGAGGTGCTCGCGCATCCGGCGAGGGCACCCAGCAGGGCTTGGGCGCGGTCCACGGCGGTCACGTCGAGATTGACGCACAGGGCGCCGAACACCGCGCCCGTGGAGTCGCGCAGCACCATCGTGGAGGACTTCAGCAGGGTGCCGTCGCCCGTCCGCGTGACGTAGTTCAGCTCGTCCCGCGCCTCGTCGCCGCGGGCCAGTACGCGCAGGCCGATCTCGCTCATCGCCCCGCCCACCGTCCGCCCGGTCACCGAGCCGGCGACGGACACGACCGACCGGTCGGGCTGCCGGTAGTCGTGCAGCACCACCTCGCAGACCGGGCCGAAGGTCGCGGCGATTCCGTCGACGACCGGGCGCAGCGCGGCGAGGACGGCGTCGCGTTCGGCGTCCAGCTTCGGTTCGCTCACCAGCGGCCTCCCTGCTCGGCGTCGGAGAGTCCGAGACTACACGTCCAGCAGTTGGACTGACAGTCCAATCCGGTCTCCGCGTTTGACTTCCGCGCACCACCTGATCATGCTTCTACTAATGAATTAATGAAAGCATGGAAGGTGACGTGGTCGAGTACCGGATCGATCGGCAGAGCGGCGTCCCCGCCTACGTACAGATCGTGCGGCAGACCGAACAGGCACTCCGGATGGGTGTGCTGCGGGTCGGGGACAAGCTCCCGACGGCCAGAGAGGTCGTCGCCGCCACCGCCATCAACCCCAACACCGTGTTCAGGGCCTACCGCGACCTGGAACAGGCCGGCCTGGTCCGGTCGCGGCGCGGGCTCGGCACCTTCGTGACCCGGTCGCTGGCGCGGCCAGGCGCGGAGGACGACTCGCCCCTGCGTACGGATCTCGCCGAGTGGGTGGCACGGGCCCGGTCCGCCGGGCTGGACCGGGACGACGTCCTCGCCCTGGTCACGGCGGCCCTGGACGAACACGAGCACCAACGACACGAGCACGACCCGGATGACCGGGGACGGAAACAGGAGGACGCATGACCGGGCCTGACGTGCCCGCCGCGCTGCACGCCACGGACCTCGGGTTCCGCTACCGGGCACGCGGCGACTGGGCCCTGCGGGACTGCGGGTTCACGGTGCCCCGGGGCAGCATCACCGCCCTGGTCGGCCGCAACGGCGCGGGCAAGAGCACGCTGCTGCACCTCGCCGGCGGCCTGCTGCGGCCCACGCACGGGGAGATCCGGGTGCTGGACACCGCGCCGGACACGGCCGCGGCACGCACCCGGGTCGCCCTGCTCACCCAGGACAGACCGCTCTACCCCCGCTTCACCGTGGCCGACACCCTGCGCATGGGCGGCAAGCTGAACTCCGCGTGGGACCACCCGGTCGCCGAGCGGGTGGTGCGCGAGGGCGGCACGGCCCTGACCGCCCGGGTCGGCGAACTGTCCCCGGGGCAGCGCACCCGGGTGTCGCTCGCCCTGGCCCTCGGCAAGCGGCCGGAACTGCTGCTGCTGGACGAACCGCTCGCCGACCTCGACCCGGTGGTGCGCGCGGAGATCATGGCGACCCTGATGGCCGAGGCGGCGGACCGCGAGGTGAGCATCGTGCTGTCCTCGCACGTCCTGCCCGACCTGGAGCAGACCTGCGACCGGGTGGTGCTCCTGCGGGCCGGCCGGGTGGAGTTGAGCGAGGACACCGACGCGCTGCGCGAGGGCCACACCCTGGTCACCGGACACATCGACGGGGAGCCGTCCCTGCGGGAGCACGCCGTGGTGCACCGCCGGACACACGGACGGCAGCTCACCGCCCTGGTGCGGCCGCGCGGCCCGCTCGGCGGTGACTGGCACGTGGAGCGGCCCGGCCTGGAGGAGATCCTGCTCGGTCACCTCCGCTCCGGTGCCGAGAGCACGAAGGAGGCGGCGTGAAGGGCACGCTGTGGCTGGCCTGGCGCCAGCAGCGGGTACTGGTCGTCTGCGGCGCCGCCGTCCTCGTGGCCGCCGCCGCGCTCGCCGCGTACTTCCGCTCGGGCATGCTCGACGACCTGCGCAGCGGGCTGTTCGACCACTGCGGCCCCGGACCGCTGTACTGCTCGGGGCCCGGGGACGGGCTGCCCCGGTTCCTGGACGTCGAGCCGCTCAGGCTGCTCGGCGGGCTCAACATCGCCCTGCCCGTCCTCGTCGGTATGTTCTGGGGCGCGCCGCTGCTGGGCCGCGACCGGGAACTGGGCACCCACCGGATGGTCCTGACCCAGGGCGTGAGCCGGGCCCAGTGGTTCGCCTCCCGCTTCGCCCTCGCGGCGGTGGGCACGGTGGCGCTCTCGGGGAGCCTGGCCCTGCTGTTCCGGTGGTGGTGGGAACCCGCCGTCAACCGCAGCTACGGCGTCTTCTGGTACGAGGCCCCCGCGCTGACCGGCTCCGGCCCCGCGACCGTGGCCGCCGCGCTGTTCGGCCTGACCGTGGGCACCCTCGCCGGGCTGCTCACGCGCCGGGTGCTGTCCGCGATGGCCTGGACGCTGCTGGTCACGGGGGCGGTGGCGGCCGCGGTGCAGTGGACGCACCGAGCCCGCCTGCTGGTCCCGCCGCACGCCTACGTCAGCGACGGGTGGCAGCCCAAACCACCGATGGGCGACAAGTGGTCCACCGGGAACTACGGCCTGATCACGGCGTCCGGCCACCGTGAGGACGTCCTGAACTGCCCCTACCCGTCCGGGCGCGAGCTGAAGGAGTGCATGACCCGGCACGGCTACACCGCCCGCTTCTACGAGGCGAACCCGCCCGGCGACTACTGGACGTTCCAGTGGATCGACACGGCGCTCCTCGGCGGCCTGGCCCTCGGACTCACCGCCGTCGCGGTCCTGTTGTTGCGCCGCCGGGTCTGACACCCTCTGCGGCACCCTCCCCACCGCTCCCCCTCACACGAAGGTCGATCCACTCATGCCCAAGGACGCCAAGTCCCCGAAGAAACTGCGCAGCAATCGCGCCGCGCTCACGCACAAGGTCGGGTACGCGCTGCGCCACCCCGAGCGCGTCGGCCCCTACGTCCGCCGGGCCGGCCGGGACGCCTGGCTGCGGGTCAAGCACCCGGACCACGTCGGCTACTACCGGGCCGTGATGGCTTCCGACACCCGCCGCAACCCCGAGGCCGCGGTCGGCAGCCGGACCCACGACCGATGGCTGGCCCTCGGGCGGATGCAGTTCGAGTACCTGGTCGAGCACGGACTGCGCCCCGAGCACCACATGCTCGACATCGGCTGCGGCAACCTGCGCGGCGGCTGGCGCTTCATCGACCACCTGGACACGGGGCACTACTACGGCATCGACATCTCGCCGGACATCCTGATCGCCGCGAAGAACACCCTGACCGAGCGCGGGCTCCAGGCCAAGCTGCCGCACCTGACCATCACCGGCGATCTCAGGCTGGAGTTCCTGCCCGACGACCACTTCGACGTCATCCACGCGCACAGCGTCTTCTCGCACTCGCCGCTGAGCGTGATCGACGAGTGCCTCGCGCACGTCGGCCGTGTCCTGACCGACACCGGGTTCTTCGACTTCACCTTCGACCGCACGGAGGGCACCGAACACCAGGTACTCCGCGAGGACTTCTACTACCGCACCGACACCCTGCTGACCCTGGCCGCCCAGCACAACCTGCACGCCCGGTTCATGGAGGACTGGGAGAAGCGGCCGCACGGCCAGTCCAAGATCCGCGTCAGCCGCTCGCCGCTGCCGTCCTAGGCGGCGAAACGCCACGCCCGGGGGCCGGACCGTCCGGCCGGCTCCTACGGCCGCGGGTTGATGTGCCGCCGGCCGGGCCGGGCGTCCGCCCCAGGGCGCCCGGCCGCGGCGGCGCAGCGGGGGCACACCCGGCGGACGGCGTCGGCCGCGCCACCGGTCTCGGGCAGCACGTCGCTCCAGGTGACGGCCGGGAACCGGAACAGTTGCGAGCGGTGCAGGGACAGACCGCACACGGTCTGGTTCATGCCCTGCCGCCACGCGTGCACCTCGCCGGCCGGCAGCCGTCGGTGGTCCTCCCGGTCCCACCAGCGACCGGAGGCCGCCACTTCGTAGCGCCGTGTCCTGGCCATCGGCTCGGCCCGCCTCCTTCCTCACCCGTGCACCCGGTGCCCGCACCCGGTGCCAGTCACCCGCATACCCGCTGCCCTCACCGCCGTACCCGCTGCTGCCCGTCCGTCCCGGGTGCCCCGGACGGTCGGCGCCCACACGCGCAGCTCCTCCACGCCCGCTCCGTACCGCTCCTCCGCGCCCCTCCGTACCTCCTCCTGTGTGATCACTCCGCAAGTCCTGCCGATTCCGGACGTTTTGTCTGCTTAGCATGCGGGGTCCGCGCATCGCGGGTCGGCGCCACCGCGCGACGGTGCCCGGGCACGGACGGCGCACACCGGCTCGCCCCGACGCGAGTACCCCGTGCCGGCGTGCGTGGGGCGACCGCCCCGGGGCCCACCCGGTTCCCCGTGCCGCTCGCCCACGGACCGCCCGCCCCGTACGAGAGGACACCAGATGGCGCCCACGGGCCGTCACAGCCGACCGGCCGAGCACGCCTTCTCCCCGCACGACGCCGTGATGGGCGCAGCCGCCCGGCACCTGGGCCGCCGGCGTTTCCTCACCGTCACCGCGGCCGCCGCCGCACTCGCCTTCTCCACCAACCTGCCGGCCCGCGGCGCCGTCGCCGCGCCCCTGCGGACCGCCCGGATCAGCAGTGACCCGTTCACCCTCGGCGTCGCCTCCGGCGACCCCCTGCCCGACTCGGTTCTGCTGTGGACCCGGCTGGCGCCGGAGCCGTTCCTCGAGGACGGCGGGATGGGCACGGAGCGGGTCGCGGTCGAATGGGAGGTGGCGCTCGACGAGTACTTCGCGGCCGTCCTGTTCCGGGGCACCGCCGACGCCCATGCCGAGTACAACCACAGCGTGCACGTCGACGTGAAGGGCCTGACAGCGGGCACGGTGTACTACTACCGCTTCCGGACCGGGGCCTGGCTCAGCCCCACCGGCCGCACCCGCACCGCGCCGCCGGCGGACAGCGCGACGTCGACGCTGAGACTGGCGGCCGTGGCCTGCCAGGCCTACCAGGACGGCTACTACACGGTGCACCGGCACCTCGCCCAGGAGGACGTCGACGTGGTCTTCCACCTCGGCGACTACCTGTACGAGTACGCGGTGAACTCGGAGGGCGGGGAACGCCGCTACACCGACGTCGTGCTGCCCGACGTGTTCAACCGCGAGACCATGACCCTCGCGGACTACCGCCTGCGCTACTCGCTCTACAAGAGCGACGAGGACCTCAGGGCGGCCCACGCCGCGCACCCCTTCGTGGTCACCTGGGACGACCACGAGACCGAGAACAACTACGCCGGCAGCATCCCGGAGAACGGCATCCCGCCGGAGGAGTTCCTGCTGCGGCGGGCAGCCGCCTACCGCGCTTTCTGGGAGAACCAGCCGCTGCGCACCGCCCAGCTCCCCCAGGGGCCGGACGCGCGGCTGTACCGTCGGCTGCACTGGGGCACGCTCGCCCAGTTCGACATCCTCGACACCCGGCAGTACCGCTCCGACCAGGCCTACGACGACCGCCCGCACGCTCCCGGGCCCGAGTCGGACGATCCGGCGCGCACCATCACCGGCGCCGCGCAGGAGCAGTGGCTGCTCGACGGCTGGCAGAGCTCGGCCGCGCTGTGGAACGTGATGCCCCAGCAGGTCTGCTTCTCCCAGCGCAAGTTCGACGTGACCGCCGACGCCCCGCTCTCGATGGACGCCTGGGACGGCTACCGCGCCTCGCGCGCCCGGGTCGTCGCCGGGGCACGGGCCGCCGGGGTCGAGAACTGGCTGATCCTCACCGGCGACGTGCACGTGGGCTACGCCCTCGACGTCAAGGAGAACTTCGACGATCCGGCGTCCGCCACCGTCGGCACCGAGGTCACCTGCACCTCGGTGGCCAGCGGCCGGGACGGCGTGGAACGGCCCGCCAACTGGGACCTGTACATGCGGGCCAACCCGCACATGAGGTTCTACGACGGCCGGCGCGGCTACGTCCGGGCCGAACTCGACCGCCAGGCCACCCGCCTCGACTTCCGGACGGTCTCCGCGATCAGCACGCCCGGCGCTCCCATCGGCACGGCCGCGTCCTTCGTCACCGAGGCGGGCGCCCCGGGTCTGAACCCCGCCTGACCCCGCCCGGGTGTAGGTCCGCGTACTGCACTTGCCACCCGCCGCGTCCCCCATCGCGCGAAAGTCGTCCGCGTCCGGCATCGCCATGGGTCTTCCCGGCAAGGACTGTGACTTCGCCGCAGTCGCACCGTAACCCACGGTCGCTCACCGATCCCCGCTGTCTCGCACAGCCCTCGAAGGAGGCACATCGCATGGTCGGCAGACATGCCGCGCGCAGCCGCCGCGCCGCCCTGACCGCGCTCGGCGCCCTGGCCCTGACCGCACTTCCCGCAGCCGCGTCGGCCGCGCCGCCGCCCGCCCCGGCGCCGCAGTCCGCCGCCGCCCGGACACTCGACGCCGGCCGGCCGCCGGCACAGGTGCTGCGCGCGATGGAGCGCGACCTGAAGCTGACGCCGGAGCAGGCGTCGGCACGGCTGGTCAACGAGACGGAGGCGGGCACCCGGGCGGGCATGCTGCGCAACACGCTGGGCGACCGCTTCGCCGGGGCCTGGGTGAGCGGAGCGACCTCGGCCGAGCTGACCGTCGCCACCACCGACGCCGCGGACACCGCCACGATCGAGGCCCAGGGCGCCAGGGCCGCGGTCGTCGAGAAGGGGCTGGCCGAGCTCCGCGCCGTCAAGGAGAAGCTGGACGCCGCCGCCGTCCGCACCCAGACCCCCGAGACTCCGGTCTGGTACGTCGACGTGAAGGCCAACCGGGTCATGGTGCAGGCCACCGGCGAGTCGGCGGCGGCTGCCTTCGTAGCGGCGGCCGGGCTCGAGGGTCAGGACGTGGGCGTCCGCGTCTCGCCGGACCGGCCGCGGGTGCTGGAGGACCTCGTCGGCGGCGACGCCTACTACATCGACGGCCAGGCCCGCTGCTCGATCGGGTTCTCCGTCACCAAGAACGACCAGCAGGGTTTCGCCACGGCCGGTCACTGCGGCGACCCGGGCGCCACCACCACCGGGTTCAACCAGGCCGACCAGGGCACTTTCCAGGCCTCGACCTTCCCCGGCAAGGACATGGCCTGGGTGGGCGTCAACGCCGACTGGACCGCCACTCCCGACGTCAGGGCGCAGGACGGCGAGAAGGTGCGGGTCGCCGGCTCGGTGGAGACTCTCGTGGGCGCGTCGGTGTGCCGTTCCGGCTCCACCACCGGATGGCACTGCGGCACGGTCCAGCAGCAGGACACGAGTGTCAGCTACCCGCAGGGCACCGTCGACGGACTGACCCGGACGACGGTGTGCGCCGAACCCGGGGACTCCGGCGGCCCCTTCGTCGCGGGCACCCAGGCGCAGGGCACCACGTCCGGTGGCTCCGGTGACTGCACGAACGGCGGGACGACCTTCTACCAGCCGATCAATCCGGCGCTCAGCGACTTCGGCCTCACTTTGAGGACCACCTCCGCCTCGGCGGGGACGCCGGCGCCGCAGGACAACGCGGCGGCGGACGCCTGGGCGGCGGGCCGGGTCTACGAGGTGGGGGCCACGGTGTCCCACGCGGGCCTGCGGTACCGGTGCCTGCAGAACCACCAGGCGCAGGGTGTCTGGTCGCCGGAGAGCACGCCGGCTCTGTGGCAGCGTGTCTGACGGACGGTGAGCCGCCGCATTGCGGTGTCGGTGCGGGGCCGTCGCTGGAGTCGGCCCCGCGCCTTCGTCATTCCCCGGCGAGGAACGCGTAGGCGGTGGCGATGAACGGGTCTCGGGCGCGGAACCGGCGGGTGCACACCGCGGCCAGGGCCGTGCCGGTGTCGGGCCTGAAGCCCAGGAACGCCTGCTGGCCGAGGGTGGCGCCGCTGTGGAAGTACATCGGTCCGCCGTCGGTGGGATGCCGGAACCACGCCACGGTGTGCACGTGCCGCTTCCCGAGCCCGCGCCGGAGCACCGGCACCCGTACCGCTCGCAGCGCGCCCGCGGCCGGTGAGCCGGCCGGGTCGAGGTGGGCCTCGAGGAAGGCGAGCAGGTCGTGCGGGGTGGACCGGACGGCCCCGGCCGCCTGGAAGCCGCC
This sequence comes from Streptomyces pactum, assembly GCF_002005225.1. NCBI lineage: Bacteria > Bacillati > Actinomycetota > Actinomycetes > Kitasatosporales > Streptomycetaceae > Streptomyces > Streptomyces pactum. The sequence continues at coordinate 804,446 of NZ_CP019724.1, forward strand.
CGCGTCGAAGGCGGGGACGGGGGTGCGGCCGTCCTTGCGGTGACCCGTGGCGTCGGTCTCGGGGTCCTCCGCGCGCAGGGCCGTGCCGCTCAGTCCGAGCGGGCGCAGGACGTACGCGGTGAGCAGGTCCTCCCAGGCCGTGCCGGTGGCCGCGGCGACGGCGTGTCCGAGCACGGAGACTCCGTAGTTGGAGTAGTGCCAGCGGGTTCCGGGGCGGTGCCTGGGGTGGTGCCGCAAGAAGGTGCCGGTCAGCCGCTCGGCCGGGTAGCGGGCGTAGGGATTGGTGCGCCAGGCGGGCAGGGCGCGGGCGACGAAGTCGGCCGGCAGGGCGGGCAGCCCCGAGGTGTGGGTGATGAGGTGGGCGAGCGTCACGGGGTGGGGGCCGGCCGGTCGGGCGGGGTCCAGACAGGCGGCGGCCGGTTCGCCTCCGGTGAGCACGCCGTGCCGGATCAGCCGGGTCAGGAGCAGTCCGGTGAACGTCTTGGAGGCCGACCCGATCTCGTAGCGCAGGTCCTCGCGGGCAACGGTGGGAGGTGCGGCGGTACCGCCGGTGTGCAGGGTGCGCCGGCCGTGCCGGGAGACGGCGAAGACGGCGTCGGGCGCGTCGGAGGCGTCGACGGCGTCGGCGAGCCGTTCGCGCAGGGCCACCTCGTCGGCGGGCCCTGAGCGGGGGTACGGCGGCGGGGTGGTGTCCTCGTGGTCGGTGGCGGGTTCGCCCGGCCAGGGCGTGGGACGGCCCGTCATGAGCCGGTGTGCGCCAGCTCGGTGAGGGCGCGGGAGGTGGCCAGCAGGGAGGCGAAGGCGGCGACCAGCGTCGGGTGGTAGACGATGTCGAACACCGCCTCGGCGTCGCCCTCGGGCATCGTCCGTACGGCGGGCACGGCGCCGTCGGGCTGCTGCGCGGCGGCGAAGCCTCGCCAGGCGGCCTCGTCGAGGGTGGGCCGGGGCAGGCAGGCGTCGACGACGAGGAGTTCGCCGAGCAGGTCCCAGCGTTCGAGGTCGAGCCAGTCGTCGATCCAGACCGGGAGCCAGGTGGCGAGGTAGTCGGCGATGGCGGGCGGCAGGCCGTCGGGGTTCTCGCCCCAGTCGGTGAGGTGGAAGACGGTGTGGGTGACGTCGTAGGCGGTGTGGCCCTCGACCGTCCACGGTTCGGGGGTACCGGCCAGCCAGGTGGTGCCCACCAGGTCGGCCTCGGGCGGTCGGGCCGCGAGGCCGAAGCGGCGCTGGAAGGCGGACAGGCCCAGGCGCCGGGTCGGCGTCACCGGGCACCGCGTCCAGCTCTCCAGTCGGTGGTTGAGCACCGTGGCCCGCTCCACGTCGGGCTGGCTGTAGCCCAGCTCCTTGAACGGCAGGTACACCTCGAAGGGGACCGGTGAGAACGGCTCGACGCGCTGTCCGCGCACCAGCATGCGGCCGCCGTCGAGGGTTTCGCGCCAGGTGTGGTCGAGCAGTTGGCGGGCCAGTTGCGCCTGCCGGGACCCGGCGACGCCCTCGCGGAAGAGCACCTTGCAGATCAGGGCGAGTTCACCGATGGGCTTGAAGCGTTCCAGGAAGCCGATTTCGGGGTCCACGTCCGGCTCCAGCCGGAATCCGTCGCGGTGGGCCCAGAGCCACTCCAGGGCACCGACTCCGACGCGGTGGATCAGGCGGGTGTCCGTCATCCCGGCACTCCTTGCCCGGCGTGGTCCACGTCCCTCAGCCGCGCGGTGGTGAGGGCCGCCGCGAACGCGGCCATCAGGGTGGAGTGGTAGCAGTCGGTGAAGGCGTAGGGGTCCGCGCCGTCGGCGGACCCGGCGGACCCGGCGGACCCGGCGGACCCGGCGGATTCCTCCTGGATGACGCCCTCCTCGGGGATCGCGCCGGACGCGTGCCGTGCCGCCGCGACCCGCTGCCAGGCGTCCTCCAGGACGGCCGGCTCAGGCGGTCGCGGCAAGCCTGCCGCCACGGCCAGCAACTCGCAGCTCAGATCCCACATCCGGGCCTCCAGGCAGGTGTCGAGCCAGGGCGGCAGCCAGTGCAGCAGGTAGTCCGCCAGGTCCGGTGGCACCCCCCGGGGGGTCCGTCCCCAGTCGGTGAGGTGGAAGACGACGTGGGTGAGCGCGTAGCCGGCCGCGCGTTCGAAGGTCCAGGGTTCCGGCAGCCCGCCCAGCCAGGTGCGGTCCAGCGCCTGCGGCACCCGGCCGTGCGGGTTCAGGCCGCTGCGCCGCTCGGCCTCGATGACGCCGAGCCGCCGGGTGGGGCACTGCTCGGTCAGCCGCCAGCCGCGGGTCCGGGCCACCACGGCCGCGGACGCCTCGTACCCGGTGTGCCGGTGACCGGCCGAGGCGAAGGCCGCGTACACCTCCAGCGGGTACGTGGCGAAGGGCTCGAGCGACTGCATCAGCAGGAAGAGTTCGCCCCGGCGGGTCTGTTGCCAGGCGAAGTCCAGCAAGTCGCGGACGCGGATGTGCAGCGGGTCCGTCGGCGGGGTGCACGTGGCGACGGAGGCGCAGACCCGGGCCAGTTCGCCCAGTGGCTTCCAGGTGCGGTTCACCTGGCCCTCGGCCGCCAGCGCGTCCTCGCCGAGAGCGAACCGGTCGCGGTGGGCCCACACCCAGTCCAGCGCGGCCTCCTCGACCTCCCGGACGATCACAGCAGCACTCCGGCAGGCATCAGCCGCGCCGCCTCCAGTTGCAGGGCCACCCGCGGGTCGCTGCCGCCCATGAGCCGTACGAAGTCGAGTCCGGTCTCGAGGCCCAGAGTGTCCGGCACCCCGTCCAGGAGGGTGAGCCAGCGACCGGCTCCGGCCGCCTGCTGCCAGTCACGTCGGCGTACCGCCCGTACGAAGCCGCGGGCGACGTCCACCGGGCGGCGCCGGGCCGCACGGGTCACCGCGCACTCCTCTCCGGGCAGCGCCAGCGGGGCGAGTACGGCGAGCTGGTGGGTCAGGGTCTGCCAGCCCGCGTCGTCGAGCCACGCGGCGTCGGGTTCGGCGCCCGGGTCTTCGGCGAGCGGGTCGGTCAGGGGTTGGTCGAGCCGGCGCAGGGCACGGGCCATGGCCCAATGGCTCCATACGACGGCGGGGGCCGCGTCGGCGCGCGGCGGGTGGGCCACCACGGCGTCCTTGAACACGGCGAGTTGTCCGGGGTCGGGCGGAACGCGCAGGAGGACGGTGGGCAACAGCGCGTCCGCGCCCAGAACCCGTACCGCCGCACGTACGACACCTTCGCCGGCGTCACCTCCCGCCAGGGTGCCCCCCGCTCGCACGTGGTCTCCGCTCCGAAGAGCGGAGACCACGTCGGAAGCGAGGTCCAGCACCGTTCCCTGAAGAAGGGCTGACGTGCTCGACTGCTCCATCTCACTGCTCCCGTCGGTCCGTCAGCCCTTCTTCGGGCGCGGGGTCGGCGGCGAGAGCAGCAGGGTGCCACCTCCGGAGTGGAGGGCGAGCGCGGCGCACTCGCGGCTGTCGCGGAAGACTCCGTCGGGCTCGGCGGGGTCGAGAGCCGCTTCGATGTCGATGTTCTCGGTGCGGACTTCCTCGAGCACCTTGTCCTTGGAAGGCATTTCACCATCTCCCTCTGGTAGCCAAAGGCCTTCACACCACAGGTGTCCGGGAAGCCACAAAGCATTCCTCTCTTCTCAAAATTCCCAGGAGATAACTTCTTCAACATTTCCGGCCGAATCGGGCGCCCAGTGCGCGGTGCGCACCTCGCGCAGCGTCCGGACCGACCGATGGGCGGGGCTCCGGGATGTTCCTGGCGGCCGTGCCCGTCGGAAGCCGGGACCGGGGCGGCCCGTGGCGTCCCGGCACCGGAGACACCGGACGGGACCGGTACCGCAGGCTCCGGAGGAGACCGGTGCCCTCACAGCCGCCGCAGGCGCCAGACGTGGTCCTCGCGGAAGCCTTCGACGCCCTCGGGCGAGGCGCTCGGCCGGCGGACGGTCTCCTTGGTCTCGACGGTCCATTCGCCGTCCGGGAGGGCGAGTTCGGCGAGGACCCCGTCCAGGGTGGGAAAGGCGGCGTCGAAGGGCGGTTCGGTCTGCCAGGAGGGCCAGCCGGCGTGCAGGACGAGCAGCAGGGTGCCGCCGTCCGCCACGGCCCGCGCGGCGTCGCGCAGGACCGCCTGCTGGTCGAGCGCGACGGGGGACTGGAGGTAGTGGGCGCTCACCAGGTCGAACGAGCCCTCGGGAAACGACCGGCCCAGCTCGTGGCGTTCCCAGGCGACGCGGTCGCCCACCCCGGCGTCGGCCGCGTGCCCGGCGGCGCGTTCGAGAGCCGTTTCGGAGATGTCCACGCCGGTGACCCGCCAGCCGCGTGTGGCCAGCCACACGGCGTCCGCCCCCTCGCCGCAGCCGAGGTCCAGCGCGGTGCCGGGCCCGAGGTCGCCCGCCTCACGGACCAGCAGGTCGTTGGGGCGACCGCTCCAGACGCGGTCGGTGTCGCGGTAACGGGCCTCCCAGAACTCGGCTGCGGGGGCCGGGGCGGGCGTGTCGTTCATGGTGTCTCCTGGTGACGGTCGGGGTCGTCTGCCGGGCCGGGCGCGCGGCGCTCGCGCGCCCGCCCATGTGCAGGCTGCACCGGCCGCGGCGGGGCGACAAAGTTCTTTGCCGATCCGGCAACGGCGGCCGTGTTCCCCGCCCCGTCAGCGCCCTCCGCGGCCCCCGCAGTCAGCGCGCGAGGGCGCCGGGATCGGAGTCCGGGGCATCGGTGCGCACCCATACCGTCCGCTGCGGGAAGGGGATGTCGATGCCCGCCTCGTCCAAGGCCTCCTTGACCCGGCGGCGCAGCTCGCGGGTGACGCCCCACTGCTGGAGCGGCACGGTCTTGACCGCGAGGCGCACGAGCACGCCGTCGGCGTCCAGGGACTGCACGCCCCACACCGCGGGGTCCTCGAGCAGAAGGTCCTCGAACGCCGGGTCCTGGCGCAGGGCGCGGCCGGTGTCCTCCAGGACGCGGTGGACGGTGTCGAGGTTCGCGTCGTAGGCCACGGCGATGTCCAGGACGGCGCGCGCCCATTGCTGGCTGTCGTTGCGGACCCGCAGGATCTCGCCGTTGCGGATGTGCCACAGGCCGCCGTTGAGGTCGCGCACGTGCGTCAGCCGCAGGCCGACGTGCTCCACTTCACCGACGGCCTCCCCGAGGTCGACCGAGTCGCCGACGCCGTACTGGTCCTCGACCATGATGAGCAGGCCCGACAGATAGTCCGCGACCAGGCTCTGTGCGCCGAAACCGATGGCCAGGCCGACCACTCCGGCGCTGGCCAGCAGCGGTCCGAGCGCGATGCCGACCTGGTCGAGCACCATGGCCACGCCGACCATGAACAGCACGACGGTCACGGCACTGCTCAGCACCGAGCCGATCGTGCGGGCCCGCTGTTCGCGGCGTTGCCGCGCCCGGGACCGGTCGCGGTGCAGTACGGCGGCGCCCCGCCCCGGCCGTCGGGGCCGGTTGTGCTCGAACTCGCCCGCCGACGGTTCCAGTACTCGCTGGACGACCCGGGTGACGGCCCGCTTGGCCACCGCACGCAGCACCAGCAGGATGACGACGATGAGCGCGATGCGCAGCGGTATCCCGATCAAGGCCGTGGTGTGGTCGCCGATCCAGTCCGACCACGAGGCCGCCAGCTTCGCGTCCGGGTCGTGGCCGGCGGGTGGGGAGGTGTGCGACATCGGCTCAAGTGCTCCGTTCCTCGGGGGCAGGTGCCTGCCGTCGGGGCCCCCTACCCACGGACGGCTCGAACATGACGCCCGGCACACGCAGCCACGTTCGGCCATTTGCTCCTTATGTCCGACGGTTTCCTCATCTTCACCCGGTACCGGCCCATCACCGGCGCCGGCCCGGGCACCCGGAAGAGAGTCATCCACAGCGGAGGGGGACCTGCGGCGTGGTTACCGTTGCCGTCCTACTGCTGCCCGGAATGGGGCTGCTGTTGTTCACCATGACGTACCTCGAGGACCGGCTCTTCGGCGATCCGGCCCCGGCCCGGCACGCCCGGCGCCGGCACCTGCGCCTCATTCCGGGCGGCGGGGCCGGGGAGGCCTCGCCGCCCCGGGACCGGGAACCGGCCGAACACCCGGAACCGGCCGAACGATCCGGGTCATCCGGCCGGGACGCCGCCTGAGACGGGGCTCGCCGGCGTGGCTGACGGGCCGGTGCGCGGGGGCCGGCTCCGACGCTCGGGCCGCCAGGTGGCCACCAGTGCCGCGGCGAGCAGGAGTTCGGCGACGTCCCCGGCGTAGTACATGATCTCCGCACCCTGCCGGACCTGACCGACGGGCGCGTGGATGTGGACGAAGAACCCGCCGTACATCGCCTGGGCGATCAGGGCGTGGGCCGCGATCGCGACACCGAGGTACACCAGCCGGGCCGGAACGCCGGGCCGCGCGGGCGCCGGATCGGGGCCGGCCACGGCGTGGGCGAAGAGGCACCCGGAGGCCAGGAAGTGGGCGTTCATCAGCCAGTGCCCCGCCGGGTGGCTCATCGCCGTGTCGTACAGCGGGGTGAAGTACAGCAGTCCCAGGGTGCCGGTGCTCAGCACGAGTGCCACGGCGGGGTGGGTCATCAGCCGTGCGGGACGGCTGTGCAGCGCGGTGGTCACCCGGCGGGCGCCGGCCGGTGGCAGGATGCGCAGCGCCAGGGTGACCGGCGCCGCCAGCACGAGTGCCAGTGGGGCGTACATGCCGATCAGCATGTGCTGGGCCATGTGTCCGCGGAAGTCGGTGTGGGCGGCCGGGCCCAGCGGGGGCAGCAGTGCGACGGCCAGGAGCGCCAGCCCGCCGAGGAACGACGCCGAGCGCCAACCGCTCCAGCCCTGGACGGGGTTGCGGCGACGGGCCCGGCGTACGGCGAGCAGGTAGCCCGCGGCCGCGGCGAGGACGGCCGTCAGGACCAGCACGGTGGGCGCCGCCTCCAGCAGGCCGTCTCCGCTGCCGGGACTGTGCGGGTGCGCGGGACGGGCGCCGCCTTGTGCGCCGTCCATCAGGCGCGGCCTTCGGCCCGTGCGGCGCCCCGGGGGTCGTCGGGACCGAACGGCCGTCCGCCTCGCTGGAGCAGGTAACCGCCGGTCAGGAACAGGGCTCCGAGAACGAGGAAACCGGCGTCCCACCATGCCTGGTGCGGGCCGGCGTAGACGTGGTGGATGCCCAGGACGTGGTGGTCGAGAACGCCTTCGACCAGGTTGAACAGGCCCCACCCGGCCAGGACCCAGCCCCACAGCACCCGCGACGCCCACACCGCCCGCCGGTTGTGGGTGACCCGGGAGTACAGCAGGGCCAGGCCGAGCAGGACGGCGATCCAGCACACGGCGTGGAAGATGCCGTCCCACACGGTGTTCATCTCCAGCCCGGAGACGGTGTTCGGGTCGTAGTACTTCACGCCGATGCGGTCGTGGTTGGTGCTGGTCAGCATGTGGTGCCACTGGAGGAGCTGGTGGAGCAGGATGCCGTCGACGAAGCCGCCCAGCCCGACCCCGAGGACGATGCCGGGCAGCCGGATGCTGTTCGGTGCCGTCGTGGCCGCTCGGGTCTCACCCGTCGTGGTGGCCATGGCCTGTACTCCGTCCCTCGGCGACGCGCGCGGACCTACGGGACACGGTTTCCCGTTCGGCGGGCCGGTGTCACCCACTGGCCAGATCCTTCCGCCGTTTTGCGTCAGCCTCCCCGATGGCTCGCATCGTTCTTGCGGCGTAGCTACGCGGGGCTTTCGGGACGCCGGCCTCCCGGAGCCGACGGCTGAGCCTGCGCAGGCCTCGGCGGGCGTGGCTCTTCACCGTGCCGAGGGGCCATCCGGTCAGCCGGGCGACCTGTGTGTGCGTCAGATCGCCGTAGAAGGCCGGGCCGAGCACACGGCGCTGCGGTGCGGAGAGCTCGGTCGGCTCCCGGCGGACGAGCACACGGTCGTGTACGGCGTCCGGCCGGCCGGCCACGTCGTGCGGGGCCGGCGCGCGCCGGGTGCCCGCCGCCGCGACGAGGTCGGCGCGCCGGGTGCGGGCCGCCAGCGCGTCCGCGATCTTGCGCCGCGCGATGCCGACCAGCCGGCCGGCCGGTACGCCCCGCGCGGGCCCGAAGGTGTGACGGCTGGCCCCGTCACGCGGCCACGAACACGAGCCGGGTGACGTCCTCCGCCTCCCGCGCGTCGCCGCGCGCCCGCTGCGCCGGTGTGAACACGAGGCCCGCTCCACCGGTGGTGAGCGGCCGCCAGACACGCCTCCTCGCCGCGCGCGAACCCTTCGGCGAGCTCCTCGTCGGCGCTCGGGTACCCGGCCGTCGCCGGCGAGCGGGGCGGAGCCGAGGCGGGCCGCCCGGTCCACTGGGCGCTCATGATGGCTGCTGCTCCTTCACGCGTCGGCCGGGCTCCGGCTGCTCCGGCCTGGAAGGAGCGGCGGAGGGTGGGCAACTCGCAGCGAATGTGCGCCGTATGGTGTGGAGGTGTCCGGGACGGAGGGCGTGAGTGGCGGCGACGGTACGGAGCCGGGCCCGGCGGGCGACGTCGGTGTCACGACCGGCGCCCCGGCGCGACGGCTCGGCGTATCGCCCACGACGCTCAGATCGTGGGGCCACCGCTACGGGCTGGACCCGGCCGGCCGGGAAAGCGGACGGCACCGGCGCCGGCGGGCGGCGGACACAGCGGTGCTGGAGGAGATGTGCCGGCTCACCGCCACCGGGGTCCCGCCGGCCGAGGCCGCGCGCCGCGCAGACCGGGGCAGGGCACGGCCCGGCCGGAGCACTCCCCCGCCCGGGTCGCTCAGCGGCGACCGTTACGTGGGGGTGGAGCACCTGCTGTCCTGGCACGTCTCCACCGCGCTGCGCGACACGCCGTTACTCCGGCCCTGCCCCAGCCGCCGCCGGACGCGGCACCCGTCCTGCTCGCCTGTCTGCTCGACGAGCAGCACACGCTGCCGCTCGAGGCGCTCGACGCGGCGCCGCGCGAGCGGGGCGCGACGACGCGCATGCCGGCCGCCGCCGTCCCGGCGGAAGCGCTGACCACCGCCGTGCGCCGTACGGGACCGCCGTGCCGTCGTACTGTGGTCCCAGACCCGCTCCACGGCCGGTCCTCCCCTCGCCCGACACCTCGCCGACACGCGCTGGGGCGTCAGGGGCGCCCGGCGCGGCCCCGCCGTCCCGGTCGCCGGGCCGGGGCGGGGACACCGGGCGCTGCCGGGGCTGCCGCGGCCGCACGGACTGGGCGGGGCCCTGGCGATGCCGTCCCGGACGGGCACCCGCACAGCTCTCACGAGGAGATCCGTTGAACACCGATGAACGACCCGACACGGACGCGGAGTTCACGCGTTTCTGGCAGGAGCGCCGGGTCTGCTTCCTGTCGACCCAGCGTGCCGACGGGACCCCGCACCTGGTCCCGGTCGGGGTGACGTACGACCACGCCACCCGTACGGCGCGCGTCATCACGAGCGGCGGCACCTCGAAGGTGCGCAACGTCCGGCGGGCCGGGCGCCCCGTCGTCGCCGTGAGCCAGGTGGACGGCAGACGCTGGTCCACCCTGGAGGGCGTGGCGACCGTGCGGGACGACGCCGAGGCGGTCCGCGACGCGGAGGCCCGGTACGCGGCCCGCTACCGGCAGCCCCGGGCCAACCCCGAGCGGGTCGTCATCGAGATCGCCGTCCGGCGCTTCCTCGGCACGGTACGCCCCCTCGCGCCGGCCGAGGACAACAGCGCTCGCGGGTGAACCCCGCAGGGTCGACCGCGCCCGCGGGTGAACTGGCAGGGTCAGTCGCCGCTTCCCGGGCGGGAGGCGGCGGACACCGCCGCCCCGTCCGAGGACCGGCGGCCGAGGCGTCCGGGCCACCACGCCACGGCTCCGATGTCGCGGGCGAGCGCCGGAACCAGCAGTGAGCGCACGACGAGCGTGTCCAGGAGGACGCCGAAGGCCACGATGAAGGCGATCTGCACCAGGAAGGCCAGCGGGATGACCCCCAGGGCGGCGAAGGTGGCGGCGAGGACCACGCCGGCCGAGGTGATCACGCCACCGGTGGCGGTCAGACCCCGCAGGATGCCCTCCCGTACACCGTGGTCCAGCGACTCCTGCCGGACCCGGGACATGAGGAAGATGTTGTAGTCCACGCCCAGGGCGACCAGGAACACGAACCCGTACAGCGGGACGGACGCGTCGGTGCCGCTGAAGCCGAACACGTGGGTGAAGACGAGGGCCGCGACGCCCAGGGTGGCCAGGAAGTTGAGCGCCACCGTCGCCACCAGCAGCAGCGGCATCAGCAGGGAGCGCAGCAGGACGATCAGGATGACCAGGATGATGGCGAGGACCACGGGCACGATGAGCGTGCGGTCGTGTGCGGCGGTGCGCTGGGTGTCGTACTGCTGGGCGGTGTAGCCGCCGACGAGGGCGTCCGCGCCGGGTACGTCGTGGACGGCCGACCTGAGCCGGGCCACCGTACTCTTGGCGGCGTCGCTGTCCGCCGGCGCCTGGAGCGTCGCGTCGATCCGTACGCGCCCGTCGACCACCTTCGGCTCACCGCCGCCGGGGCGCCCGGGCACGGTCACCGCGGCGGCGGAGGCGACGCCGCGGGTGTCGCGGGCCGCCGCGAGGACGGGATCCAGCCGGTCGGCGTCCGCGATGATCACCGCGGGGTTGCCGGAGCCGCCCGGGAAGTGCCGCGCCAGGGTCTGCTGGGCGGCGACGGACGGAGCGTCGTTCACGAAGATCTCGTCCAGCGGCACGCCCTTGGAGGTCAGGGTCGGCGAGAAGGCGGCGCAGGCGAGCAGCGCGGCGAGGGAGATCGCCCAGATGCGCCGCGGGGCCCGGTCCACGAGTTCGGCGATGCGGTGCCACAGGCGGTGCCCGGCCTCCGGATCGCCGGACCGGACGGGCTTGGCCGGCCAGTAGGCGGCCCGGCCGAGCAGGACCAGGACGGCGGGCAGGAAGGTGAGCGTGCTCAGTACGGCGCAGACGATGCCGATGGCACCGACGGGTCCGAGCGCGCGGTTGTTGGTCAGGTCGCTGAGCAGCAGCGCCAGCAGGCCCAGGGCGACGGTCGCGGCGCTGGCGACGACGGCTCCCCAGGAGGCGCGCAGGGCGGCGCGCATGGCCCCGAAGCGGTCCGGGTGCCGGGCCAGTTCCTCGCGGTAGCGGGCGGTGAGCAGCAGCGCGTAGTCGGTGGCGGCGCCGATGACCAGGATGGAGAGGATGCCCTGGACCTGCCCGTCGACGCGTACGACGTCGCGGTCGGCGAGCGCGTAGACGATCGCGCAGGCCAGGCCGAGCGCGAAGACGGCGCCGAGGATGATGACCAGGGGCAGCAGGACGCTGCGGTAGACGAGCAGCAGGATCACCAGAACCGTGACCAGCGCGACGCCGAGCAGCAGCCCGTCGATGCCCGAGAAGGCGTCGGAGAGATCGGCCTGGGAGGCCGCCGGTCCGGCGAGTCGCGCCCGGGTGCCGGGGACCTGCCCGGCGGCTTCGCCGATGCGCTCCAGGACGTCGGGCAGGCGGTCGCCGAGGCCGGGTTCGACCTGGACGACGGCCTGGAGGGCCTCGCCGTCGTCCGAGGGCAGGGCGGGCGTCGGGGGGCCGACGATCCCGGGCTCCCCTTCGAGACCCGCGACCGACCGGGTGGCCGCCGTCCGGTGTCCGGTGGCGGTGCCGCCGTCGTCGGCGGTCCACACGACGATCACGGGGAGGGTCTCGTCCTGCTGGAAGGCCTTCTGCGCGTCGACGACCCGGGTGGACTCGGCGCTGCGGGGCAGGAAGGCGGCCTGGTCGTTGGTGGCGACCTCGCCGAGCTTTCCGGCGTACGGGCCGAGCGTCCCGCCGATGCCGAGCCAGACCAGGAGCAGAACGACGGGGACGAGCCAGCGGGCTCGTCGGGAGGGGATGGACATCGGTCTCGGGGTCTCCTGGTCTCCAGCGGCACGGAAAGTCACTCGATCACTCGATTATAAATAATCTCAATGATTGAGTTACTTCGTTCGTCGTGACACACCGGCTTCTGCCCTGACGTGTCCCCCGGATGCGCCGGGCACCGGGAATCAGCGGTCGTCCGGCCGCACGAGCCGCAGTTCCCCGTTCATCGCCGTCAGGAAGCGGACCACGACCGTCAGTTCGCTCTCGTCGAAGCGGGAGCAGGTCGCCGCGGCCGCTTCGGCGAGGGGGCGGAAGTACGTCCGGGCCGCCGCCCGGGCATCGGGCACGTAGTGCAGATGGACGACCCGGCGATCGGCGCTCTCCCGGACCCGGCGCACGTGCCCGGCACGCTCCAGCCGGTCCACGCACGCCGTCACCGCACCCGAGGTGAGCCCCAGGTGCTCGCGCAGCCGCCCCGGTGTCATGGGCTCTTGCGCGTCCAGGATCGCGGCGAGTGCCTGGACGTCGGTGGCGTGCAGTCCGTGGGTGCCGGCGAAGTCCTGCACGAGGCGGTTGATCTCGCCGTTCATCCTCCGGAGCTGCGCGGCGAGGGAGTGCAGGTCGCCCGCCTCGTCCCCGGCTGCGGTGTCCCGCTCGTGCGCGTGCTGTCCACGCTCGTTCGCTGTCGCCACGTGATCAGCGTATAGAAGGGTCAACCTCGGCTGTCACGCATCCACCTCGGCCCGCGCGGGGGAAGTGATCACCGCGACGACTTCCCGTGCGAGACGGAGCCTGCCCCATGAGCGAAGTACCCGGCCGCGTGAGCGGTGACGGCGACGGCGACCGTGCGGACGGACACGACGGGGCGGGACTGCGCTGTCTGGTCACCGGTGCCACGGGGTACATCGGCGGCCGGCTCGTGCCGGAGCTCCTCGCCGCCGGGCACCGGGTGCGGTGCCTGGCCCGCTCCCCGCACAAGTTGCGCGACCACCCCTGGGCCGGGCGGGCCGAGGTGGTACGCGGGGACGTCACGGACGCCGGCTCGCTGGCCGGGGCCATGGAGGGCATCGACGTCGCCTACTACCTGGTGCACGCGCTGGGCGGCGGCGGGGACTTCGAGGAGGCCGACCGGCGGGCGGCGCGCAATTTCGCCGAACAGGCCGCGGCGGCGGGGGTGCGGCGCATCGTCTACCTCGGCGGGCTGACACCGCCGAACGTGCCGGAGCGGGACCTGTCGCCGCACCTGCGCTCCCGCGCGGAGGTCGGGCGGGTCCTGCTGGCCTCCGGTGTGCCCACCACCGTGCTGCGCGCCGCGGTCGTCATCGGCTCCGGCTCGGCCTCCTTCGAGATGCTGCGCTACCTCACCGAGCGGCTGCCGGTGATGGTCACGCCGAGCTGGGTCCACACCCGCATCCAGCCGGTCGCCGTCCGGGACGTGCTGCGCGTCCTCGCCGGCAGCGCGCGCATGCCGGACGACGTCTCCCGCGCCTTCGACATCGGCGGACCCGACGTCCTCACCTACCGGGACATGATGGTCCGGTACGCCGCGATCGCCGAGCTGCCGCGGCGGCTGATCCTGCCGGTGCCGATGCTCACCCCCGGACTGTCCAGCCACTGGGTCGGCCTGGTCACCCCGGTGCCCGCCTCGATCGCGCGCCCGCTCACCGAGTCGCTGCGGCACGAGGTGGTGTGCCGGGAGAACGACATCGTCCGGTACGTGCCCGCCCCGCCGGGCTGTCCGCTCGGCTTCGACGACGCGGTCCGGCTGGCGCTGCGGCGCGTGCGGGACGCCCGGGTCGCCACCCGCTGGTCGTCCGCCTCCGTGCCCGGCGCGCCCAGCGACCCGCTGCCCACCGACCCCGGCTGGGCCGGCGGCAGCCTCTACACCGACCACCGCGCCCTGACCGTCGACGCCCCGCCGGACGCGCTGTGGCGGGTCGTCGAGGGCATCGGCGGCGACAACGGCTGGTACTCCTTCCCGCTCGCCTGGGCGGCACGGGGCCGGCTGGACCGGTTGGTCGGAGGGGTCGGCCTGCGTCGCGGCCGCCGGGACGCCGCCCGGCTGCGGGTCGGCGACTCGCTCGACTTCTGGCGGGTGGAGGAGATCGTCCCCGGCCGTCTGCTCCGGCTGCGCGCGGAGATGCGGCTGCCGGGACTGGCCTGGCTGGAGATGTACGCCGAGACGGACGACGCGGGCCGGACGCGGTACCGCCAGCGGGCCCTGTTCCATCCGCACGGGCTGGCGGGCCACGCCTACTGGTGGAGCGTGTGGCCCTTCCACTCCGTGGTGTTCGGCGGCATGGCCCGCAACATCGCCCGCGCCGCCGCACGGGACCCCGGGCCGTCCGGACCGGTGCACGATGACCCCGGCTCCTGAGACGGGCGCTCCGCGTCACCCCGGCCCGCCGCGGCGGAGAACGCGGGCACGGGCGCGGGCGCGGCCCGAAACGGGGCACGGACACGGGCGCGGGCGCGGCCCGGACGCGAGCACGGGCCGGACGCGGCACGGACCGGACGCGGGCACGGGCACGGGCACGGGCCGGACGCGGGCACAGACCGGACGCGAGCACGCATCGGGCACGGGCCGGACGCGGACCGGACGCGGACCGGACGCGGGCACGGGCCGGACGCGGTGCCGCGGTCCGCGAAGCCGGACACACGGCGCACGAGGCGCACGCGGCGCACTTCGTCAGAGACACCTCCTCCCACCCACTCCGCGTCCCGTACCCCAGGAGCACCATGACCACGTCAGTCGTCCTGTTCACCCGCGACCTGCGGCTGCACGACCACCCGCCGCTGCGCGCCGCTCTCGACGGTTCCCGGGCCGTCGTACCGCTGTTCGTCCGGGACCGGGCCGTCGACGCCGCCGGTCACGCCGCGCCCAACCGGCTCGCGTTCCTCGCCGACTGCCTGCGGGACCTGGACGCGGGGCTCCGGGAGCGGGACGGACGGCTGGTCGTCCGCTCCGGCGACCTGGTCGAGGAGGTCTGCGCCGTGGTCGGCGAGGCGGACGCCGACGAGGTGCACATGGCGGCCGACGTCAGCGCGTACGCCCACCGGCGCGAGGATCTCCTGCGGGCCGCTCTGAATGCGCGCGGCTGCCGGCTGCACGTCCACGACGCCGTGACCACCGTGCTGGCGCCGGGGGCCGTCACCCCCGCCTCGTCCGACCACTTCGCCGTCTTCACACCGTACTTCCGCCGTTGGGGCGAGCGGCCGGTACGGGCCGTCCTGGCCGCTCCCCGAAGGGTCCCCGTCCCGGACGGCGTCGGCTCACGGCCGCTGCCCTCCCGCCGCGACCTGCCGGGACTGTCCCCGGGACTGCCCGCCGGCGGTGAGAGTGAGGCCAGGAAACGGCTGACGGCCTGGCTGCGAGGCGGCATCACCGGCTACGCGGACCACCACGACGACCTGGCCGGCGACGCCACCTCGCGGCTCTCCCCCTACCTGCACTTCGGCGCCCTCTCCGCCGTCGAGCTGGTCCACCGCGCCCGCCGCAGGGGCGGACCCGGCGCCGAGGCGTTCGTACGGCAACTGGCCTGGCGGGACTTCCACCACCAGGTACTGTCCGCACGTCCGCACGCCTCCACGCTCGACTACCGCACCCGGCACGACCGCTGGCGCACCGGGGCCGGGGCCGAGGAGGACGTCGCCGCCTGGAAGAACGGGCGCACCGGCTACCCGATCGTCGACGCCGCGATGCGCCAGTTGCGGCACGAGGGCTGGATGCACAACCGCGGCCGCCTGCTGACCGCCTCCTTCCTCACCAAGACGCTCTACGTGGACTGGCGCGTCGGCGCCCGGCACTTCCTGGAGCTGCTCGTGGACGGCGACATCGCCAACAACCAGCTCAACTGGCAGTGGGCGGCGGGCACCGGCGCGGACACCCGCCCGCACCGCGTCCTCAACCCCACCACTCAGGCACGCCGCTTCGACCCCGACGGGGTGTACGTGCGGCGCTGGGTGCCCGAACTGGCGGGCCTGGAGGGACGGGCCGTGCACGAGCCGTGGCGGCTGCCGGGCCCGGAGCGGGCCGCGTACGGCGCCTATCCCGACCCGGTCGTGGACCTCGCCGAGGGCCTGGACCGCTTCCGCCGCGCCCGTGGACTCGACTGACCGACGGTCGGGACACGCGTGCTCGGGACGCCGCGTACGGGTCCCCGGGCGCGTACGCCTCGCGCGCGGCCGTCAGTCGAAGGGGCTGTTCGGCGTACGGGTGCCGGGGCTGTCGGGGCGGGCCGTGTGGTCCGGGTGGCCGCGGGTCCGGCGGGCTTCCTTCATCTCCGCCTCGTACAGGTGGTCGCGGCCCTCGGCCAGCCGGTCCACCGCCTCACGCTCCAGGTCCCTGAACTCCTGGTAGTACGTACGGTCGTAGGCCTCGACGATCTGGAACGTCCAGTGGCCCGGAATGACGTTGCGCCCGAGGATCTCCCTCTCGACCCGCTGCGCCCACTCCGTGTGCCCCGCCTCGCGCAGCAGCGTCACCGCGCGGTCCAGTTCCAGGTCCGCCGTGCCGGTGAGCTGGTGGAAGGAGAACAGGTGCCCACGGGCTCGCTCGGTCGTCTCCAGCGCCTTCGACAGGGAGCCGAGTGCTTCCACCGTCTCGTCGCTCACGCCCTCGGGGCGCCGGTGCGGATCTTCCATGCCGTGGCGGTTCCTCTCCGTACCCGGGGTCGGTGCGCGGTGTGCGGTGACTGCGGGCGGGGTCACACCGACGGGTCGTGACCCCAGTTCATGAGCGAATACCGCCAGCGGGTGTCCTGGACGTCGCCCGAGGGACGCTGTGCCAGGTGCCGGTGGATGTAGCCGACGACCTCGCGCATGTGGCGGTAGTCGTCGTCCGAGAGGTCGCCGGTCTTCGTCCGCAGGATGCCGACGATCCTGCGTCCGGACGCGTGCCCGGTGGACTCTCCCCCGTCCTTGTGCTGTCCGGCGTCCCGGGAGCGGTCGGAGGCCAGCCACTTCTCCAGCTCGGCCGGCGTCATGTTGACCAGCTCGTGGAAGCCGGCCCGGATCTTCTTCCGTTCCTCGCCGTCCACGCCGGCTCACTTCCTCTTCTTCTTCAGCGCGGACGGCTTGTGCACCGCGGACTTGCCCGACTTGTCACTGCGGACCTGGTACTGCGGGTCGTCGGGGGACGCGTCCACCGTGCGGCCCGCGGCCTCGGTCCGCTCGGTGATCTTCTTCTCCACCTCGCCCTCGGTCCGGTTGCCGTGGGTGTTCCAGGCGACCTTGTCGCCCTTCTCCGGGCCCTCGCGCTTCTCGCGGTTCCTCGCCATCTCGGTACTCCTTCGTCTGCCGGTCGTTCGCGGAGACCGGAGAACGGGTCACATGGGAAAGCCGTTACTCCGGTGGTTCGTGGTAAGCCCGTCCTTCGGACGCGTTCCGGCCCGCAGATCCGCCAGGACGTCCCGGGCCGCCCGGCTGCCGGAGGCCAGGGCCCCCTGGACCGATCCGGTGGCGCGGTGGTCCCCGCACACGTAGCGGCCCTCGGCCCAGCGGGTGTCGCGGTTCAGCGGCCACGGGGGACGCATCGCCGGAAGGGCGCCCTCCACGGTGTACGTGGCGACCGGGTGCCAGTCGGCCGTGTCGGTGCCGTACAGCCGCGCCGCCCGCCGCCGGACGGCGCCCTCACCGTCCGGCGCGTCCGTGCCCAGGACCGACGTGGCGACCAGCGCGGTGCCCGGCGGCCCGTAGGCGGGGCTGACCTCGGTGAGCACGCAGGTGTTGAGGACGGCGAGTGTGCTGTCGACGACGAGGGTCGGCTCGGGCAGCGGTGAGCGGTCGGTGGCGTGGTAGTAGGTGGTGACGGTCCGGCCCGGCGGCACGTCGAGCCCTGGCAGGAGGCGTGCCGCGGTGGCCGCGTCGGTGGCCACGACCACGGCGCCGGCCGGTCGCTCGGTGCCGTCCTGCAGCAGCACACCCGCGTCGGTGAGGCCGCGGACGGGTGATTCCAGCCGTACGGTGCCCTCGGGGAGCCGGGCGGCCAGGAGGCGCGGCACACCGCCGATTCCCCGGGCCGGGAGACAGAGGGTGCCGCGGGCCATGCTGCGCCACACGAGGTGGAAGAAGCGGGCCGACGTCTCCAGTTCCGGCTCCAGGAACACGCCGGCCAGGAAGGGACGCAGCAGGTTGTCCACCGCGTCGCGGGACAGTCCGCCGCGCGCCAGGGCCTGGGCGGTGCTCCGGTCACGGCCGCGTTCGAGCAGGGCGGTGGGGGCCAGTACGTCCTTCGCGGTGAGGCCGGCCAGCGCGACGAGGTCCCGGGCTCCCAGGGCCCGGCCGGGCAGCAGGCCGCCGGCCTCTCGCGGGCGCCGCGTCGGGTCGGTCAGGCGCACGACGCCGGACGGCGTGTGGGCCAGTACCCCGGGGGTGAACGGCCGCAGACGCAGCCTTCGCAGCGGCAGCAGCCGCCGGACCTGGGGGTAGGCGGTGTTGAAGACCTGGAAGCCGCGGTCCAGGAGGAAGCCGTCCCGGCGGTCCGTGCGCATGCGCCCGCCGACGTCGTCGGAGGCCTCGTGGACCGTGACGCGCAGGCCGGCGCGGGTGAGGTCGAAAGCGCAGGCCAGCCCGGCGAGGCCGCCCCCGACCACGAGGACGTCCGGTTCCCGGCCGTGCCCGTCGTTCACCATGCGCGCTCCTTCCGGCTCCTCAACAGCCTGACCCTCGTACGGGGGTCGCACCACTCGGGCGGGACCCCACCGGCCGGTCGGGCGGGCCTGGCCCACCGACACCACCGTCGTCCTCGGTCCCACCGGCCAGGGCGTCACCAGCACCGTGCTGCACGACGTGGACGGTCCCGTCGGACACGCGCAGCAGATGCTCACCGTCCGTCCGCAGCCGTGACCGGCCGAGGGCGCCGAGGGCGGGGCCCGCGCCCGAGGCGTCAGCCCCGGCCGGCGGGCGGGTCGGCGAGAACGCCGTTGAGCAGGCCGGTGGCCTGGCCGACTTCGATCAGGTAGCCGTCCGGGTCACGCAGGTAGCACCGCAGTTCGGCCTTGCGGTCGATCGGCGGAGTGAGGAACTCGGCGCCCAGCGCACTCCATTCGCGGTAGCAGCGTTCGATGTCGGCCACCCGGATGTTGAGGAAGCTCGTGGCCGTCCCGGGATCGGCCGGCGGACGCAGCGTGACATCGGGTTTGTCCGGGGTCGGCCCGCCGCCGGGGTTCATGATGAGCCAGCCGTTCGCGAGCTTGACGATGCACGGGTTCTCCGCGAGCACCACCTCGCCGCCGAGCACGTCACGGTAGAAGGCACGAGAGCGCGGCACGTCGGCCACGGTGAGGAAGTGGGTGAGCAGCAGTCCGGACTCCGGTGCGGGCAGGTCTTCGCGGAGCATGCTTCGGTCCCCCACGCTTGTGTGACGGGTTTCCTCCATCATGGACCGCGGTCGCCCGGACGGAAAGACGATCAAGAAGGTGCGAGAACCAGCCGCCCCGCATCTCGCCCGCTTCCGGTCTGCGGTGCGCCTCCGCCCTCATCGGCAACGGCAACGGCAACGGCAACGGCGGACGGTAGGCGGACGGCGGTAGGCGGTCGGCGGTAGGCGGGCGCCACGGCGTGCCGGTGGGCCCGGTCCGCGGGACGGGCTGCGGCCGTGACGGATGCGGTCGACCGGGCCGACGGCGTCGAGGTACGCCGCCCGCATCGTGCCCGGACGGTCGCGGTCACGAGGAAGCCGCGCTCGGCTCCCGCTCGCCGAGCGACGGCCGAGACGCTGATCGGCGTGCTGTTCCTCGCGGCCTGCGGCCACGCCGCGTCTGCCCCCAGGGCTTGAGGAGCGAGATCACCGTCATGAAGACATACGCGGACAGCGAGACGACCGGCCCGAACAGCACCTCCCCCGCGTCGGGCAGCGCCCCGCCCGCGGCGACCGCGGCGACGGCCGAGTTCACGCCCGGGCGCAGCGCGAAGACCGTGGCGGTCGTCGTGGCCAGCGTCAGCCAGAACTTCGTGTACACCCACCGGTGCCGGGCCAGCCCCCACGGGGTGCCCAGGGCCAGCACCACACCGCTCGACAGGGTGAGGAAGGCGAGGGGCAGCAGGAGCCAGTCGGCGAAGAGCTTCATGCCACGGACACTGGCCTCCACGGTCACCGGGGAGGCGGTGGTGGCGGCGGTGACACCGAGCGCCAGCAGGCCGAGCGAGAGACCGAGCCAGCCGGCGGAGGCGACGACATGGACGACGAGGGAGGCCCGGCGTGCGGGACGGCTGAGTTTCACCCCACCCACGCTGCCGGGCGACGGCCGTGAAGACGTCCGGCGACGGGAGTAACCGCGCGTACTGACCCGGGCGTACGCGGCGAGGAGCGCCGTGCCCCGAACGGCGCAGTCCCTCCTCTCCCGCCCTGCGGGGCGCCCTGGCGCGCCCTAGGCTGGCGAGCGTCTCCAGGAAACGCCACTAGGAGTTCTCATGCGCCTGCCCGTCGAACTCAGGCATGTCGCCCCACGACTGGCCACCGGGGCCTTCATCCTCAACTCCGGGCTGTCCAAGCGCGGGGCCGATGAGCAGACGGCCGCCATGCTGCACGGAATGGCGAAGAACGCCTATCCGTTCCTCGACAGGATGCAGCCCCAGACCTTCGCCAGGCTGCTCTCCGCCGGTGAGACGGCGCTCGGCGCCGCACTGCTCCTGCCGGTCGTGCCGACGGCCGTGGCGGGCATCGGCCTGACCGCCTTCTCGGCCGGGCTGGTGGGTCTGTACCTGCGCACACCCGGCATGCGCGAGGAGGGCAGCCTGCGCCCCACACAGGAGGGCACGGCCCTGGCGAAGGACACCTGGATGCTCGGCATCGGGATCGGATTCGTCGTCGACGGGATCACGCGCCGGAGCCGGTGAGGCCACAGCGCGCCACATGACCGCGACGGTAACGGCGAGCATCACCGGCATTAACGGGAAACCACGGAATCCGTCATGCAGCGTAATTCCGTTCAACTTTCGCCGAATCAACGCCGAATCACTGCCGAAACACACGTCACATCACTATGCTGAAACCGCTTCGCCGAGTTGGCGCAGCGGCTGCCGACGTGCCCGGGGAGGGGCACCGACCGCAGTCGTCGGGGGTGCGGAGAAAATCGGGGGAACGGCAGGTGCTGTTCCTGCCTCGAGTATTCGAGTATCTCGAGAGGTCGATCAGACCCCGTGGCGAGCCCATGTGTCTCGCCATCCCCGGCATTCGTTCGACGAAAGCTGAGGAATTCTCGTGAGACGTGTGACCTCCGTACTTCTGTCCCTGAGCGCCCTGCTGGCGACCTCCGCCCTGGTCGCCCCCGCGGCCGGAGCCGCCCCGGGTGCCGACCGGCCGGCCGCCGTGCCCGCCGGATGGGAGGCGGTGGACGCGGGCGACCTGGCGCGGATCACCGAGGAGAGCGACGCCCGGCGGGCCCCGCTCGCCGCCCCGGACGCCGCCCTCGCCGCGGAGGCGGAGCCCGAACTGCTGGCCATGCAGTCGGTCCGCAACGGCCGCTTCGTGGCCACCGAGGTCAATTACGCCGCCCCCAACACCGGTGCCCTGAGGGCCCGTTCGGAGGAATTCGGCGGATCCTGGGAGAGCTTCGCCTTCGAGTGGGACGAGGCCAGCCAGACGTACACCCTGAAGTCCCTGGCCAACAACCGCTACGTGGCGGTGGAGAAGAACTTCACCGGCAGCGCGCAGAACGTGTTGCGCGCCCGCTCCACGAGCGTGGGCGGCTGGGAGCGGTTCATCATGTACTACAACGAGGACCTGGACCGCTGGGCACTCCAGTCCACGCTGAACGGGCTCTTCGTGACCATGGAGAACGGCTACACCGGATCGCTCCAGTACGCGCTGCGCGCCCGTTCCACCGAGATCACCGGTTCCTGGGAGGAGTTCGTCCTGTACGACCTCGGCGCCTGACGCCCGCCGAAAAGGCTTACCGGTGCCCGCGCAGAACTCGGCACCGGTGAGCCCTTTCGAACCGGACCCGGAATTCCCGGTGGCGCGAAATCGCCTTGCGGGGCGGTGATGCCGGCACGACACTGAACATTCTCCGTATGTTCCTGTCACCACTTCGAACCCGCCGGGAATCGCCCGGAGCAGAGGAGCCGGCGCCGGTGCCCGGAAAAGACGAAATGGCTCCCTCGGAATGAGCCCCGCCACACCGCCGTATCCGGCCCGGGGCGCCGCTTCGTACTGGGAGCCGGTGTGGCAGCGGGGCAGGCGCTTCCGGGCCATCGACCGCACGGAGACCGAAGCTCTGGGCCGGCACCTGGGCACCGGCCGCGGCCGGCCCGCACTGGACATCGGCTGCGGCGAGGGAGCGCTCACCGCGCACCTCGCCGCACTCGGCTACCGGTCGGTCGGCGTCGACTGCTCCCCCACCGCCGTGGCCTTGGCCCGCACTCGGCATCCGGCCGCGGACATCCGGGTCTTCGACTTCGACGCCGACGACGCCGCTGGACTCCCCCACCCCGCGTTCGCCGTCATCACCTGCCGGCTCGTCTACCGCTGGGCCGCCGACAAACCCGGCTTCCTCTCCCGCGTGCGCGCTCTCCTGGCACCCGGCGGCGTCTTCTGGGTGGTCACCTCCGTGCACGACCCCGCCCGGGGAGCCCCCAGGTCCTGGGACTGCGACGCCCCCGACGTGGAACTCCTCACCACCGGCTGGTCGAGGGTCGATGTCCACGAGCTCGATCCGTCCTTCCACTGCTACGGCCTGCGCCCCTGACCCGGTCCGCACGACCGGCTCCGGGGATTCCCGGCTGCGGAGCTCCTCGACGCCGGCACGGTACGGCAGGGCCCGGCAGGCGCGTTTTATCCCGTTCTCCCTGGCAACCCGTGCGGAGTATCTCCACGTGCAACGAGGTGAGAACCATGCTGGTGCTGGGTCTCCTGCTCATGGCGGGCGCCGCCGCCTTCGCGGGGCTGCTGATCGCGGACAACCTGTCCGGCGGTCCGGACTACACGGTGTCGCTGCTGGGGAGCGAGCCATTCACGATCAGCACACTCGGGGCGTTCCTCGGCGGTATCGCGCTGACCTTGATCTTCGGCCTGGGAATGTGGATGCTCCTGGCCGGAACGGTGCTGGCGCGCCACCGCGGCAAGAGGCGCCGCAGGGACCGGGACACCGCCAGGCGAGCCGCCGCCGAGCGCGACGAACTGGCCGGCCGGATGGAGGACGAGGGCGGCAGCAGCACGACGGGCGAGACGGCAGGACACCGCCCGGCGGCCTCCCACCGGCCACAGTGGCTCCGGCTCCACGGCCGCTGACCGGGTCGTCAGGCACGCCCCGTCGCGGCGGAACGCGCTGCTCCCAGCGCGGCGCCCGGCCCTCCGGTCCGGTCCGCACCCGCCGGCGCCGCGGGCCCACCGTACGAGCCGAGGCTCGAGACGCAGGGTGCGGCCGGATAGTATGGGAGGCTGCCTTCCCCCGCGCAGGGCCGGACATCGCAGGGGGTTCCGCAGCGGTCCACCGGGCCCCGTCTCACCAGGAGAGCAACCGCCTTGTCCCAGCACGCCCCGAAC
The DNA here is from genome assembly GCF_002005225.1 of Streptomyces pactum. Taxonomy (NCBI): domain Bacteria; kingdom Bacillati; phylum Actinomycetota; class Actinomycetes; order Kitasatosporales; family Streptomycetaceae; genus Streptomyces; species Streptomyces pactum. Next base: position 827,722 of record NZ_CP019724.1, read on the forward strand.
GCCGCCGACCCCGACCTGCAGGCCGACTGCGGGAACTGCTTCGGACTGTGCTGCGTGGCTCTGCCCTTCGCCCGCTCGACGGACTTCGCCGCGAACAAGGCCGCCGGCACCCCGTGCGGCAACCTCCGGCAGGACTTTGGCTGCGGTATCCACGAGCGGCTGCGAGACAGCGGTTACAACGGTTGCACGGTCTTCGACTGCTTCGGGGCCGGGCAGAAGGTCTCCCAGGTGACTTTCGCAGGCCGTAGCTGGCGTGAGGAACCGGCGTCGGCCCGCACGATGTACGAGGTCTTCCCGGTCATGCGGCACCTGCACGAGCTGCTGCGGTACACCGCCGAGGCCATGGACCTCCCGGCCGCCCGGCCCGTACGCCGCGCTCTGCGTCGCGCCCACGACCGGATCGACGCGATGACCCGGGACACGGCCGAGTCGCTGCTCGCGGTCGACACGACGGCGTTGCGCGGGGAAGTGAACGTCCTGCTGCTGCGGGCCAGCGAGCTTGCCCGCGCCGAAGTGCCCGGCCGCAAGAAGGACCACCGTGGCGCCGACCTCATGGGCAAGCGGATGCGGAACGCCAAGCTGCGCGGCGCCGGCATGCGCGGCGCCTGCCTGATCGCCGCCGACCTGTCCGGCGCGGACCTTCGGGGAGCGGATCTCATCGGAGCGGACCTGCGGGACACGAACCTGTGCGGGGCGGACCTGACGGGAGCCCTCTTCCTCACGCAGCCGCAGCTCAACGCCGCCCGGGGTGACTCGGCGACCAGAATCCCGGCGGCCCTCCAGCGGCCCGGGCACTGGGCGGCGTGAACCCCCGGACCACGTCGACCGCGGTCGTTGCTGCGTAGCGACCGGATCCGCGAGAACGCCGACGTGGTCGGCAGGTGGGTCACCGCGGACGGTCACATCCGTCAGGAGCTGCCGCCGGACGGACGCTACGACGAGGCCCGGGGAGACCGGCACAGTGCGTACGCCGGCCGGTACACGGTGACCGGCGACCACCTCGATTACGTCGACGACACCGGTTTCACGGCCACGGGCGACATCCGGGACGGCGTGCTCCACCACGAACACCTCGTTCTCTACCGCACGCCCCGGTGGCGTTCTCGCGGCAGCGACCGGAGAGCCGGCCTCCGGAGAGCGGGTGGAGGTGAGGGTGCCGGCGTCGTGGCGGCGCACGGTGGCCGGCACGCCCTCCTCGAGTGGGATGGCGAGAGGAACCCCGGCCGCCGCACGGCTGGGGTTCCTCGAAGCGGTGGTGTCGGTCAGCAGGTGGAACCGATCCGCCGTGAGCCGCTCACCCGCACGCCTGCGGACCGCACCACACCACGGTCACCGTGAACCGGGAAGGTCAGCGTTGCAGGGTGAGGACGCCCGGCCGCCACGGCAGCCGGTTGTATTCGCCGCCCGCGTTGGGGTCCTTGCCCTGGTAGAGGAACTGCAGGTTGCAGGGGTCGATGGTCATGGTCTGGTCAGGGTTGTCGCGGACCAGGTCACCGTGGCTGATGTCGTTGGTCCAGGTGGCGCCGCTGTTGGCCTTGCCCGCGAAGGGGTTGCTCTCGCTGGCGGCCTGCGGGGTCCACGAGCCGCTCAGGCTGGAGGCCGTGAAGGAGCGGAAGTAGCGCCCGTTCGCACCCATCGCCTCGACGATCATGAGGTACTGGTCCTGGCCCTGGACCTTGTATACCTGTACGCCCTCGAAGAGGTTGGCCTTCGTGTCGCTCATGATCGTCGTGTACGACGAGCCGAAGTTGCCCGGGAAGTTCCCGATCGGCATGCTCGCCCGGTAGATCTTGCCGTTGTCACCGGCGAAGAACAGGTACATGTTCTGGCCGTCGGCGATCAGGGTCTGGTCGATCGGACCGGTGTCGGAGCCGGAGATGCTCCCGGTGAACAGCGGCTGCGCGGAGGACCAGCCGTTGGGGTTGGTGGGGTCGCTCGACGTGCGGTACATGAAGGCCGCCGGACCCCACTGGTAGGCCAGCACCCAGATGTTCCTGGGCGCGAAGTAGAACAGCGTGGGCGCCACCGCGGCCTGACTCATACCGGTCTGGTCGGCCGCCGCCATGTCCGACCAGTTCGTGAAGGGACTGAACACCATCGAGCCGTACGACGATCCCGAGAAGTTGGACGCGTAGACCAGATGCTTGCCGTTGTGCGTCACGGTGGTGAAGTCCTTCACCGCGGCCCACCCGTTCGCCGGCTGTGCCAGCACGCCCGTCGACGTCCAGCGGTACGTCGACGGAAGGGAACACGGGCCGTCCGTCGGCGGCGTCCCGGTCAGACCGGTCCACTTCTGGTTGCTGCCGCCGTTGCACGTCCAGAGCTGCACCGCCGTGCCGTTGGCCGTACCGTTGTCCTTCACGTCGAGGCACAGCCCGGACTCCACACCGACGACCGTGCCGTCCGCGTTCACCCGCCACTGCTGGTTCGCCGCACCGCTGCAACTCCAGATCTGTACCCGGGTACCGGCCGTGGTGGCGTGGCCCGGAACATCCAGGCACTTGTTGCCGTACACGGTTAGCTGGTCGGCGTCCGTCAACGTCCACTGCTGGTTGGTTCCGTTCCAGCAGTCGTAGATCTGCAGGTAAGTGCCGTTGGTCTGACTGGCGCCCGGCACATCGAGACACCGCCCCGAACCGGCACCGCGCAAGGCGCCACTGGTGGCCGCCTGGGCCGGAGTGGTGACGAGCATCGCCGCCAGCGCGGCCAGGGCCGCGACCACGGCGGCGAGCACCGCGGACGGATGCCTGCGGCTGAAACTTCCTCTGTGCATGGGGACTTCCTCAACCTTGAGTGGGCGGTTCCGGTCGGCCTTGTCAGGGCTTGCCCGGACTGTCGGTGTGGTGCGGCGGCTGCGGCGCCGGCCGGTCCCGCCGAGTGCCTGGCGACCGGGTGGCACGGCCGAAGAGGGCGAGGACAAAGATTGGCGAAGCCATGACATACGCATGCGACACGACTCCCTGCGATCCACTTTCGAGCGGTGCGACCCGGAGTTGCCCTGCTGTGCGACGGAGCGACTTCGACGCGTTCGTGATATCGAACGAGAGTCGAAGCGTCGAGCAACCTGAATGATAGGGAGTCAGTGAACGGCGTCAATACCTCTCGCATGCATCGCTATCGACACCGAAACATTCGCGAGAACACATGCGCGAAACGTCGCACGTCACACCGGCCGCGTCGCGCAGAGGCGGCGGAATCCACCACCCTTCGCACTCAGGGCACCGATGCGCGGGGCAACCCTACGACCCCCACCGATGGCGACGCCGGGATTGGCCGATTCACCAGAGCGTCGAAAATTTCGAGCACATGACAGAAACTTTTCTCGCGGGGAGTATTGACGATCATCGTTATTACCTCAATCATTCCTGTCTGAGAAACCGGCCACAGCTCGATATGTCGAACCGCACGGCCTCGGGCAGTCCAAAAGATCGTCCCGTCCCATGACCGCGGTGTCCGGTGATTCCGTGGTGCCCGGGCTCCGGCCCGCCCCGTCCGTCCATCGGTCCGTCCGTCCATCCGTTCGTCCGTCCATCCGTTCGTCTGCCGAATGGGAGCGGACGACGCGATCCCCCGCGCTTCGATCCTTCCGTGATTTCCACCTTGGAGGCACAGTCATGGGCTCGTATGCCCTTCCCAGACCCGTCGTCCGCCGGAAGATCCGCGGCCTGCTGTTGGCGCTGGTCGTCGGCGCCCTCGGTACGGTCACCGCACTGGCCACGCCACCGACCGCACACGCCGCCGAGAGCACGCTCGGCGCAGCGGCGGCGCAGAGCGGCCGCTACTTCGGCGTCGCCATCGCCTCGGGCAGGCTGGGCGACTCGACGTACACGTCGATCGCCAACCGTGAGTTCAACTCGGTGACGGCCGAGAACGAGATGAAGATCGACGCCACCGAACCGCAGCGGGGCCGGTTCGACTTCAGCGCCGCCGACCGCGTCTACAACTGGGCGGTGCAGAACGGCAAGGAGGTGCGCGGTCACACCCTGGCCTGGCACTCCCAGCAGCCCGGCTGGATGCAGAGCCTCAGCGGCAGCGCACTGCGCCAGGCGATGATCGACCACATCAACGGCGTGATGGCCCACTACAAGGGCAAGATCACGCAGTGGGACGTCGTGAACGAGGCCTTCGCCGACGGCGGTTCGGGAGCCCGGCGGGACTCCAACCTGCAGCGCACCGGCAACGACTGGATCGAGGTCGCCTTCCGCACCGCGCGCGCCGCCGACCCGTCCGCCAAGCTCTGCTACAACGACTACAACGTCGAGAACTGGACCTGGGCCAAGACCCAGGCCATGTACAACATGGTGCGGGACTTCAAGCAGCGCGGCGTGCCGATCGACTGTGTCGGCTTCCAGTCGCACTTCAACAGCGGCAGTCCCTACAACAGCAACTTCCGCACCACCCTGGAGAACTTCGCCGCCCTCGGCGTCGACGTGGCCATCACCGAACTCGACATCCAGGGCGCCTCGCCCACGACCTACGCCAACGTGGTCAACGACTGCCTGGCCGTCTCGCGCTGCCTCGGCGTCACCGTCTGGGGTGTGCGCGACAGCGACTCCTGGCGATCCGAGCAGACGCCGCTGCTGTTCAACAACGACGGCAGCAAGAAGTCCGCCTACACCTCCGTCCTCAACGCACTCAACGGCGGCTCCACCACGCCCCCTGCGGACTCCGGGCAGATCAAGGGCGTCGGTTCGGGACGCTGCCTGGACGTACCCGGCACCAGCACCACCGACGGCACCCAGCTCCACCTGTGGGACTGCCACAGCGGCACCAACCAGCAGTGGACGTACACCGACGCCGGCGAGCTCAGGGTCTACGGCAACAAGTGCCTGGACGCCGCCGGCACCGGCAACGGATCCAAAGTCCAGATCTACGGCTGCTGGGGTGGCGACAACCAGAAATGGCGCCTCAACTCCGACGGGTCCATCGTCGGAGTCCAGTCCGGCCTCTGCCTCGACGCCGTCGCAGGCGGCACCGCCAACGGAACCCTGATCCAGCTCTACTCCTGCTCGAACGGCAGCAACCAACGCTGGACCCGCACCTGACCGGACCCGCCACAAACGAAGGGGCGAATCGATGACGGCCTACGGTGCGGCTGCTCCGGCCCCTCCAGGACGACATCGTTGATGGTCCCGGGTCGCCGCCGTGGTGGCGGCGACCCTCGCGATCGGTGCACCGACCGGGTCGGCGCCGCCCCACAGTGCCAGTTGATCAGGCTGTCGTCCGGCGGCGGATACGGAGGCACCTCGCCTCCGGCGAGCGGTACGCACCCGATTCGGGGCGGCGGCCCGGGCGGGTCAGGCGCCGGCCGCGGTCCGCGGGGCGCACAGGGCGTTCGTCACGAGCTCGCGCGCGTATGCGGCGTCCAGTCGGCCAGGGCGGAAGAGGATGCGGTACATGATCGGCGCCACGACACGGTCGATCAGCAGTTCCGTCTCGGGCACCGGCTCCCCCCGCCGCACCGCACGGGCCAACACGGCGTCGATCTGCTCGGCGGCATACGCCGAACACCGACCGGCGTTGGTGCCGTCGGGGTCGCCGAGCAGGGCGTCCCGGATGTAGGCGCGGCCGGACGGCGAGGCCATCTCGTCGAGGAACTGTTCCGCCCACGCGTCGAGATCGGCTCGCAGGTTTCCGAGATCGGCCGGGCCCGTTTCCGGGCGCAGTCGTTCGACGGCCACGTCGGACAGGAGTTCTTGCAGGTCGCCCCAGCGACGGTAGATCGTGGAGGGGGTCACGCCCGCCCGAGTGGCCACCATCGGGACCGTGAGCGCGTCGCGGCCCGCCTCCTCCACGAGTTCACGTACCGCCGCATGAACGGACTCCTGTACGCGTGCGCTGCGCCCGCCGGGACGGGCCATGGGCTTGGGACTCATGCGATCCACCTTAACGCGAATCCGTTGCTTCTAGGCGGTGGCCGGTGCCGGCGACCCGCAGGGCGCCATGTCCGGGCGCCCGGGCACGACTCACGCCCCTGCGACGAGACGCGACCGCATGACCACGCGAACGTCCGCCTTCCCTCAGGCAGCGACGGGAGCGAGCCGCCCCGCGCCGGCCACCGACTCCTCGTAGACCCGGCCGACACGGAGCACCGTCGCGTCGCGGAAGGGGCGCGCCATCAGCTGCATACCGATCGGCAGTCCGGCGCGGTCGTGACCGACCGGCAGGGTGAGGGCCGGGACGCCGGTGATGTTGGCGGGTGCACAGAGGCGGACGTAGCTGTCCGACACGGCCTCGGTCGTGCCATCGGCCCACTCGACGGCTTCCCTCCCCGCCTCGGCGGCGGTCATCGGCACCGTCGGCGCGGCGAGGACGTCGACTCCGTCGAACATGCGGGCCCAGGCGTCCCTCATCATGGTGCGGGCCCGCTGGGCGCGGAGGTAATCGCCCGCAGAGGTGAGTTCACCGGCCTCCAGCAGGATGCGGACGTCCGCCGCGTACAGGTCGGGGACGGCCCGCAGCGACCGCTCGTGGTACGCGGTGGCCTCGGGGACCATCAGCCCCCACTGGACGGCCTGGATGTAACGCGCCATCGGGATCTCGACGTCGACGAGCTCCGCCCCGAGCTCCGCCAGCCGCTCGATCGCGCCGCGTACGGACTCCTCGACCTCGGGCGTGACCCGGTCGAAGTAGTGGTTCCGCGGTACGCCGACCTTCAGTCCTCGCAGATCGCCTCCCGGGAAGCGGTCCGGCACGGGGCCGGCCACGCTCGCCGGGTCGCGCGGGTCGTGGCAGGCGGTCGCCGACAGCACCAGCGCCGCGTCCTGGACGGTGCGGGTGACAGGGCCCACGTGGTCCAGGGACCAGGACAGCGAGGTCACGCCTGTGCGGGGGACCAGGCCGTAGGTCGGCTTGAGGCCCACCACGCCGTTCAGGGCCGCGGGGACGCGGATGGAACCGCCCGTGTCCGTGCCCATGGCGAACGTCGCCCCGCCGGCGGCGACAGCCACCGCCGAACCGCCGCTCGACCCGCCCGCGACCCGGCTGTGGTCCCAGGCGTTGTTCGTCTGCGGAGTGGTGAGGCCGTAGGCGAACTCATGCGTGTGCGTCTTGCCCAGGAGGACGGCCCCGGCGGCGCCGAGCCGTTCGGCCACCCGGCTGTCGTGTTCCGCCACGTGGCCTGCCCGGACGTGCGAGCTCGCCGTGGTCGGCATCCCCTCCGCGTCGATCAGATCCTTGAGCGCCATGGGGATCCCGTGCAGCGGCCCGCGCGGTCCACTGCCGGAGATCTCCCGTTCGGCGCGGGTCGCTGCGGCCAGGGCCGCGTCGGCGGCGACGGTGACGTAGGCGCCCAGCCGTCCTTCGACGGCGGCGATACGGGCGAGCACCGATTCGGTGAGTTCGACGGGGGACAGCTCCTGTGCGCGCACCGCACGGGAGGCTTCGGTCAACGACAGCTCAAACGGTTGCATCAGGCATTCCCCTGTCCGGCGCGGTAGGAGGAGGCGGGAGGGGTGTCGCCGAAGTCGAGCTCGCGCAACGTGCTGATCACGGAGTGGATGTAGTTGGCCGTCACGGCCACTTCTTCGTGTCGGCCTTCCCGGAGGGGGAGTCCCGCCCGCAGCGCCCCTCGGGCTGCCTCTTGGGGGCTGAGTTCGCTGGTCATGGTGTCCTTCCGGATCTGTGCGGCGCGACGGGCCGGGATTGGCCCGGCCCCTCGATCGCCGCAAACGCGAATCGTTTGCTTTAGTCGACCGTAGGGCCTACGGTGACTTAAAGCAAACCAATTGCTTTTACCCGGGAAGGGCCCTCATGCAGAGTGTCTCCGCGGGCCTCGTGTCTCCCCGCACCTCCACATCCGGACGCCTGCCGTTCGCCTTGCACGTCTCGATCCTGATCGCGCTGCTCGCCGCGTCCAGCGCGCCGACGCCGCTGTACCCCCGCTACCAGGCTCAGTGGCAGTTGTCGGCCCTCGACATCACCGTGGTCTTCAGCGCCTACGCCCTGGCGCTCCTGATCGCACTCCTGACCACCGGAACCCTTTCCGACCACGTCGGACGCCGCCCCGTGCTCCTGGGCGCGCTCGCGGTCCAGGTCGCCTCCATGGCACTGTTCGCGACGGCCGGCGGCCTGACCGCCCTGATCGGCGCCCGCGTGCTGCAGGGCATCGCGACCGGCGCGGCGACCGGCGCGGCGGGCGCGGCCCTCGTCGACCTGGGCGACCCCGCCCGGCCGGGTCTCCCCGCTCTGGCCAACAGCATCGCGCCGGTGACGGGCATGGCGGCCGGCGTCCTGGCGGCCACCCTCCTGGTGCGCTTCGCCCCCGTTCCGACGATCACGGTGTACGCGGTCCTGATCGCCGTGTTCGCCGCGCAGGCCATCGCCCTCGTCTTGACGCCCGAGACCGTCCGCCGCCGTCCCGGAGCACTGCGCTCGACGCGGCCCCACCTGGCGCTGCCGCCGGCGGCCGCCCACGCTCTCCTGCTCAACGGCGCCGGCGTCGTCGCCGTCTGGGCACTCGGCGGCTTCTACTCGTCCCTGGGGCCGGGCTTCACACGGCTCATCTCCCCCGACGGACCCGATCACGCGGGCGGCATGGTCTTCTTCACGATGACGGCCGTCGCCGCCCCGACGGTGTACTTCACGCGCAGGATGCGTGCCGACGTCTCCGCTCTTGTGGGGAGCTGCGCGGTGATTCCGGCGGCCGTCCTGACCCTGGGCGCCCTCCATCTCGCCGGCCCCGTACTTCTCTTCGCCGGGGCGGCGCTGGCCGGGTTCGGTTTCGGAGCCGTATCCCAGGGTGCGCTGCGCGCGGTCGTCGACTCGGTTCCGGCCTGGGAGAAGGGCGGCACGCTCGCCTCCTATTACGTACTCAGCTACCTGGCGATGAGTCTGCCCGCCATCGGCGCCGGCGCCCTCGCCGCCGGCTTCGGACTGCGTGCGGCGGCACTGGCCTACGCCTGCTGCGTGGCCGTACTGGCGACCGTCGCAGTCGCGACGCAGAGCGCGACGCTGCGTGGCCGGCGACGGTCACCGTCCCCGGACACCCACTCCGGCCCGGCAACGCGCAACTACACATCCGCCTCGCCCGGCACACCCGCACCAGACATCTCCCTCCTCGCGACCCATAACAGGTAAGGAAAGCCGCCGTGTTCACCTCATCGAAGACGACCGAGTCCACCACTTCCCCCGCCCCCTCGTGGACGGTGGGCGACCACACCGTACGACGCATCGACGAAGTGGTTCTGCCTGCCGGGACCGGCCCGTGGCTGCTGCCCGGGGCGACCACCGACCTCGTGAGCCGGACTCCCTGGCTGAGCCCCGAATTCGCCGACGGACAAGGCGTCCTGCGCCTGGCGAGTCACAGCTTCGCCGTCGAGGTGGACGGGATGCGGGTGCTGGTGGACACCGGCATCGGAAACGGGAAGCGGCGCGCCAACCCCGCCTGGCACAACCTGAACAGCGACTACGAAGCACGGCTACGGGCGGCGGGCTTCGCGCCGGAGAGCGTTGACGTCGTGGTCCTGACCCACCTCCACGCCGACCACGTGGGATGGAACACGCGTGCCGAGGGCGACGCCTGGGTGCCCACCTTCCCGAACGCGCGCTATCTCGCCTCGCGTACCGAGTGGGACTACTGGGCGGGTGTCGACATGGAGGAGGCACGTCGGCAGATGTTCCGGGACTCGGTCCATCCCGTCCGGGAAGCAGGTCTGTTCGACCTCATCGATGTCGCGGACGAGGGCACGGACGTCGCGCCGGGCATCCGTCTGCTTCCCACCCCCGGCCACACGCCGGGGCAGGTAGCGGTGGAACTGAGCAGCCGTGGCGAGACCGCACTGGTCACCGGCGACAGCATCCACCACCCGGTCCAGATGGCGCATCCGGAGCTCAGTAGCTGTGTGGACATCGCTCCCGAACTCGCGGCCAGGACCCGGAACCAGGTGCTCGACTCACTGGCCGGTACGTCGGCTCTCCTGCTCGGAAGCCATTTCCCGCAGCCGACCGCCGGACACGTGCGACGCGAGGACGGCGGGTACCGACTGGTCCCGGCTCCCTCAGGGGCCACGCCCATCGGCGGCTGAAGCGGATCGAAGCACCCGGGACGTGCCGCGCACCGAGTCCGTGCGGGTGACGTCCTGGGCGTCCGCGGCCGGGCGGCCCGGGAGCCGCCGCCGCGGCCCCGCTTCAGTCTCACGAACCGAGCGTCATGCGAGCGACAAGAATGATGGATGCACGGCGTGAACACCAGAAACGCACAAGGGGTATAAGCAGCCACCTTCTCGGCGGCGTTCAGGAAACGTTAAGTAAAAGATCTGGCAAGCTGGTTGTCGAAGGCGATCCAGCCCATTGACGACTGCCTCCGCAGCGGCCACCTTGATGGCGAAGCGAATTCCGTTCGACGATGAAAGCTGGAATGCCGATGAGAAGAATACGACACCGTGTCGCCTTCATTGCGGTCGTCGCGGCAGTCGCCGCAGCAATCCTCTTCTGGCCTGCGACGGAATCCGCACAGGCCTTTCCCCCCACCCCCAAGCAGACGGTGTTGAACTATCTTCGCTCCATTTCCGGCAACCACATCGTTTCCGGTCAGCACAACAAGGAGCCGGCTTCCGCACCCGGGCAGTACACGCAACAGGTCAAGGACGTGACAGGCCAGTATCCCGGCCTGTGGGGCGGCGACCTGATGTTCGGCGCCACGGACGTGGCCAACCGCCAGCGCGTGATCGACCAGGCGAAGACGGAGTGGGCGAACGGCTCCCTGGTCAGTCTCACCTGGCACGTCTGTCCGCCTACCGGCGGCAGCACCTGCGCCTTCGAGGGCGGTGTGAAGTCGAACATAACGAATGCGGAGTTCTCGCAGATCCTCGCCGAGGGAAGCGTTCTGAACAACGCCTGGAAGCGTCGCCTCGACGAGGTCGTCCCCTATCTCCAGCAGTTGAGGAACGCAGGTGTTCCGGTCCTCTTCCGGCCGCTGCACGAAATGAACGAATCGTGGAACTGGTGGGGAAACCGCCCCGGGTCGAACGGCAGTGCGCGCCTCTACCAGATCACTCGCGACTACCTCGCCGGGACGAAGGGTCTGGACAATCTGATCTGGGTCTGGAACGTGCAGGACAATCCGGCGGGCGGGTGGGGCGACTACTACCCGGGGAATCAGTACGTGGATGTCGTATCGCTGGACGTCTGGTACAAGAGCCACCCCAGTTCCGCCGACTACCAGCAGATGCGCACCATCGCGGGCACGAAGCCGATGGCCATCGCGGAGATCGGCAAGATGCCGACCGCTGCCCTGCTGGACAGCCAGACCCGGTGGGCGTGGTTCATGATGTGGTCCGAGCATCTGCGCGGGAACAACACCAACGCCGAGATCCAGGCGGCGTACTTCCACCCCCGTGTGCTGAACCAGGGTGAGGTCGTGCTGCCCTGACGCCCGGCGCGAGCGCTGCGCGGCTGAGCCTGCCGGGGGTGCGCCGGTCACAGCCAGCCGTGAAGCGCCCGGAGGAACCCGGCTGGATCATCACGGTGGACGGTGTGCCCAGCACCGTCCACCGTGCGTACGTGCCAGCCGCGGCGGCTCAGTGCCGAGGCCTGGGCCGGCGAGATCCGGTCACTGGGACCGGCGAGCAGGACGAGCGAGGGGACAACGGGGGCGTCCGGCAGGCCGGGCAGGTGCTGGAGCGCGGTGACGGACGCGGGGTCCCAGGTGGCGAGCGCCCGCTGCTCGTCGGTGATGTCGTCGTCGTGCCAGCGGGGGTGGGCCGTACGCAGCTCCCGCCAGGTGGCGTGTTTGCCGGCGCGCAAGGCGTCCAGGTCCCGTTTTCGGGGCACCCAGGCGGGGTCGCAGTGGACGGCGCGGGCGCAGCGCAGTCGCGGTACGGCGAGCAGCAGCGCGGCCGAGCCCAGTGAGTGACCGATGGCGAGGTCGGGCGTCACGAGCAAGGTGTCGAGCAGGTCGGCGGCGAGTGCGGTGGGTGTGTAGACCGGGGCGGGCCCGCTGGCTCCGTGGCCCGGCAGATCCACGGCGACGACCCGGTAACCGTGCTCGGCGATCGCCGGGGCGACGCGACTCCAGCCGCGTGAGTCGGACATGATGCCGTGCACCAGTACGGCTGTGCGGGGGCCTTCGCCCCAGACCCGGGATGTGAGCCTCACGAGACGCCGTCCGGGGTGTCCCGGGCCCGGTAGAGCAGCGCTCCCGCACCGGACACCGCACAGGGCGAGCCGGCCGGGACGACGACGTGTTTATCGGTCAGGCCGCAGCGCAGCACGTTGTCGGAGTTGGCCGGGAACCCCACACCTGTCCCCCACAGACAGGTGTGCGGCACTCCCGCCGCCACGTGCGGGGCTTCCCCTGTGCCGCGACTGACATGGTTGAGCAGTAGTGCCGCGGGCAGGCCGGGTTCGTCGGGGAAGTCGGCGGCCACGGTGGCGTACGCGGCGGCGGTCGAGCTCCACGAGCCGGGCGACCCGGCGAGCGCGGGCAGGGCGTCGGCGACGGCGCGCACCAGGCGTCGTGGCGCGGTCAGGGCCACCTGGAGTATGCCCCCGAGGGAGTCGCGCCGCGGGCGGGAACGCAGCGAAGCCGACCCGAGGCTCGCCTCTCCCGGATCGCCGACGGGGACGACTGCGATCGCGGCCGCCGGATCCGGGGTGCCGGGCCGGCCGGTGAGCGGTGACGGAGCGGCGTGGTGCGCGCCGAACCGCAGCTCGGCCCGGGGTTCCCCGTCGGGCCGCTGTCCGAGCAGGGCGGGGATCGCGGTGCGTGACCCCCAGGAGTAGGCGCGTACGACGGGGGCCGGCGAGGCGATTGCGGTCATGGTCTCTCCGGGAGACGTGGAAAGGGCCGCCCTCGGCGATCGCGGGCGGCGGGCTCGTGCCGGGCAGGCCTCGGGGGCTCGGGGGCTCGGGGGAGCCGTGCCCGGCAGGACGGGGTGAGATCAGTCCGTAGCGGTGATCGAGTCGATCCAGGCGGTGCCGGCCTTGCCGTTGGAGTAGAAGGACATCTGTGTGACGGAAGTGAGCAGGGCGGGGGGCACGGGCACGGGTGCAGCCCGGGCCCGGGCCACCGGCCCGGTGGCTTTGCGTCAGCCGGTGGTGTCCTGCGGGGGCGCGCTGCTGCCTCGGGGCAGCAGGACGGGGGTCGCGGCGGGTGCCGACGGGGGATTGCGGCGGTGCACGACGTCGAACAGCCGACGGGTGACCTCGGCACCGAAGCCGAAGACGTCGTGGCTCATCGCGGACAGGTTCGGATGCGTGAGCCGGCACAACTGGGAGTCGTCCCAGGCGATCAGGCTGACGTCCTTCGGCACGCTCAGGCCCATCTCGGCTGCCACGGACAGACCCGCGACGGCCATGATGTCGTTGTCGTAGACGATCGCCGTGGGCCGCTCCCGGGAGGCGAGCAGTGACCGGGTGGCTCGTGCGCCCTGCTCACCGGAGTAGTCGGTGGTGACGCTGCGGGCCGGCTCCAGGCCCAGCTCCGCCACGATCGCGTTCAGCGCGGCGGTACGGATCATGGTGTGGCCAAGCGTCGGGTGACCGCCCACCCGTGCGATCCGCCGGTGTCCGAGGGCGGCGAGGTAGCGCACCGCCTCGTGCACGGCGGCCTCGTCATCGGTCCACACCGAGGTGAAGTCGCCGGTCAGGGACGGGTGGCCGACCGCGACGGCCGGCAGCCCGACCGTCGCCAGTTCGGTGATCCGGGGGTCGTTCTGCCGGATGTCGACCAGGATGGAGCCGGCGATCCGGCGGGACTGCCACCACTGGCGGTGGACCGCTATCTCCTGGTCGGTGTCCCGTACGAGGTGCAGCAGCAGCGAACACCCCTGCTCCTCCAGGACCGACTCGACTCCGGAGATGAACTCCATGTAGAAGGGTTCGAGCCCGAGCTGCCGCGCGGGGCGGGCGATGACCAGGCCGACCGTGTCCCCCGCGCCGGTCGCCGAACCCGACAGCTTGATCGCGGCCTGGTTCGGCACCCAGCCCAGCTCGGCCACGGCCGCCATGATGCGTTCACGCGTGGCCTCCGATACGCCTGGCCGGTTGTTGAAGGCCAGGGACACCGCGCCGCGGGACACACCGGCCCGGGCGGCCACGTCAGTGATCGTGACGCGCCCGGGCCGACGTGCCCTTCCCTCATTCACGGACTTCTCCGACTCCGTTGACGCTGAACAGCGCCGCGCGGGCGGCCTCCGCATCGGGCTGCGGCCAGCCGCTGACCCGCCACGTCACGCTCTCGCCGGGCAGGAGCGTCACCCGCCCGTGGTCGGTGCGGGCGTGCGCGTCCAGACGGTCGGCCTGGAGCAGCAGGTCCCGTACGAGCGTGTCGGCCGTGACCGTGACCAGCGCGTCGTTCTCGCCGTCCGGGCTCACTCGGACCTCGTAGGAAGCGGTGGGGTAGGCGAACTCCCGGTCCGCACAGGGAAAGTGCACGGCGCGAAGGCCTCCCCCACTCTCGGCTTCTCCCCCACTCTCGGCTTCGCTCGAGCGGGGGGACCCCCATGAGCGGGGGGACCCCCACGTGTCGGCGACGAGGAACTCCTCGCGCACGTCACCGAACTGTGTGACCGACTCCGGTAGCCCGGCCGACGCCACCTCCCGTCCCGCGGCCTTCAGCGCGACCTCGGCGTGCGCCAGCACCGTTCCGTCCGCACCGATCCGGCGGACCGTCGCGGTGGTGTCCCAGACCGCCGCGCCCTGGTTGCAGCCCACCAGCACCAGTTCGCCGTCGCGGTCCTGGATCGTCAGCAGCCGGTCGGCGTAGAGCCGGCGCATCTCGTAGTAGAGGGGCTTGAGCCGGGCGTCGCCGTCGATCGCCGCCCAGGAGGTGACCGGCCAGCAGTCGTTGAGCTGCCACAGGACCGTGCCCGCGCAGCGGGGCCAGTGGGAGCGCCAGTGCTCGACGCCCGCGGCGACGGCCCGCGCCTGGTTGAGCTGGGTCAGGTAGTGCCAGGTGCCGAAGTCGGTCGGCTCCCTGAAGTGCGGGGCGAGTCCCCGGTTCAGCTTGCCGTTGCCGTCCTCCGCCTTCTGGTGGTGCAGCATGCCGGGTGAGTCGGCGGTCAACGGCCGTTCGGACAGGGCTCGTTCCAGTGTGGCGAGCGCCGGCGGCGCCTGCCAGCCGAACTCGGCGACGAAACGCGGCACGGTGGCGAGGTAGTCGCTGTAGTCGCGCCGGTTCCACACCTCCCAGGAGTGCGCGGTTCCGTGGTCGGGGTCGTTGGGTGTGCGGTCCCACGATCCCGACCAGGGGCTGCCCGCCCAATACGGGCGAGTCGGGTCCGTCTGCGCCACGACGCGCGGCAGCAGGCCGAGGTAGTAGCCCTCCCCCCAGGAGTCGCCGGCCAGGGTCTGCTCCCACTCCCAGTCGGCGAAGCCCCACAGGTTCTCGTTGTTCCCGTTCCACAGGACCAGCGACGGGTGGGGCATCAGCCGGACCACGTTCTCCCGGGCCTCGGCCTCGATCTCGGAGCGCAGCGGCTGCTCCTCCGGATAGGCGGCGCAGGCGAACAGGAAGTCCTGCCAGACCATCAGGCCCATCTCGTCGCACACGTCGTAGAAGGCCCGGTCCTCGTAGATCCCGCCACCCCACACCCGCACCAGGTCCACGCCCGCCTCGGCGGCCTGGGTGAGCCTGGCGCGGTAGCGGTCGGGGGTGACGCGGGTGGGGAAGACGTCGTCGGGGATCCAGTTCACGCCCCGGGCGAAGACGGCAGTGCCGTTGACACGCAGGGTGAAGGCGCTTCCGTGCTCGTCCGCGGACGTGTCGAGCTCGATCGTGCGGAAGCCGATGCGACGCTCCCACGTGTCCAGAGCTTCGCCGCCGTCGCAATCGCCGAGAACGACTGTGCAGCCGTACAGCGGCTGGTCACCGTAGCCGCGCGGCCACCACAGTGCCGCGTCCGGGACCCGTACCGTCATCGTGACGGTGTGCTCCCCCGGGGCGACGGCGATCTCCGTGGACGCGTCACCGACCGCGGCCACCAGCCGCAGGGCACGGTCACGTCCGGTCGCGGTGCGGTCCAGGTCGACGACGATCTCGGCGACGCCGGTGCCGTCCTCTGCGACGGTGACGTGCGGGCGGACCGCGGCCAGCCGGGCCGTGGACCACTGCTCGATCCGAGCTTCGCGCCACACGCCGGCCGTCACCAGTGTGGGGCCCCAGTCCCAGCCGAAGGAGCAGGCCATCTTGCGGACGTAGTTGAACGGCTCGGGGTAGGAGTTGGGCCGCTCCCCCAGCGCTGTCCGCACCTCCTCCGCTTCGACGTAGGCGGAGGTGAAGGCGACCTCGAGCGGCGCGGGTCCGTCCGTCAGCAGTTCGGTGACGTCGAACCGGTAGGAGCGGTGCATGTTGCGGGTACGGCCCAGCAGCCGGCCGCCGACGTGGACGGCCGCGACCGTGTCCAGACCGTCGAAGACCAGGTCGGCGCGTTCGAAGGCGCCGTTCCGCCGGGGCAGTTCGGTCACGTAGGTCCAATCGGCACGGCCCACCCACGACGCCTCATCCTCGTTGCGGTCGAGGTACGGGTCGGCCAGCAGGCCCGCCGCCATCAGGTCGGTGTGGACGCAGCCGGGCACCCGCGCCGGCACGGCGGTCCCGGCCAGCCCCGGGGGTGCCTGCTCGGGCGTGTGACGGTCGGTGTTCAGACGCAGCGTCCAACCCTGGGACATCGGGGTGCGGACCTTCATGCGGGACTCCTTGTGAGACGTGGTGCGGGGCGCGGTGGGCGGGCGGGTCACTTGCTGGAACCGGCCGCGAAGCCGCTGTAGATGAAGCGCTGCAGCGCCAGGAAGATGATCAAGGTGGGGACGATCACCAGGATCGCGCCGGCGGAGATGGTCTCCCACTGGGCGCCGAAGGGGCCCTTGAAGCGGAACAGGGCGGTGGAGATGGTGCCGAGTTCGGGATCGGGCATGTAGAGGAAGGGCACGTAGAAGTCGTTGTAGACGGCGATGCCCTTGACGATGACGACGGTGGCGACGGCCGGCCGCAGCATCGGAAAAATGATCTTCCGGTAGATCGTCCAGGAGTTGGCGCCGTCGATGCGCGCGGCCTCGTCCACGGAGAGGGGAATCGATCGGATGAACTGGAGGAAGATGTAGATCGAGACGATGTCGGTACCGCTGTAGAGCAAGATGGGTGCCCAGCGGGTGTTGAAGGCGCCCAGGTCGTCGATCACCTGGAAGGTGGCGACCTGCGTGGTCACGCTGGGGACCAGCGAAGCCAGCAGGAAGAGGCCCGTCACCAGCTTCTTCAGGCGGAACCGGAAACGGTCGATGGCGTAGGCGGTCATCGAGCCGATCAGTACGGTCCCGGCGGTGGAGACCACGAGGATCAGCGCCGTGTTGCCGAACGCCTGTAGCATCGCGCCCTGTTCGAAGGCGGTGGCGTAGTTGGCGAAGTTGAACCAGTCGCCGGGCAGCGACAGCGGGCCGTCGTTCACGATCTCCGACCGCGTTTTCAGCGAGGTCAGCACAACGACGCCGAGGGGCACGAGGACCACGGCCGACGCCAGCAGCAGGGACAGGTACTTCGCGGTGGCGGCGGTGCGGGACGAGGCGCCGCGGTCGCGGCGCGGACGCCGGGCGGGGATGGTGGTGCCGGTGGTCACGAGAGTTCCACCCTCTCCTCGGGGATCAGCCGGCGCTGGACCCAGGTGATCAGCAGGATGAGGACCAGCAGGACGACGGCCGAGGCCGAGGCCAGGCCGACTTTGTCGAACTGGAAGGCGAGCTTGACCGTCTGGATGACGAACGTCTCTGTGCCGTTGGCGCCGCCGGTCATGATGTAGGGGATCTCGAACACGGCCAGGGAGCCGGACACGGCGAGAATGAAGCTCAGGCTGATGACGGGCTTGATGCTGGGCGCGATGACGTGCCGGAACTGCTGCCAGCGGTTCGCTCCGTCCAACTGCGCCGCCTCGTACAGGTGCGGCGGGATCGACTGGATGGCGCCGAGGAACAGGACCATGTTCAGCCCCATGAAGCGCCACACCGACACTCCGGCGAGTGAGGGGTTGGCCAGGTCCGGGTCACCCAGCCACAGGTGCTTGCCGTCCACGCCGATCAGGCGCAGCAGTGTGTCGAGGGTGCCGTCGGGCTGGAAGAAGTACAGGAACACGAATCCGACGGCCACCCCGTTGATCAGGTAGGGGAAGAACAGCAGGCCCTTGAACAGGTTGCGGAACCGGGTGTCGAAGCTGAGGACCGTCGCGAAGTACAGGGCGAGAGCGATCTGCGCGACGGAGGCCGCCAGGTAGAAGCCGCTCACGAGGAAGACCTCGAACCGGGCGGACCGCGTGACCAGGTCGGTGTAGTTCTCCGCGCCCACGTAGGAGCGTGTGGGGCTGACGCCGTCCCAGTCGGTGAAGCTGTAACCGATCATGTCGGCCACCGGGAGGTAGGTGAACATCACCAGCAGCGTCAGGGGCGCGGCCAGGAAGAGCCAGGGGGTCAGCACGGCGGTACGGCGGCGCCTGCCGGTGCGTGGCCGGCCGACGTCGGACTCGGGAGGCGGAGCACTTCGCCGGCCGACGGCGTGCGCCGCGGCGCGGGTCTTGTGGACAGCGGTCATCTCGTGGTTCCTCGTGGTCGGTTCCCGGTCAGGCGTACTGAGCGGCGACGGCACGGCGCGCGAGGGGGCACGTGGAGTCCCGGTATGCCCCGGGCGAGTTCTCCAGCGTCGTCGCCGTGCCGTGGTGCGATCAGCCGCCGAGGGTCTGCTGCGCCTCGGACCACTTGCCGTTCAACTCGTCGAAGTAGCTGTCCATGTCCCCGTCGGCCGCGCCGCGAGCGACGTCGACGAGCTTCTGCCGGTAGTCCTGCACGGTGATGCCGATCTCCGACGCCTTATCGATCTCGTTGACCTCGGCACGGTTCTTCTGGTGCTGCGGAATCGTGGTGACATCGTTGTCGGTGAACGCCTTCAGCGTGTCGGGCAGCGGGGCGCCCTTCACGGAGGAGATGGATCCTTCGGCCGCGGCCTGGCCGGACTTGGTGATGTACCAGTCGATCCACGCGCGGGCGGCGGTCTTCTTGTCGGAGTGGACGTTGACCGCGTACTGGTAGTCGGGACGCAGGACGGAGCAGAACTTCCCGTCCTTCTGCGCGGGGAACGGCATGAACCCGATGTCGTCGGGGTTCTCGCCTGCCGCCTCCGCCGCGGCGCGCATCTGGGAGATCGCCCAGGAACCGAGCCACATCGAGGCGACCTTGCCGGTCCCGATCTGCGCCTTGGAGTCTTCCCAGTTGGTCGTGGTGGGGTCGGGTTCGATCAGTTCCTTCTCGACGATCGTGTAGAGCAGCTTGTCGATCGTGTACAGGTCCGACCCCTCGGTCCAGGGCTTGCCGGTCGTCGCGAGCGCATCGTAGGCACCGGGGTCGCACTCGGGAGAACCGATGGCGTTCGTCCAGTTGGTCAGTGGCCAGCCGTCCTTGTAGTTCGTGTAGTACGGGACGGCGCCGGTCTTCGCCTTGATCGTCTCCAGGTCCGCGACGAACTCCTCCGGCGTGGCGGGCCAGTCGGTGATGCCGGCCTTCGTCCAGACCGCCTTGTTGTAGACGAATCCGTTGGCCACACCGATGTTGGCCAGCCCGTATACCTGGCCGTCCACGGTGGCGTGGTCGGTGTAGTCGAACTTCGCCGACAGTTCGTCGGCCTTGCCCAGTGGGGCGAAGAAGGTGGGGTACTGCTCGACGGACAGGGAGTTGGGGATCAGCAGGACGTCACCGTACTTGTCGGTGTTCATCCGGATCTTGGTCTCGCCCTCGTAGTCGGTCAGGCCCTCGAACTTGACCTTCACACCCGGGTACACCTTGCGGAACTCCGCGGCGTACTTCTCCAGCGTGCCGTCGGATATCTGGTCCGTCCTGTTGGTCAGCACCGTGATCTCGCCCGACACCTTGGCCGGATCACTCGGCGGAGCGGCGATTCCGCCACGCTCGTCGCCCCCCTGACCGCTACAGGCTGTGGCCGCCACCATGATCGCAGCCACAAGAGTCACCCAACTTCTCCGCATCCCCGCCGCCTCTCGTCGCGAACTGTCGAGTTCAGGCTCCGGGGGACGCCGCATCGAACACCAGGACCCCGGCCTGATGAGCGCTCAACGTAGACGTAACTTCGCGACCATGTCCATAGACCGGTCTAGATCGATTTTGCTGATTTACAGGCCACTGAGCTGCGCATTTACTAAACCATGACTAAATCTGAGCCACCCTGGAGATCTCATCCGGAGGAGTTGCGCATCCCTGTGGACATCGTTGTCATGAGCGTGCTCCGATGTGACGGTGTCCTGCCCCGGCTGTACACATCACCCTTCGGGAGGCCATCACCATGAGTAGTCAGCAACTCGCCGTCCCGGCCTCGGAAGATGTCCTGATAGCAGCCCTCTACATCGGGGGAACCAAGATCGCGGGTGCGCTCGTCACTTCGGCCGGCGCTCTCGTCCACCACCTGCGCCGCACCACCCGGCGCGGGAATCCGCGGACACACTCCTCCACGCCGTGTATCGGTGGTGAACGCCCTGGCTGCCACCCCGTCCCGGATCTGTCAGCCCCGTCGACATCCCCGCCCGGCGCGACTTCCCGCTCGTCGAATCCGTCCGTGCGCATCCGGCGCCGGCGCACAGGCCCGCCGGGCCGGCGGGCAACGCGGTGGCGATGGCCGCAGCCGAGCACCGCCACGGCGCCGCACGGCGCCGCACGGGGCCACGGGGCCACGGGGCCACGGGGCCACGGGGCCACGGGGCCACGGGGACGCACTGTGCCTGGTCGTGTCCACGGGCGTGGGCTCCGGTTCTGATCCTCGACAACCAGGTGCGCCACGGCCTCACCGGCAACGCCGGTCACCTCGGGCACATCAGCGTCGACTTCGACGGCGAACCCTGCCCGTGCGGTGCGAGTGGTTGCCCGGAAGGGGTCGCCAGCGGTATGGCCATCACCCGGCACGCTGCCGTGTCGTGGCCCTCCCCTGCCCACGGCGCCAGACGGTGCGGGCCTCGGTCCGAGGCTTCCCTCGCCGCCGGGCACCGGAAGTACGGGGGGGTGCCGCGTCGGGGGCCGGCTGCGGAGCGGGTATCGGCGACCAGCTCTGACGACGGCTTCGGCCGGTGGTTTCTCGCCAGTGTCGGAGTCATGTGAGGTAGAGCACTTCCAGGAGCCATAGGCAGGGGCGGCGACGTCAGCCTAGAGTCCTGGGGTTTGCGGAGCCTTTGCCTCCGCGTCCCCCGGCCCGACCGTCCGTTCCGTACACGACCTGTACGCGCATGCGGAAACCGGGCCGACTCCCCGACTTACGAGGAACCGGGAAGCACTCGCATGAGCACGTTGGAAGCCTGGGTCGTCGATCTCAACGACGTCTTCTGGACATATCTGCTGATTCCGCTGGTCGCCGTCGTCGGCGTCTGGTTCACATTGCGCTCCAAGGGCGTGCAGATCCGCCTGATCCCGGAGATGTTCCGGGTCTTCAAGGACAAGCCGCAGTCCGGCGTCAGCCCCTTCGGCGCCTTCACCATCTCCGCCGCCGCGCGCATCGGCACCGGCAACATCGCCGGTGTGGCCACCGCGATCACCATGGGCGGCCCCGGAGCCGTCTTCTGGATGTGGATGATGGCCCTGATCGGCGGTGCCTCGGCGTTCGTCGAGTCGGTCCTGGCCCAGCTTTACAAGGTGCGCGACACCGAGCCCGGTACGTACCGAGGCGGCCCGGCCTACTACATGCAGAAGGCGCTCGGAATGCGCTGGCTCGGCGTGGTCTTCGCCGTGCTGATCACGCTGACGTTCGGGTTCGTGCTGACCGCGGTGCAGTCCAACACCATCACGGTGGCGACGAAGGGCTCCTTCGGCTCGGACGCCTCCTGGTTCAACCCCGTCCTGGGCGTTGCGCTCGCCGTGCTGCTCGCACTGGCGGTGTTCTTCGGGGTGAAGCGCCTGACGGCCGTCACCAAGGTCATCATCCCGGTGATGGCCGGGCTCTATCTGCTGGTCGGCCTCGTCATCGTGCTCCTCAACCTCGGCAGCGTGCCGGGCATGCTCGGCGACATCATCGGCGGGGCCCTCGGCTTCCGCGAGGTCGCGGGTGGCGCCGTGGGTACGGCGATCCTGCAGGGCGTGCGGCGCGGCATGTTCTCCAACGAGGCGGGCATGGGTTCCGCCCCGAACGCCGCCGCGTCCGCGGAGACCACCCACCCGGTCAAGCAGGGCCTGGTCCAGACCCTGGGCGTCTACTTCGACACCCTGGTCATCTGCACCATGACCGCCTTCGTGATCCTTTCCGCGAACCCGACCCTCGGTGAGCGCGGCGGCGCGGACGTCACGCAGTCCGCCTTCACCAGCACACTCGGCGACTGGGCCGGTCACCTGCTGACCCTGGTGATCTTCATGGTCGCCTTCAGCTCCATGATCGGTAACTACTACTACGGCGAGTCCAACATCCAGTTCATCACCCGCAGCAAGAGCGTGATGAACTCGTACCGCGCCGTGGTCATCGCCTGCGCCGTCCTCGGGGCGATCGGCTCCGTCCCGCTGGTCTGGAGCCTCGCGGACGTGACGATGGGCGCGATGGTCCTGGTCAACCTGATCGCGATCGTCCCCCTCGGCGCGGTCGCCTTCCGCCTCCTCGACGACTACATGGCCCAGCGCAGCCAGGGCCTCGACCCGGTCTTCCGAAAGGACCAGGTGCCGGGCCTGCGCGGCGAGGTGGAATGCTGGGGCGCGTCGGACGAGGAGTTCACTCCGAAGGAGCGGACGCCGGTCGGCTCCCCCTGACACGAACGCGCCCCGGCGCGACCGTACACGTCACAGGGCGGCATCCTGCAAGGGGCGCCGCCCTCGGGCGTCACAGGGCCGGGCGGCCGAGTTCGGCCACCCCGTCGGCCATCATGCGGTGCGCGCACATCAGGTAGGTGCCGCGGACGGGCGTCGTGTCGGTGCCGAAGCCATAGACGGCGACCGCGACGTCCGCCTCGTCGGCGGGGTGGCCGGACTCAGCGGCTGTTCGGAGCAGGAGAAGGCAGTGACGTCCCTCAGTGGCCTCTCGCGGTGGGGGCCGGTGAACATGAGTTCCCGCCGTGGCCACCAGATGCGGCGGACACCTGCCCACCTGTAGGAGACCAACGATGCGCAGGCCGCTCAGCTCAACGAGCACACTGACGCGTTTCCGCAGGTCAGCGGAGCCTCCCTCGCGGCTTCAACGGCACCGGCGGCAGTTCCGGTGCGGACAGCGGAGCACCGTCGTAGCCCTTCACCTCCCCGAACCGGGAGCCTTCCATCCAGTCCCGACGCGCCTGCTCGATCTCCTCCTGGGAGCGCCCGATCCAGTTCCAGAACATGATCAGCTCCTCCTCGAACGGCTCGCCGCCCAGCAGCATCAGCCCCGCGTCCGAGTCGGCGCGCAGCGGCAGTTCGTCGCGGCCGCAGCCGAGGTAGAGCATCGAGCCCGGGACCAGCGGCACGCCGTCGACGTGCGCCTCGCCGGCCATGGACAGGACGGCGTACTCGAAGTCCCGCTCCAGTGGGAGGCGTACGTCCGTGCCGCCGGTGAGGGTCAGGTCGGCGCCGACGAGAGGGGTGTACGTCGTTCCCGGTGAGGTGGTGCCGTCGAGGGTGCCGAGGAGCAGGGTGGCGCTCAAGCCGGGGGCCGTGACGAGCGGCAGGTCGGCGTGGAACTCGAAGTGCGGCTCGGTGTGGCGGTGGACGTCCGGCAGAGCGACCCACAGTTGCGCGCCGTGCAGGTACCGGGCGTGCGACCGCGGGCTCTCCTCGGAGTGGCTGATCGCGCGGCCGGAGGTCATCAGGCCCAGTTGACGCGGGCGGATGGTCTGCAGGCTGCCGGTGGAGTCGCGGTGCAGCACCTCGCCCTCGTGCAGCCAGCTCACCGTCTGCAGGCCCATGTGCGGGTGCGGCGGCACCTGCATGCCGGGCTCGTCGGCGATGTCGTCGGGGCCGTAGTGGTCGACGAAGCACCAGGCGCCGACCATGCGCCTGCCCAGGTTGGGCAGCAGGCGGCGGACCTCGGTGGACTCGCCGAGCCTGACGTGGCGAGGGCTGAGGAGTTCCCGCACGGGCTCCGCCACCACGAAGCCGCGGCCGCCGCACAGGCTGGGAACCGCCTCACGATCAAGATTGCTCATGCCGCCCAACCTAGCCCCGCACGGGCTCTTGCGTCAGACCGTCCGCCGGCCGTCACCGTGGCTGGGCGGACACGGCCCTCCCGGCGCCCGCCCCCACCGATGGTGGAATGTTCAACCATGTTGCGTGGTTGCAGCACTCGAAGGAGGTCACGAGTGGACACGACGTACTACGACCACGGAACGCCGGCGGAGCGCTGGGAGCGCGCGCGGATGTTCTTCGAGGCCAAGGACTACGCCGCCGCGGCACGCGTCCTGGGCGGTCTGGTCGGGGAGGTGCCCGACCAGACCGGGCCGCGGCTGCTGCTCGCGCGCGCCTACTACCACTCGGCCCAACTGCGGCGCGCGGAGGCCGAGCTGCGGATCGTCGTCGAGCACGATCCCGCCGAGCAGTACGCCCGGCTGATGCTCGGACGCACCCTCGAACGGCAGGGGCGGCAGGCGGAGGCCGACGCGCAGTTGCGGATCGCCGCCGCACTGGCGGGCGACTTCGCCGGCCGCTGAGCGGCGACGTCACGCGGGGCGGTGAGTACGGCACCGTACTCACCGCCCCGCCCGGCCGCGGCGCTTCACCGCTTCGCCGTAGCGCCGTCCGCGTACGTCCGCCGCCCCCGCCGGTAGGCGATCTCGCCGAGTACGACGTCGGCCGCGAAGAACGCGACCAGCGGGATGCCGAGCAGCGGCACGAAGTAGCCGAGGACGGCGACCGCCGCGAGCAGCGGGACGAGGAGCGACGGCGGCACCCGCTGCCACGCTCCACGCGGGACCGGACGGCCGAACGCGGAGCCCCGGCCACGCTGCCACCACATGCGGTAGCCCAGGACGATGAGCAGGATCAGGGAGGCGGCCAGCACCATCAGGGCGATCTGGTTGGGCAGGCCGAACAGGCTGCCGGTGTGCAGGTCGATGCCCCAGCGGCTGAGCTTGGCGAGCACCGGGTAGTCGGCGAAGCGGAGTACGTCGGTCACCTCGCCCGTCGCCGGGTCCACGGCGACCGAGTCCTGCTTCTCGGGCCAGCTTCGCTGCACCTGCTTGACGACATAGGCCGAGGACGCGTCCGGGGGCGGGACGATCTCCACGGGGTCGCCCAGGCCCTCGGTGCGCGCGGCGGCCAGAACCCCGTCCAGACCGACCCCGTGCGCGGCGTCCGCGCCGGCGCCCGACGCCGCGCCGTGGCCGGCGTGCTCGCCGCCCCCGGCCGCCGACGCCGACACGGACGGTGTCGTCTGGCCGAGCGCGACCCGCAGGTCCTCGATGTTCGCCCCGGCGTACGTCGACCAGGTGAGGCCGGTCGCCGAGAGGAAGACGAATCCGGCCGCGGCCCATGCGCCGACCGTGCCGTGCAGGCCCAGGGTGCGGCGCCGGCCGCCGGTGCCGCGCACCGTGCGGCGGGCCCGACGGCGGGAGAACCAGAGCACCAGGCCGCCGCCCGCGACCACCCACAGCCAACTGGCGGCGAACTCGCTGTACAGGCGGCCGGGTTCGCCCAGGTGCAGGTCACGGTGGAACTCGTCGATCCAGGTGCGCAGCGGCAACGCGCCGGTCGAGCCGTACTGTTCGAGGGCGCCGCGCACCTTCGCGGTGTACGGGTCGACGAAGACCGCGAGCGTGTGGTCCGGGTCGACGCCCTCGACGCCGGACAGCAGCACCCTGGTGGTGGCGTCGGCCTCGGGTGAGGGACGTACGGCCGACAGCGTGCCCTGGGGATGGGCCTGCCGGGCGGCGGCGACCTGCTCGGAGACCGGCAGCTTGCGGTCACCCACGTCGGGAACGGTCAGTTCCTGTGCGTAGAGCAGCTTCTCGGCCTGGAACGAGGCGGCGTAGAGGAAGCCGGTGGCCGCCGCGATCAGCAGGAAGGGCGCCACGAACAGCCCGGCGTAGAAGTGCAGGCGCAGGACCGGCGGGCGCAGTGTGGACCATCTGCCGGGCGAAGGCGGCGGGGTCGGCGGTTTCGGGGCGTCGTCCGTGGAGGTCGGGGACGTGGTGGTCATCTGCGGGCGCTCCGGGAACGTCGTGGGGACGGGGTGGTCCCAGTGGTCGGGGCGCGAGCGAGCCGGGTTCCCGGCCCTGAACGTGGTCTGCCTCACACCGTCGGGGCCGCCCGGTGGATGCCGTACGCCGTGACATCCTGGTGCGATGGGAACTCCGATCGATCGCGCCCCCCTTGCCGAGCGGGTCGAGGAACTCCTCGCCGCCGACGGACCGTTGCCGATCGTCGAGGCCGGCGATCCGGTGCTGCGGCGCGTCGCCGAGCCGTTCGACGGGCAGTTGGAGCCATCGCTGCTGGGGCGGTTCGTCGAGGCGCTGCGCGTCACCATGCAGGCGGCGCCGGGTGTCGGCCTGGCCGCGCCGCAGGTGGGGGTGGGACTCCGGATCGCGGTGATAGAGGACCCGGCGCCGGTGCCGGACGAGGTGCGGGTGGCGCGCGGGCGGGTGCCGCAGCCGTTCCGGGTGCTGGTCAACCCGTCGTACGAGGCCGTGGGCGCCGGGCGCGCCGCGTTTTTCGAGGGCTGTCTGAGTGTGCCGGGGTGGCAGGCGGTGGTGGCCCGGCACACCGAGGTGCGGCTGGTGGCGCGGGACGCGTTCGGGCGGGCGGTGGACGAGGTGTTCGCGGGGTGGCCGGCGCGGATCGTGCAGCACGAGACGGATCATCTGGACGGCACGTTGTATCTGGACCGGGCCGAGTTGCGGTCGCTGGCGTCGAACCGGGCGATGGCGGAGCTGTGGGGACAGGTGACGCCGGAGCGGGCCGCGGCGGGGCTGGGGTTCGGACTGCCCGGGTCCGCCGGGTCCGGGGGGCCCGCGGGGCCGGCGGTCTGACCGGCCGCCCGGGTTGGGCGCGAGAGGGCGCGGCGGTGGGTGCGCGGCCCGGCGTCGCGGGGTGCCTCCCCCGCTCCCGGCTCCGCTCGAGCGAGAGGTGTCCCCACCGCCCGCCCAAGCGGCCCCAGTGGCACGGCTGCCCGCGGCTGCTGCGACGACGGCAGGCCGCGGGCAGCGGCGGTGCGGCTGTGCGGAGGGGCGGTCAGTTGTCCCGGTACGACTCCAGCAGCCTCAGCCATACCTCGCTGATCGTCGGGTACGACGGGACCGCGTGCCACAGGCGGCCGACCGGGATCTGGCCGGCGACGGCGACGGTCGCGGAGTGGATCAGCTCGCCGACGCCCGGGCCGACGAAGGTGACGCCGCGGACGATCTCGTCCTCCAGGTCGACGACCATGCGGGCGCGGCCCTTGTAGCCCTCGCCGTACAGGCTCGCGCCGGCCACCGTGGCGAGGTCGACGTCGACCGCGCGGACGCGGTGGCCGGCCTGCTCGGCCTCGGCCAGGGTCAGGCCGACGGAGGCCGCCTCGGGATCGGTGAACACCACCTGCGGCACGGCGTCGTGGTCGGCGGTCGCGGCGTGCACGCCCCACGGGCCGGAGTCCAGGTCCGGCATGCCGGAGGCGCGGGCGGCGATGGCGGCGCCCGCGATGCGGGCCTGGTACTTGCCCTGGTGGGTGAGCAGGGCGCGGTGGTTGACGTCGCCGACGGCGTAGAGCCAGTCGTGGCCCTCCACTCGGAGGCTGTCGTCGACGGGGAGCCAGGAGCCCGGTTCCAGTCCGACGGTCTCCAGGCCGATGTCGTCGGTGCGGGGCACGCGGCCGGTGGCGAAGAGGATCTCGTCGGCCTCGAGGCGGTCGCCGGTGTCGGTGACGGCGACGACGGTGCCCCCTTCCCGGGTGACGGACTCGACGGAGGTGCCGGTGCGGATGTCGACGCCGGCGTCGGTGAGCGCCTCGGCGACCAGTTCGCCGGCGAACGGTTCCATACGGGCGAGCAGGCCGCCGTCGCCGCGCACCAGGACCGTCACCCGGGAGCCGAGGGCCTGCCAGGCGGTGGCCATCTCGACGGCGACGACTCCGCCGCCGACCACGATCAGCCTGCCCGGCGCGCTCTCGGCGCTGGTGGCCTCGCGGCTGGTCCAGGGGCGCACCTCGGCGATCCCGGGCAGGCCCGGCAGGGCGGCGCCGCTGCCGGTACACACGGCGACGGCGTGCCGGGCGGTCAGTACCCGGCGGGTGCCGTCGGGCGCGGCCACCTCCACCGTGCGCGGCCCGGCGAGCCGTCCCCGGCCGCGGTACAGGTCGGCGCCGATGCCCTCCACCCACTGGACCTGGCCGTCGTCCTTCCAGTGGGAGGTGTACTCGTCGCGGCGGGCGAGGACCGCCGGGGCGTCGAGGGGCTCGCGCACCGACCGGCTCAGACCGGGCAGGCGGCGGGCTTCCGCGCGGGCGATGACCGGGCGCAGCAGGGCCTTGCTGGGCATGCACGCCCAGTAGGAGCATTCGCCGCCGACCAGTTCGCTCTCCACGATCGCGGTGGACAGCCCGGCCGCGCGGGTGCGGTCGGCGACGTTCTCCCCCACGGGGCCCGCGCCGATCACGACGACGTCGTACGCGATGGAATCCGATTGCGTCATGGGGTCAGTCTGGTGGGTGGTGTGCGACGTGGCCACATGGGTACGTGCGCGGAATACCCACCAGGTCGGCAGTGTTGTGCCGACGGCTTACGCCCCGAACCCAGGAAGAGGGATCACCCCATGACCAGCACCGTGGAGCTCACCAAGGAGAACTTCGACCAGACGGTCACGGACAACGAGTTCGTCCTGATCGACTTCTGGGCGTCGTGGTGCGGTCCGTGCAAGCAGTTCGCCCCGGTCTACGAGAAGGCGGCCGAGGCCAACCCCGACCTCGTGTTCGGCAAGGTGGACACCGAGGCGCAGCCGGAGCTTGCCCAGGCCTTCGGCATCCAGTCGATTCCGACGCTGATGATCGTCCGGGACCAGGTGGCCGTGTTCGCGCAGCCGGGCGCGCTGCCCGAGGAGGCCCTGACGGACGTCATCGGCCAGGCCCGGAAGCTGGACATGGACGAGGTCCGCAAGGCGGTCGCCGA
Organism: Streptomyces pactum; assembly: GCF_002005225.1. Classification (NCBI taxonomy): domain Bacteria; kingdom Bacillati; phylum Actinomycetota; class Actinomycetes; order Kitasatosporales; family Streptomycetaceae; genus Streptomyces; species Streptomyces pactum. Next base: position 856,719 of record NZ_CP019724.1, read on the forward strand.
TCAGCAGGCGCAGGCCGAGGGCCAGGCCGGGCAGGACGGCCAGTAGCGGCGGAACGGGGCCGGCCGCCGGTCAGCTCGACTCCCGGTGCACCACCGCCGCGCCCAGCACCGTGTGGCGCTCGGGCGCGGCGCCCGGGTCGTGGACCGCGCGGTCGACCAGGGCGGCCAGGTCGCGGCCGGAGGGCATCTCCAGGTGGACGGTACTCAACCGGGGCCGGAGCAGACGGCCCAGCATCAGGTCGTCGGCGCCGATCACGGCCGCGTCCCCGGGGATGCCGAGGCCCTCGTCCTGCAGGGCCCGCATCAGCAGCATGGCGTACTCGTCGTTGTACGCGAACACGGCGTCCAGGCCGAGTGAGCCCCAGCGGGCGGCCAGCCGGGCGGCGCCTCGCTCCTCGTAGGCGAGGGGCAGTTCGGTGACGGTCGCGTCGGTGTCGCGCACCGCGCGTCGGGCGCCGGTCAGGCGCGGTGCCGAGAAGAGCTCCAGCCCGTTCTCCGCGGGCACGACGACGCCGATCCTGCGGCGTCCGCGGTCGTAGAGGTGGCGGGCCGCCGCGTGGCCGACGGTCTCGTGGTCCATGAGCAGTGCGTGCGCTCCCTCGACGGCCTCCGGACCGAGGGTGACGACCGCCCGGGCGCCCGAACGTTTGAGGACGTCCACGCCCCGCGGGCCGAGCCCCGAGCCGGGTACCAGGACGGCGACCGGGCGCAGTTCGGCCCAGCACCGGGCGGCCTCGTCGTCGTGCCGGCCGACGGTGCCGTACTGCACGACGGTGTAGTCGAGGCGGCCGAGGGCCCACTGGAGCTCGCCGATGAAGCGGCTGTAGAGCGGGCCGACGGGGAAGGACGGCGCGGGCATCAGCACCGTACGGCTGTGTCCGGCGCGCAGGGAGCGGGCCGCGGCGTGCGGGACGTATCCGAGCTCCCGGGCGGCCTGGTGGACGCGGCGGCGGGTGGGCTCGCTGATCCGGACGGCGCTGGTGTTGTTCAGGACGTAGGAGACGGTCGCGCGCGAGACGCCGGCCAGGCGGGCCACATCGGCGCTCGTGGGGACGGAGCGCGGTGCGAGGGACTCGGGGGCGGGCGGTTTCGGTATCTGCACCATGACGTACGGCATCTTGGCAGAAGCCGGATACGGGGCGGCGGGCGGGGCGACACCGTCCGGATCGGACGAAATCCCGCCCCGCGGGCGCGCGGTGGCGGTCGCGGGGTCAGGCCGGGTGCTCGGTGCGGGTCACCCGTGCGACGAGGTCCTGCCAGCCCGCCCGCAGCCGCGCCGGGGGCACCCCGCACTGTTCGGTGAGGTGGTGGACCAGGGCGGCGTCGAGGTACGCCATGAGCGTGTGGGAGAGGAGTTCGCTGTCCCCGTCCGGGACCGCCTGCCGCAGCAGCAGGGCGACGTGGCCGCGCAGGAAGCGGCGCGGGGCGGCGGTGTAGCGGCGTTCCGCGCTCGGCTCGGCGGCCAGTTGCAGTTCCAGTTCGTCGATGGAACGGCGCAGCATCGCGCAGCCGAAGGCGCGCAGCCGTTCGACGGGCGGCGCCCCCGGCCCCAGGGGCGGCGGGCCGCTGAGGAGCGCGGCCTGGAACTTCTTCTCGGAGTGGTCGAGGAGTGCCATGAGCAGGCCGGTGCGGTCACCGAAGCGGCGGAAGACTGTGCCCTTGCCCACCGAGGCAGCCGTGGCCACCGCCTCCATCGTGACGCCGGCGGCGCCGTGCTCGGCGACCAGCCGGGCGGCGGCCTCGAGCAGGCGGGCCCGGTTGCGCGCGGCGTCGGCGCGCAGGCAGGGCTCGTCCTCATCGGTGCCCGTGCGGAGCTGCAGCAACTCGGTCGGACCGTCGGTCTCCTGGGGCTTCGGGAAGGGGGGCAGGGCGGCGGACATGAACCCAGCCTAAAGCATCGGGAAGAAAACTGGACCGCGGTCCGTTTGAGGTGTTAGAAATTAAACGGACCTCGGTCCGGATTGATTACGGCAGTGTTTCAGCAGCGTCTGCCCCGCAGCGTCTGCTCCATCAGTGGGAGTACTCATGTCTGTCCGCATCCTTGCACTCGTCGGCAGCCTTCGCGCCGGTTCGCACAACCGCCAGCTCGCCGAGGCGGCCGCCAGGTTCGCGCCGGAGGGCGCCGAGGTGCAGCTCTTCGAGGGCCTGGCCGAGATCCCCTTCTACAACGAGGACATCGACGTCGAGGGCGGCGTACCGGCCGCCGCGGCGAAGCTGCGCGAGGCCGCCCAGGCATCCGACGCCTTCCTGCTCTTCTCGCCGGAGTACAACGGCACCATCCCGGCCGTCCTGAAGAACGCCATCGACTGGCTGTCCCGCCCCTTCGGCGCGGGTGCCTTCGCCGGCAAGCCCGTCGCCGTCGTCGGCACCGCCTTCGGCCAGTACGGCGGCGTGTGGGCGCAGGACGACACCCGCAAGGCCGTGGGTATCGCCGGCGGCAAGGTGATCGAGGACCTCAAGCTGTCCATCCCCGGTTCGGTGACCCGCTTCGCCGAGACCCACCCTGCGGACGACGCCGAGGTCGCCGCCCAGTTGACCGAGGTCGTCGCCCGGCTGCACGGCCACGCCGACGAGGCCGTCGCCGCCTGACCCCGCCCCGCACGTGTACGGGACCGGAGCTCACCCGAGCTCCGGTCCCGGCGTGCGTACCGGCACACGCCGGGGACGCGCGTCCCGGCTTGTGCACCGACGCGCGTCCCGGCGAGTGTCCACCACGTCAGGCCACCGTCGTCGCGGCCGGGACACGCGGTTCCTCCAGGGCGGCCGCGACCGCCGGTCGCCGGTGACCGCCGCGCCGCGCGGCGGCCAGACGCGTGCCTTCCACGACCGGCTAACCCGGCTCACGGCCACCGGTTCCGGGGCACGCGTCGAGCGGGCGCGACCCTCGCACATGTGAGGTTCACACGGGCGCGGTCGTCTCCTTGACTGGTCACGCGAACCGAACGCGAGCGACCTCATGGGGGTACACATGCACCGCAGGAAGAACGTCGTCACGGCCGGACTGGCGGCCGTGGTCTCGGCCCTGGCCCTGACCGCCGCCGGCTTCGCGGTCCCGGCGCAGGCGGCCCCCGCGGGGCCGGCCGCGGCCGGCGTGGACTGCGACGGCTGGGTGCACAACAACAACCCGGACCACGGCATCGCCGGCTGCGCCAACCACACCGACCGCACCGTCACCTTCCGTGCCGAGGTGGTCTGCGGCTGGGCACCGGACGTCTCCGGCCAGTGGGTGACGCTGGCGCCCGGGCAGTACGGCGAGTCCTCGGGCGTCTGCGCGATCTACAGCTCGGGGGTCGGCGGCGTGGGCTGGACCATCCGGTAGGCCTTCGTCACGCCCCTCGCCCCGCCCCCTCCCGCTCCTGCCTCCTCGCGGCCCACAGGCTCGTCACCGTGGTGACCGCGAGGACGAGCACGATGAAGCCGAGCGAGAAGGGGATGCCGATCTCGGGGACGTGGACCCCGGACTCGTGCAGGGCGTGCAGCACCAGCTTGACGCCGATGAAGCCCAGGATGACCGACAGGCCGTACGAGAGGTGCACCAGCCTCCTCAGCAGACCGCCGATGAGGAAGTAGAGCTGGCGCAGGCCCATCAGGGCGAACGCGTTGGCCGTGAAGACGATGTACGGGTCCTGGGTCAGACCGTAGATGGCGGGGATGGAGTCCAGGGCGAACAGGACGTCGGTGGAGCCGATCGCGAGCATCACGACCAGCATCGGGGTCATCACCCGCTTGCCGTTCTCCTCGATCCACAGCTTGGTGCCGTGGTAGCGGTCGGCGACGCCGAAGCGGTGTTCGATCGACTTCAGCAGCTTGTTCTCCTCGTACTCTTCTTCGTGCCCTCCCTTGCGGGCGTCCTGGATGAGCTTCCAGGCGGTCCAGATCAGGAAGGCGCCGAAGAGGTAGAAGACCCAGGAGAAGGCGGAGATGATCGCCGCGCCGGCCGCGATGAACGCGGCGCGCAGCACCAGGGCCACGATGACACCGACCATCAGCACGCGCTGCTGGTACTGCGAGGGCACCGCGAACTTCCCCATGATCAGGACGAAGACGAAGAGGTTGTCGACGCTGAGCGACTTCTCGGTGATGTAGCCGGCGAAGAACTCTCCGGCGGGCGCGCCGCCGGCGACCACGAGCAGCCCCACTCCGAACAGACAGGCGAGGACCACCCACACGGCCGTCCAGATCCCGGCCTCCCGGATCGACACGTCGTGCGGTTTTCGGCCGATGAAGAAGTCGGCGGCGACGAGGACGCACAGGGCGGCGACGGTCAGCAGCCAGACCGTGAGTGAGATGTCCATTGGTGCTCCCGTGCAGGTGAGGGACCGGCAGCGACGCCGCTGCCGTTGATCCCTTCCACCAACGACAGGTGAACAACAGGTCATGTCCGGTCATGGGCGAACCCAAGAAACGGGTTTACGGCCACGGTGTTTCCCAGGAGCGGCCCAGGCAACCCGGCACCGTGCGCGGCCTGCGCACAGTGGCCGGCGGGCCGGCCGCATCCGACGTGACGGGAGCCCCGGATGACCACTGCCCCCTCTCATCCGCACCCCGCCCGGCCGGGCCCGCGCATCGGCGTGCTGGGTTCGTACGGCGGCTTCAACATCGGCGACGAGGCGATCCTGACCTGCGTCCTGAGCTGTCTGCGGGTCCGCCGGCCCGACGCGCGTCTGGTCGTCCTGAGCCGGAACGCGGAGCACACCCGCGCCCACCACCCCGACGCCGACGAGGTGGTTCCCTGGGAGGGGGTCAGCCGCAACCACGTGCTGGACGTGCTGCCCGGCCTGGACCTGCTGGTGCTGGGCGGCGGCGGCATCCTCTACGACGGCGAGGCACGGCGCTATCTGCGCCTGGTGCGCGCCGCGCAGACCCGTGGCGTGCCCACCTTCGCCTACGCCGTCGGCGCCGGGCCGCTGACGGACGCCGAGGACCGGGAGGCGGTGCGGACCGTGCTGCCCGACATGGACGACGTCGTGGTGCGGGACGAGGAGTCCCGGCTGGTGCTGGAGGAGGTCGGTCTGGAACGGGAGGTCTCGGTCACCGCCGACCCGGCCCTGCTGCTGGGGCCGGAACCGTTCACCGAGGCCATGATGCGCGACGAGGGCATTCCCTCCGGCGCCCGGCTGGTGGGGATGTCGGTGCGCGAGCCGGGCCGGGCCGCCGAGAAACTCGACGAGGGCGACTACCACGCGCTGCTCGCCGACGTCGCGGACTTCCTGGTGCGGCGGCTGGACGCGCACGTGGTGTTCCTGCCCATGGAGCGGCACGACGTACGGCACGCGCACGCCGTGCTGTCCCACATGACCGCGCCGGACAAGGGGCGGATCCTGCACGGCGACTACAGCCCCGGGCAGGTGCTCGGCTTCATGCGCCATCTGGACGTGGCCGTCGGCATGCGGCTGCACTTCGTGATCTTCGCGGCGCTCACCGGCGTGCCGGTGCTGCCGCTGCCCTACTCCGGCAAGGTCTTCGACTTCGCGCGCCGGCTGGGCGCCCCGGCCCTGGTCGGCGTGGCGCGGGAGCAGGCCGGGCTGCTGCTGGCCGAGGTGGACCGGCTGTGGGACGAGTACCCCCAGCGCCGGGAGGACTTCCGGTCGCGGATCCGGGAGCTGTCCGCGGCGGCCCGGGAGACCTGCGTGCGCTGCGGCTCGCTGCTGGACGCGATCGGCGAAACCGGCGAGACCGGCGTCGGGTCGCGGGCCCGGGCCGCGGGGCACGAACCGTACGCCGACGAGCCGCGCCCGCTGCACGCCTGACGCCCGAGCCCGAGGAGCCCCGAGGAGAGCGATGCCGATCCTGGAAGAGCCCCGCGAACCGCGCACGGTCACCCTGCCGCCGCGGCCGGCCCGGCACGGAGGCCGGTGCGACGTCCTGGTGGTGGGCGGCGGTCCGGCCGGGTTCGCCGCCGCGGTCGGCGCCGCCGACGCCGGGGCGGACGTCGTGCTGGTGGAGCGGTACGGGTTCCTCGGCGGCAACGCGACCGTGGCGCTGGTGATGCCGCTGATGTCCTTCCACAACGAGCACAAGCAGGCCGCGTTCACCGAGTCCGGGGACACCTCGCGGCTGCTGCCCACCGACCACGGCGAGGGCGAACCGGTGGTCGCGGGCGTGCTGTGGCAGCTCCTCGACCGGCTCATGGGGCGCGGGGGCTGCCTGCCGCCCTCTCCGAAGACCGGGTACACGGTCCCCTTCGACCCGGAGCTCTTCAAGCTCTCCCTGCTCGAGATGATGGACGAGTCCGGGGTGCGGATGCTGTTCCACTCCTTCGCCTCCGGCGCGCTGCCCCTCGACGACGGCTCCGGCTGGCGGGTGGTGTTCGAGACCAAGTCGGGGCCCGTGGTGGTCGACGCCGGGGTGGTCGTGGACGGGACGGGCGACGGTGACGTGGCGACGTCCTGCGGGGCGCCGTACGAGATCGGCCGGCCCGAGGACGGGCTGGTGCAGCCCATGACCCTGATGTTCCGTGTGGCGGACTTCGCACGGCCGGACTTCGCCGCCTACGCGCGCGAGCACCCCGACCAGTGGCGTGGCGTGCACGGCCTGTGGGACCTGATCGAGGAGGCCCGGGCCAACGGCGAACTACGGCTGCCACGCGAGGACATCCTCTTCTTCGCGACCCCGCACCCGCGCGAGATCGCCGTCAACAGCACCCGGGTCAACCGGGTGCTCGGCACCAGCGTGTGGGACCTGACCCGCGCCGAGTACACGGCCCGGCGCCAGCTCTCCCAGATCGACCGCTTCCTGCGCACCCGCGTACCCGGTTTCGAGGAGGCGTACGTGGTGCAGAGCGGCACGCACATCGGCGTGCGGGAGAGCCGGCGCGTGCTCGGCGACTACCAGTTGACCGGCCACGACATCCTGGCCGCGCGCACCTTCCCGGACGTGGTCGCGCACGGCGCCTATCCGGTCGACATCCACAACCCGCGTGGCTCCGGCACCATCCTGAAGCGGGTGCCGCAGGGCAGCTTCTACGACATCCCGCTGCGCTGTCTGATCCCCCGGGACACCGAACGGCTGCTGGTGGCCGGGCGCTGCATCTCCGGGACGCACGTGGCGCACTCCTCGTACCGGGTCATGCCCATCGCCATGGCCACCGGACAGGCGGCCGGGGTGTGCGCGGCGCTGACCGTGCGGCACGGGCGCGGCCCGCGCGGTCTGCCCTACCGGATGGTCCAGCACGAGTTGCTGCGGCAGGGGGCCCGGCTGCGCACGTAGCGCCCGGCGTCCCGGGGAGTCAGCTCGCCCAGTCCAGCAGGCGGTCCCGGGTCTCGGGGGCGCGGAGGTGGTCGAGGGAGGCCTTCTCGAGCTGGCGGACGCGTTCCCGGGTCAGGCCCACGTGCTGGGCCACCTGGTGCAGGGTGCGCGGTCGGCCGTCGTGCAGGCCGTAGCGCAGGCTGAGGATCAGGGCCTCGCGGGGCGCGAGGGTGCCGACGGCCTCCCGCAGCTCCGCCGCGAGCGCCTGGAACTCGGCGACCTCGGGGGCCTGGAGCACCTCGCTGTCGGGGATGAGGTCACCGACGACGGTCTCGCCGGTCTCGTCGACCGGGGTGTCCAGGCTGACGGCGTCCCGACCGACGCGGCGCAGCCAGACGACCTTGTCCCCGTCGATGCCGCTCTCGGCGGCCACCTCCTCGGCGGTCGGCTCGCGGTCGAGGCTTCCCCGGAGCCGCCGTTCGACCTTGGCGAGCTTCTGCAACTGCTCCACGACGTGCACCGGCAGCCGTACCGTGCGCGCGTGGGTGGCCAGGCCCCGCTCGATGGCCTGGCGGATCCACCAGGTGGCGTACGTGGAGAACTTGAAGCCCTTGGTGTGGTCGAACTTCTCGACGGCCCGGATCAGTCCGAGGTTGCCCTCCTGGATGACGTCCAGGAGGGGCAGCCCGCGGTGGGCGTGGCGCTTGGCCATCGACACCACGAGCCGCAGATTGGCCCGCACCATGTGGTCCTTGGCGGCCTGGCCGTCGTGGACGGTCTCCTCCAGCGCGCGGCGCCGTCCGGGCGTCGGGGCGGGCTCGCCGGTGTCCGCCTGCTCCAGTTCCTCCATGGCCAGGACACCGGCCTCGATGCGCCGGGCCAGGCGCACCTCGTCCTCGGCGGTCAGCAGCGGGGTGGCGCCGATCTGGGTGAGGTACTGGCCGAGCAGGTCCGGCTCCTCGTCGGGTTCGGGGATCCGGCTGCGCAGCCGCGCGGTGCGGGCGGGGGCCCGGCGGTCCTCCCCGGGGCCCGCCGCGGGGGTCGGGGTTCGTGCCAGGGGGGCCATGTCGTTCTCCTCCGTCGTCTTCTGGAGGTCCGGGTCAGTGCGGGCCGGGGGTGTCCCGTTCCCGCCGCAGCCGGCCGGTCACGACCATCAGGTCCGCCGCGGCCAGCAGGACGAACGCCGCGCACACGGCGGCGAGGGCCACCAGGGTGCCGCGTGCGGGGCTGTCGCCGGGGCCGGTGTCGGCGGCCCACACGCCGAAGAACGCGGCCCCCGCGACGAAGAGCGGCAGGAAGACGGCCGACAGCAGCAGTCGCAGCCGCAGCGGACTCTGCGCGGTGACCGGTTCGGTGCCGGTGCGCGGGAAGCGGCGGCCGATCGCGCCGGACCGCGCGCGAGGGGCGTCCTCCCTGGTCCCGGCGGGGCGGCGTCGGTCGCTCATGCCGTTCCTCCCTGATGGTCGGGGCGCCGTCGGTGGTCGCGGGCGTCGGCGGTCGGGGCCGTCGGTACTCGGGCGCGTCAGTGGTCGGGGGCCTCGGTGGTCGAGGGCCAGTGGTCGGGTTCGGACTTGCTGATGTCCGCCAGGGCGGAGTCCGGGTCGTCGGCGGCCGCGAGGTCGCCGAGGGTGACCACGCCGACCGGAACGCCGCCGTGCTCGACGACCGGGAGCCGGCGGACCGCGTGACGTCGCATCAGCTCGGCCGCGCGCTCGGTACTGTCATCGGGTTCGAGGGTGACGACGGGCGGGGGCGTGCAGACCGAGCCGACCGTGGTGTCGTCGGGGTCGCGGCCGTCGGCGACGCTCCGCAGCACGATGTCGCGGTCGGTGAGCAGGCCGAACAGGTCGCAGTCGTAGGTCACCAGGACGTCGCCGACGTCCTCCTCGCGCATCAGCCGGGCCGCCCGCGCCACCGTGGTCATGGGCTCGACGGCCACCGCGGCGGGTGACATCACCTCTCGGATACGCCGTGTCATGGTCGCGCCTCCCGGGGTGCCGGTGCTCAGTCGTGTGCGGGCCGCGTAGCCCGCACCCGGGCCGCTGAAACCGCTGCCCGGCTCAGCCGAGGTCGATCAGGGCCAGGCCGATGTCGGGGCGGTGGGTCTTGGCCAGTTCGGCCGGACTGTCCCGGACGACGACCTCCAGCGTCGGCCAGACCCGGCCGGACAGCAGGTGGCCCCCGCGGGTGGAGCCGTCGGACAGGCCCAGTACGGCGTGCAGGTGCGGGGTCGGCCCGTCGTCGGCGACGGCGATGTCCCCGATCAGGGAGAGCACCTCGCACTGCTCCCCCACCGGGATGTGCCGGTAGTCCTTGGCCTGCCGGTCGAACCAGCCGACGACCGCCTCCGAGAAGGCGCCCACCGCGGTCACCTGGGACGCGCCGAGGGAGCGGTCACGGGCGAATGCGGTGAGTTCGGCGGCCGCGTCCTCACCAGGGTCGAGCACCACCACGTACACCGCGGACGGCCCGTCCTGCACCTGTTGCCACTTCATGCCCGCCGGGTACCCGGCGCCCGTCGGGGCAACCCGCCCGGCCGGCGCCCCGCCGCCCGGACAGCCCCGCCGCCAGGTCCGCCTCCAGCGCCCGGGCCGCCGCGTCGACCGTCGCGACCGGGGAGGAGAGGCCGCGCGGGTCGTGACACACCCCGGGCACCGACGCCGGCAGACCCACCGCCACGGCACTTCCGTCCTCGTCACGCACGGGGACGCCCCCGGGACCGGCCCTCCCCGGAGCGTTCCCGGTTCACCGCGGAGCCGATGCGGCCGACGCGCCCCGGCCCGGTCCGGCGCCCGGCGGGCGCCGGGCGGTCGGGCGGTCGGGCGGTCGGGCGGTCGGGCGGTCGGGCGGTCGGGCGGTCGGGCGGTCGGCGGGCCGGTCGCGGCAGCGCCCGGAGGCGTACCCGTCGTCCGGTTCCTCGTCGCTCGGCTCGGTGAGGAGCAGCAGGCCGGCCGTGGTGCGGTGGGCGGAAGCCCCTCTAATCCGGCCGGTCCCGGCCGGGGCCGAGTGCCCGGCGGATCGCGGCGAGCCAGTCGCCGACCGGCCCGAAGGTGAGCAGCCCGCTGCCCGCGCCCGCGATCTCACCGGAGGCGGGCAGCAGCCGTCCGTACGTCCGCTCCAGGGCCGTACGGTCGCCGAGTTCGAGGGCGAGCGCGGCCTCGGCGCAGCACAGGGCCTCGTACAGGAGGTCGGGCGGCGGCTCCGGGAGCGCCCTCAGCGCCGTCCGGGCCTCGGCGTGACGGCCGTCGGCGAGGAGCGCGAACGGTGCGGCCCAGGGGCGGTACGGTCCCCAGTCCGCGCCCGGGTCCACCTCCGCCACACGTCCGTGGGCCAGACGCAGGCCGAGCAGGGCGAGGGGCAGCAGTCCGCGTTCCAGGCCCGGCATGCCGGCACCGTCGAGCCGCGCGGCGGCGGACCGGTAGGCGGCCTCGGCACTGTCGTACGGGCTGCCGGTGGCGGCCCGGCGCAGGGCTCGGTACCACTCGGTGAAGACGGCCACGAGCGGCCGTTCGTGCCGTTCGGCCAGGCGGTCGACGGCGCTGGCGTGCTCGTCGGCGGCGGCGAAGTCGGCGAGTGCCGCGCGTGCCTGGAGCCGGATCAGGTGGCCGAGTACCGCGTGGTTGACGAGGCCGTGCCGGGCGGCGAGCTCTACGAGTTCGGCACCGGTCGCGTCGCGGCGCGGGGCCAGTCCGGCGGTGGTGCACGACTGCATGAAGACGCCGTTGAGGGCGAAGGCGAGCAGGGCGGGGTCGTCCAGGCGGCGGGCGATCCGCTCGGCCTCGTCCGCCGCCCGCGGTCCGCGCGCCGACCGGACGCCCCGGGACTCCAGGGCGACGGTGGCCAGCAGACGGCAGCGTGCCGCCTCGGCGTGGGTGTCGTCCGGCAGGGCGGCGAGGGTGCGTTCGGCCGCCGCGACGATGCGGCCGGCCCGTTCGGGGTCGTCGCTGCGGGTCCAGTTGGCGGGTACGTCGTAGGCGCCGATCACCCGGGCCGTCAGCTCCGCGTCGCCCGTCTCCTCCGCCGCCTCGACCGCCGTCATACGGTGCTCACGGGCGGCCTCCAGACCGCCGCCGCCGGTGACCGCGAGGGTGCGCAGCAGGCCCACGGCCGACTCCAGCCGGGCGTGGGCACCGGCGGCGACCGTGCGGTCGTACGCCTCGGTCGCGCGGGCCCACAGCCGGGCCGCCGCCTCCGCCGGTTCGTCCGACGGGTCCAGGTCCGCGTCCTGGGCGAGGATGCCGGCCTCCAGGCGGCGCAGCCGGGGCCCGGGGTCGATGCCCAGGTGTCCGGCGAGCAGGGCGCGGGCGCGGCGCAGCACGGCGAGGGCGTCCGCCTGGCGTCCGGTCCGGTACAGGGCCAGGGCGAGCAGCCGCCAGGCCTCCTCGCGCCAGGGGTGGTCGGTCAGGTGCGCGTCCAGGTCGGGGACCGCCTCGGCGGCCCGGCCCAGGTCCACGAGCAGTTCCGCGCGCCGTTCGACGGCACGCAGCCGCAGTTCGGTGAGCCGGGAGCGCTCGCCGCGGACCCACTCCTGCCCGCCGAACTCGGCGTAGGCGGGGCCCCGCCACTGCGCCAGAGCCGTCCGGAGCCGGTCCGGAGCCCGCGTGGCCGGCAGCCGGCCGGCCTCCGCGACGGCCGCCTCGAAACGCCACGCGTCCACGGCGTCCGGCGCCGCGCGCAGGGCGTACCCGGGCCCCTCGGTGACCAGCAGCCGGGCCGGGGCCCGCGGCGGGCGGTCGGGTTCCAGGGCGCGGCGCAGATCCCCCACGAAGGTGCGCACCGCGCCCACGGCCCGCGGCGGCGGTGCGTCCTCCCACAGGTCCTCGACCAGGCGGGCCAGCGGGACGACCCGCCGCCGGGCCAGAAGAAGGCGGGCCAGCACGGCGCGGTGCCGGGGGCCCTTGAGAGCGAGCACGTCGCCGGCGCGTTCGGCCGTGACCGGCCCGAGCACACCGAACGTGACCGCTTCCATGTTCCGTCCGCTCCGATCCGCCACCGCCCGTGCGCTCACCACGGTACGCGTGCTGATCCGTTGCTGATCCGGGCCCGGCAGGCTCGAAGGCGTCATCAGCGTGCTGCACGCGGACCCGACGTGAGCGGGCCCTGGGGGGCAGCCCTGATGCCAGCAGTCCCGCCATCAGCGGTTCCGGCATGGGCGGAGCTGATGTGAGCAGCCCCGACATGAGCGGACCTGAGGTGAGCAGACCCGACATGAGCGGACCTGAGGTGAGCAGACCCGACATGAGCAGAAAGGCACATACCAGCATGGAACCGACCATCCCGGGCTTCGACCACGACCGCGTCACGGTCGCCGACGGTGTCGCCCTGAACGTGGCCGTCGGCGGCTCCGGCAGCCCGATCGTGCTGCTGCACGGCTTCCCGCAGACCCATCTGATGTGGCGGCACGTCGCCGCCGACCTCGCGGCCGACCACACCGTCGTCTGCCCCGACCTGCGCGGTTACGGCGCCAGCGACAAGCCGGCCGACCCGGACGGCACCGCCTACGCCAAGCGGACCATGGCCGCCGACGTCGTCGCCCTCGCCCGCGCGCTCGGCCACGAGCGTTTCGCGCTGGCCGGGCACGACCGGGGCGCCCTCGTCGCGGTGCGGGCCGGGCTCGACCACCCGGACGCGGTGACGCACCTGGCCGCGCTGGACGTGCTGCCGACCCTCGACATGTGGGACGTCCTGCGCGGCACCACGGCGGCGGTCGGCTTCCACCTCTACCTGATGGCGCAGCCTCCCGGACTGCCGGAGCAGTTGATCGGCGCCGCGCCGGACGCCTTCTTCGGTCACTTCCTCGACATCTGGACACGCAACCCGGACGCCCTGCCCGCCGACGTACGCGCCGCCTACCTCGAGGCGTCCCGCGAGGCGGTGCCGTCCATCGTGGCCGACTACCGTGCCTCGGCCGGCATCGACGTCGCCCACGACCGGGCAGACCGCGACAACGGCAACCGGCTGCGGATGCCCGTGACCGTCCTCCAGCAGGACTGGGGTGCCGCCCTCGGCTACGACGCCGCCGCGCTGTGGCGGGCGTGGGCCCCGGACTTGCGGCACGAAACCGTCGACTGCGGCCACTTCATGGCGGAGGAGGCGCCCGGCGAGGTCGCCGGGTCGCTGCGGAAGCTGCTGACCCGGTAGGCCACGGGCGGGCCGGGTGTCGGCGGTCCGGCGTACAACGGCCGGTTGTACGTGCTGTCCGACCGGTTGTTTGATCGCGACGACGGCCACTCGCTTTGATGGCGGCGTGACGGAGTCGGGCGTGGGGGGCAGCGGGTCGCTGGGGCGGCGGTTCGGGTGGCTGTGGGCCGCCTATTCCGTCAGCACGTTCGGCACGAGGCTCGCGTTCGACGCGTTCGCGCTGATCGCGGTCGTGGTGCTGGACGCCGGAACGGCGCAGGTGGCGGCGCTCGCGGCGACCGGTCTCGCGGTGGGCGCGCTGGTGGCGGTGCCGCTGGGGCCCTGGGTGGAGTTCCGGCGCAAGCGGCCGGTCATGGTCGCGATGGACCTGATCCGGTGCGCGGTGCTGTTGACCGTGCCGTTCGCGTTCGCGTTCGGCCGGCTCGGCTTCGCCCAGTTGCTGGTGGTGTCGGTCGTCGTCGCCGCGGCCGACATCGCGTTCAGGGCGGCCGCCGGTTCCTGTCTCAAGGCACTGGTACGGCCACCGGACCTGCTGGCCGCGAACAGCCGGTTCGAGGCGACGACCTGGACCGCGACGATGCTCGGGCCTCCGCTCGGCGGGGCCGCGATCGGGATCTTCGGACCGGTGGTGACGGTGGCGGTCGACGCGGTCAGCTACCTGTTGTCGGCCCTGGGGATCCGCGCGATCGGCGGCGGGGAGCCGCCCCCGCGACGTGCCGACGCGCCCCGGCCGCGGGCCGGTGACCTGCTGGACGACTGGCGGTACGTGCTGGCCTCGCCGGGTCTGCGCCCGCTGTTCCTCAACACGGTCCTGGTCAACGGTCTGATCATGGCGACCACACCGCTGCTGGCCGTCCTCATGCTGGGCGATCTGGGCTTCGCGCCGTGGCAGTACGGGCTCGCCTTCGCGGTGCCGTGCGCGGGCGGACTGATCGGCTCCCGGCTGGCCGGCCCGCTCGTGGCGCGCTTCGGGCAGCACCGGGTGCTGGTCGCCAGCGGGGTACTGCGCGTGTGCTGGCCCGTCGGGCTGGCCTTCGTCGGCCCCGGAACCCCGGGACTGGTCCTGGTGATGGTCGTCGAGTTCGGGCTGATCACGTCCGTGGGCGTGTTCAACCCGGTGTACGCCACCCGCCGGCTGGACCTGACCCCGGCGGACAGGGTCGCGCGCACCCTGACCGCCTGGACGGTCAGCGGGAAGCTGGCGACCGCGGGCCTGACCGCGGTGTGGGGTCTGCTGGCGGGCCTGACCGGACCGCGTACGGCCGTCGCGCTCGCGGGCGTGCTGATGCTCGCGACACCGCTGCTCCTGCCACGGCGGGACCGCGACTTGGGCCGGCCCTTGGTGGGGCCCGCCGGTGACCGGTGAAGTGCCACCAGTCGTCGTCGTTCCGCAGGCCGCTCGACCGGTGCCCGCCGCCCTCCCGGCCCGTCGCCGCTCAGGTCGCCGGCGGCGGTGACACCGGCCACGGCGTTCCGGTCGCCGGTGCCGATCGGACCGGGTCGTCCGAAGTCGCCACCGCCGACACCCTGAGGGCCACAGCCTGCCCCGGCCGGCGGGGCACGCCCGCTCCCCGCGCGGGGCAGGCTGCCCGCTACCGCGGTGGCGTGCCCCGGCCGAGGGCGGGGAACTCCCGGCGGGCCTCGGCGAACAGGGCCGGGTAGTCGGTGCCGTGGGTGACCGCGGCGGCGAAGAGGGCGCCGAGCGCGGCACGCAGCGGGTCGGGTTCGGCCGCGGCGCGCAGCGCGGGCATGGCCATGGCCTGTCGCAGCGGGTTGCCGCGGCATCCGTCGCCCGTGTCCGTCGCGGTACGGGTGATCCGGTCGTCGGTGAAGAAGCGCTCCCAGGCTCGCCGGGGGTCGTCGAAGGGGGCCGGCAGGGCCTCCCCGCGGTCCAGCGCCGCGAGCGCGGGCGTGATCCAGTCGACGTCGTCCAGACCCGCCGCGGTGAAGGCCCGGTGGGCCGCCCACCGGGCGAGGCTCCGCTGCGTCGCCGGACACACCCCGTCGACGGCGTCGAGCAGGTCCCGGTCCAGTGGGACGAGCCCGCGCGCGTCGCCGCCGACCTCCCGTACACGCCGGCTGGGCAGCCGGCCGCCCCAGGACAGGGTCTCCGCGCGGTCCTGCGCGGTCCCTTCCCCGCGAGGGGGCGGCGGCAGACTGCGCGCGTACCGGTGCCGGCCCTCGGCGCTGCGTGAGGTCTGCCGCACGACCCGGTCGGCGGCGGGCGGGGCGGGCCAGAACTGCAGCAGGTAGTAACCCACCGGCCCGGCGTCGTCGGCCCCGGTGGACTCGGTCGCGCCGCCCCGGTCCATGTCCCGTCCGCAGTAGCGCACCCGGTGGTCGGCGGGCGGCAGGTCCATCTCGCACAACGCCCGCCGGCCGCAGGGCAGGACGGCCGTCGAGGGGGAGACGGGCCGGAAGGACGCCTCCACCACGTCCTCCCAGCCGTCGTCGAGCGGCGGGGCGGCCCCGTGCAGCTCGACGGTCAGCCCGACCCTGCCGGTGCGCAGACCGGTGCCCAGAAAGAGGCAGCCGGGGACGGCCGCACCGCACAGACCGTTGAGCTGTCCGGCGCAGGCCTCCGACGGCACCGGTCCGCGCGGGTTTTGACGGCTGTCCACATGGAACCTCCCGTGGACGACCGGCAGTTCACCGCTGTACACCCTCCGCATGACCGCCCCCTGATCGCGTCCGACTCCCTGAGGCCACCAGTATGCGGAGGGGGTGTGACAACAGGCAGGAGAAGGCGGGCGGCGGGTGTGCGGACGCGGGTCAGCGGGCCCCGGGAACGTCCTCGGTGACGCCGTTCAGCGGCGAGGACGGGTCACTGCCGTAGGGCCGGGTGAAGGCCTCCATGCCGTGCCCGGACGGATCGGAGAAGTAGACACCCCGGCCGCCGTCGTTGCGGTTGATCCGGCGCGGATACCGGCCGTGCGGATCGGCCTGAATGGGTACGCCGTCCGCCACGAGCCGGGCGAGGACCGCGTCGAACTCGTCCTCGGAGACGAGGAACGCGTAGTGCTGCACGGGGATGTCGATGTCGACGGTGGCGAAATCGAGGGTGACGCCGTTGGCGGTCGTCACGGGCAGGAACATCCCGGCCGGTTCGCCGACCTGAAGCCCCAGGATCCCGGCGAGGAAGTGAGCGGACTTCTCCCGGTCGCGGGAGAGAACGATGGTGTGGTTGAACTCGACTGACACGGGTCAATGCCTCCACGGGCATCTCCGCGGCGCCTCCATGCCTCACCCGGACGGTGACCGGCACGCGATGCCGCGCCGTGGATCTTAGACGAGGCCGTCGCGGGGTGTCGAGACCCCGCGGCCGCCGGAGCCGGCGCACCGACCGGTACGGGACCTCGCCGTCGGCGGACCGGCCGGTGCGTTCGCGGCGGACCGGCCCGGGGGGCGTGCCTCGCCGGCCGGCGCTCAGGGGGACGCCTGGTCGCTGTCCTTCATCGCGCCCCAGCCGTGCCAGCGCTCCACCTCGATCCAGGCGCTGACCCGGGGACGGACCCGGTCCGGGTACGGGTTGCCCGTGTAGTGCCTGGAGAGGCGGTCGATGCCGGTGAGGTCCTCGTCGTCGCGGGTCTCGGTGACGCGGCCGATGAGGGTGACGTGCGTGTACCAGTCGTCGCCCGCGAGGACGGTGAGGGTCACGCGCGGATCCCGGCGCAGGTGCCCGAGGCGTACCCGGCCCTCGTCGAGGTTGATGAGGACCCGGCCGTCGTCCTCCCACAGGTACCAGGTGGGCGCGGAGACGGGAGCGCCGTCCGAACGGAGGGTGGCCATGACGCACGGGTTGGGACGGCGCAGCAGGTCGACGGCCTCGGGCGGCAGCGGCGGCTTGGACATGAGAACTCCTCGGGTCTTGACGTGGCTTGGTGTCGCTTGGTGTGTCTCGGTGTGTGCCGAGGCTGTGTCGGCGTTCCGGTCGTTACGTCCACCCGGTACCCCGGGAGCGTTCAGTCGGACGGCTTCTCGTCGAAACTGGCGAAGTACGCCGCCGCCATGTCCTCGTCGCCGTGCCCCTGCGCGGCGGCGCGCGCCAGGCGTTCCGCGCCGGCGGCGGCCACGTCCAGGCGGACGCCGTTCGCCTCGCCGGCCTCGACGATCAGCCGGGCGTCCTTCGCGGCGGTGGTGACCGCGAACTGCGCGGGCGTCAGCGCGCCGTCACGGATCATCCGGGCCTTGGCGCGCAGGTAGCCCATGTCGAGCGGGCCGCCGGCGATGGCGTCGAAGAAGCCGTCCGGGTCCACGCCCAGTGCCCTGGCCAGCGCCAGGACCTCGCCCGCCGCGTTGGTGGCGGCGAGGACCCAACTGTTGGCCACCAGCTTCAGCCGGGTGGCGCTGCCGGCGGCGCCGTCCTCGCCGGTCCACACCGTGCGGGAGCCGACGGCGTCCAGGACGGGTGCCACCGCGTCCCGTGCGTCGGCCGGGCCGGCGGCCAGGACCAGCAGTTGGCCGTCCTCGGCGGGTTGCCGGGTGCCGAGGACGGGTGCGTCGAAGAAGACGAGGCCGTGTTCGTGGGCGAAGGCGGCCAGGTCGGCGACCGCGTCGACGCCGGCGGTGGTCGACTGGATCCACGCGGCACCGGGGCGCAGGCCGGGGACGGCCTGCCGCATGACGTCGAGCGCGGCCGGGCCGTCGTACAGCATGGTGAGGACGGCGTCGGCGCCCCGTACCGCCTCCTCGGGGCTGCCCGCGACGCGTACGCCGTCGGCGGCCAGCGGCTCGGCCTTGCCCCGGCTGCGGTTCCAGGCGCGGACGGTGTGCCCGGCGCGGACGAGGTTGCGGGCCATGGCGGCACCCATGATGCCGGTTCCCAGGACGCTCACGGTGAGCTGGTCGGTCATGACGTCGGCTTTCTGTGCTCGTACGGGACGGTGGCCGGGGCTCCGGGCGCGGGGCCCGGTGATCAGCCTGCCATCCGGTGGCGGGCGGCGCCGTTCGGTCCGGCCGGCCAGGTCCGGTTGCCGTCCACGAAGACGGCACCTCGTGCCGCCGACGACCCGTGGAGGGCCGCGCGTGCGCGTCCCGTACGGTACGGCCGTGAGCGCCTTTCCCGAAGACACCGAAGACACCGAAGACACCCACGACACCGTCCCCGGCCGCTTCGGCCCCGCCGCCACCACCGAGGCCGACGCCCGGACCGTGGGCCGGGTGCGTACCGAGTACTCCCCCGCGCACGACGGGGACCCGGATCCCGGCGAGATCGTGTGGACGTGGGTGCCCTACGAGGAGAACGACGGCCGCGGCAAGGACCGGCCCGTGCTCGTGGTCGCCCGGGAGGCCGCCGGCACGCTGCTGGCCGTTCAGTTGTCCAGCAAGCGCCATGACGGGGACCGGGAGTGGGTGCCCATCGGGGGCGGGCCCTGGGACCGGTCCGGGCGGGACTCCTGGGTCGCCGTGGACCGGGTGCTGCGGCTGCACGACGCCGGTATGCGCCGCGAGGCGTGCGCCCTGGACCGGCCGCGCTTCGACCTCGTACGGCAGCGGCTGCGGGAGCGTTACGGCTGGAGCTGACGCCTCCCTCCCCCGCGCCTCCCTTCCCCGCGCCTTCCTCCCCCGGCCCTTCACCGGCCCGCGGAACGCCTGCTACCGGGCGCCCTTCGGGAAGGCGTGCGCGAACGCCTCCCGCACCGTGCCGCCCGGCGTGCGGTCCAGGATGCCGAACGTCACCCGCTCGAAGGCTTCCGAGAACCGTCCGCCGGGCCCGAGCAGCCCCCGGAACGCGCCCGCGACCTGGGCGGGGTCGTTGCGGAACACCCCGCAGCCCCAGGCGCCGAGCACCAGCCGCCGGTACCCGTGGGCCGCGGCCGTCTCCAGCACCCGTTCGGCGCGTGCGGCCAGGGCGGCGGGCACGTCGGCGGCCCGCCGCGGGACCGTACGCAGCACCACGCCCGCGTTCGGCGCGGCGGAGGTGAGGAAGCCGGCGGTGTACGGCTCGTCCAGCAGGCGGCCGCGGTCGTCGCGGAAGACGGGCACGGCGGGCGAGTGGATGACGCGGTCCGTGTAGAACGGGTCGCGGTGGGCGCGATGGTGGTCGTAGAACTCGCGCGCCCGCAGCAGGCAGGTGTACAGCGCGGAGGTCCGGCACAGGGCCTCCTCCTGGGCCTGGGCGCCGTTGAGGTAGCCGCCGCCCGGATTGCGGGCCGAGGCGAAGTTCAGCACGGCGACCTGGCCGCCGAGGCGGCGTGCGGCCTCCAGGCTGCTCTCGCCGGTGACCTCGAAGACCGTCCGCACCGCGGCGAAGGGGGCCGGTTCGACGGGAGCGGGTCCGTACATCCGGGTACCGTCCCGTGCCGCCTCGACGGCCGCGGCGATGGGCACCTCGCGCCCGCCGGACGCACGGTAGGACCCCGCCGTGACGATCTGTTCCGTCTGCTGTGCGATGCCCCGCAGGCGCGCGCTCACGGCGCCACCCCCGTGGACGCCGTGACCGCGCGCCGCGCGGCCTCCCCCGTCGTGCTCATGCACGAATCCTGGGTGATGCTGGTGATGCGGTGCAACGGAGTTTCCCGACCGGCGAACGACGGGGAATGCCCCCGGGAATGGACGGGTCGCGGAGATTACCGAGTGGGAACGTCCCGTAATGCACCCTTGTGCGGAGCGGCACGAGGGTCTTGGGTGGGACGAGTGTGCCGACCCGGCCCACCGCGAATGGGTCGGCGGCATGGATGGAATCTCAGGAGGATCCCGACATGTCCGATGCGGTAAGTGGCTGCACGCGGCCACGCACCACCGTCACCGAAGCCGAGGTCGAGGCGCTGGTCCACGGCATCTGCTTCAAGACCGGCCCGCCCAGGCGCCTCGGTGTCGAGGTGGAATGGCTCGTCCACGAGCTGCGCGCGCCGCGGCTCACCGTGTCACCCGAACGGCTCGAAGCGGTCTACGCCGCACTGCGGGCAGTGCCCCTGAGGTCGGCCCTGACCGTCGAGCCCGGCGGCCAGTTGGAGCTGAGTTCGCTCCCCGCCGCCTCCCTGATGGAATGCATCGGTTCCGTGTCCGCCGACCTCACCGCCGTCCGAGCGGTGCTGCGCGAGGACGGTCTCGCCCTCGTCGGCCTCGGCCACGACCCCTGGCACGTGCCCCGCCGCTTCCTGCGGCAGCCGCGCTACGACGCCATGGAGGCCTGCCTCGACCGCACCGGCCCCGCGGGCCGCTTCATGATGTGCGCCTCGGCCTCCGTGCAGGTGTGTCTGGACGCCGGGCACGAGGAGCCCGGCCCCCTCGGTCACGTACGCCGTTGGTGGCTCGCCCACCAGCTGGGAGCGGTGCTGCTGGCCGCGTTCGCCAACTCCCCGCTGGCCGGCGACCGGCCCACCGGCTGGCGGTCCACCCGGCAACTGCGGTGGACGCAGATCGGCACCGGCCGCGCGGGCGGCCCCCCGCTGGACGCCGACCCGCGCGGCGCCTGGACCCGGCACGTCCTGGACGCCCCGGTGATGTGCGTCCGCCACGACGGCGGGCCCTGGGACGTGCCCGAGGGCATGACCTTCCGGGAGTGGATCCGGAGCCGGACCCCGAGACCGCCGACCCGGGAGGATCTCGACTACCACCTCACCACGCTGTTCCCGCCGGTCAGACCACGCGGCCACCTGGAGCTGCGCATGATCGACGCGCAGCCCGGGGACGACGGCTGGACGGTTCCGCTCGCCGTGACGGCGGCGCTGTTCGAGGACCCGGAGGCCACCGAGACCGCCTACCGGGCCGTGAAGCCCCTCGCCGAGCGCACGCTGGGTCTGCCCGCCCCGCACAACCCGCTGTACCGGGACGCGGCCCGCGACGCCCTCACCGATCCGGAGCTGCGCGAGGCGGCCGTCACGTGCTTCACCGCGGCGCTCGCCGCCCTGCCCCGGCTCGGCGCCACCGCCGAGGTGGTGGACGCCGTCGCGGCACACCTGGAGCGCTACGTCCTCCGGGGCCGCTGCCCCGCCGACGACCTGCTGGACATGCCGGACGGCGCGAGCCGTGGCCCGCACGGGAGGGAGACCCGCCCATGACCGACCCCGCCATGGAGACCGCCGACGCCACCAGCACGGCCGGCGGACCCGCCACCGACGCCGGGAGCCTGCGTGAGCGGGCCCTGGCCACGCTCGTCACGGCCCGGGACCGCACCACGCTGCTGACCGGTTGCGTGGAGGGCCCCGACCTGACCGCCCAGGTGTCGCCGCTGATGTCCCCGCTGGTGTGGGACCTGGCGCACATAGGCAACCAGGAGGAGCAGTGGCTGCTGCGCGCCGTCGCCGGGCAGGAGGCGATACGGCCCGAGATCGACAGCCTCTACGACGCCTTCGAGCATCCGCGCGCCGAGCGGCCGAAGCTGCCGCTGCTGTCGCCCGCCGAGGCCCGCCGCTACGCGGCCGACGTGCGCGCACGGGCGCTGGACGTGCTGGAGAGCACCGCGTTCCACGGGACTCGGCTGACGGAGGCGGGCTTCGCCTTCGGGATGATCGCCCAGCACGAGCAGCAGCACGACGAGACCATGCTGATAACCCACCAGCTCCGCAAGGGCCCGCAGGCGCTGACCGCCCCGGACCCGGACCCGGTGCCGCTGTTCACCGGCCCGGCGGAGGTCCTGGTGCCCGGCGGCCCGTTCGAGATGGGCACGTCGGCCGAACCGTGGGCCCTGGACAACGAGAGGCCCGCGCACCGGGTCGAGGTGGCGCCCTTCCACCTCGACACCACACCGGTGACCAACGGCGCCTACCAGGCGTTCATCGCCGACGGCGGCTACGACGACCCGCGCTGGTGGACGCCGGCGGGCTGGGACCACATCCGCCGGCACGCCGTCACCGCCCCGCTGTTCTGGCGCCGCGACGGCGGGCAGTGGCTGCGGCGCCGCTTCGGGGTCACCGAGGTGGTGCCGGCCGACGAGCCGGTCGTGCACGTGTGCTGGTACGAGGCCGACGCGTACGCCCGCTGGGCCGGACGGCGGCTGCCCACCGAGGCCGAGTGGGAGAAGGCAGCCCGGTACGACCCGGCGGGCGAGCGCACGATGCGCTACCCGTGGGGCGACGCCGATCCGGGACCCGAGCACGCCAACCTCGGCCAGCGGCATCTGCGCCCGGCGCCCGCCGGCGGCTACCCGGCCGGTGAGTCGCCGCTCGGGATACGACAGTTGATCGGCGATGTCTGGGAGTGGACGTCGAGCGACTTCGCCCCGTACCCGGGCTTCCGGGCGTTCCCGTACAAGGAGTACTCGGAGGTGTTCTTCGGGCCCGAGTACAAGGTGCTGCGCGGCGGTTCCTTCGCCGTGGACGCGGTGGCCTGCCGGGGTACGTTCCGCAACTGGGACTATCCGATCCGGCGGCAGATCTTCTCCGGATTCCGCACCGCCCGTTCGGCGGGGGCCTCCTGATGTGCCGTCACCTCGCCTACGTGGGCCCCGTGGAGCCCCTCGGCCGGCTCCTGGTGACCCCGCCGCACGCCCTGTACCGCCAGTCCTGGGCACCCAGACACCAGCGCTACGGCACGGTCAACGCCGACGGGTTCGGCGTCGGCTGGTACGCCGAGGGGGACCCGGTGCCGGCGCGGTACCGGCGGGCCGGGCCGATCTGGGCCGACCAGTCCTTCGCCGACCTGGCCCGGGTGGTGCGGACCGGCGCGCTGCTCGCCGCCGTACGGGACGCGACGCTCTCGGGCGCCGACGCGGAGGCCGCCGCGGCGCCGTTCGCCTCGGGGACCTGGCTGTTCAGCCACAACGGTGCCGTCGCGGGCTGGCCCGGCTCGCTCGCGCGGGTGGCCGGGACGCTGCCGCCCGGGGACCTGCTGTCCCTGGAGGCCCGCAACGACTCGGCGCTCGTGTGGGCACTGGTGCTGGCCCGGCTGCGCGCCGGGGACGACGAGGGCCGGGCGCTCGCCGAGACGGTGCTGGAGGTCGCCGCGGCGGCCCCCGCCTCCCGGCTCAACCTGCTGCTCACCAGCGGCGCCACCATCACGGCCACCACCTGGGGCGACACCCTGTGGTACCTGACCCGTCCCGGTGACGGCACGGTCGTCGCCTCGGAGCCGTACGACGGCGACGCGCGCTGGCGGGAGGTCCCCGACCGCACCCTGCTCGCGGCGAGCCGCACGGACGTGTCACTCACTCCGCTCAAGGACCCGGCTCCGCCCGAGGAGCCGGCCCCGCTCGACGACCCGGCCCCGCTCGAGGACCCGGGCGACAACGCCCTCGCTGACGCATTCGTCTCCCCGAAGGAGCCCCGTACGTGAGCCCGTTCCGTCTCACCCGCACGCTGCCCGAGGACGCCACGGACGCCGCCCTGCGCGCCGACGTCCTGGCGGGCCTGACGAGCACGCCCAAGTGGCTGCCGCCCAAGTGGTTCTACGACGCGCGGGGCAGCGAGCTGTTCGAGGAGATCACCGCGCTGCCCGAGTACTACCCGACCCGTGCCGAGCGGGAGATCCTCGTCGACCGGGCCGGCGAGATCGCCGCGGCCACCGGTGCCCGCACCCTGGTGGAGCTGGGTTCCGGTTCCTCGGAGAAGACCCGGTTCCTGCTGGACGCGCTGACCGGGCTGCGCGGCTACGTGCCGGTCGACGTCAGCGAGAGCGCCCTCACCCAGGCCGGGGAGGCGCTCGTCGCCGAGCGGCCGGACCTCCAGGTGCACGCGCTGATCGCCGACTTCACCGGAGGGCTGACGCTGCCCGAGACACCGGGTCCCCGGCTGGTGGCGTTCCTCGGCGGCACGATCGGCAACCTGCTGCCCGGCGAGCGCGCCGCTTTCCTGGCCGCCGTCCGCGCCCTGCTGTCCCCGGGTGACGCCCTGCTGCTGGGCACGGACCTGGTCAAGGACGAGCGGGTGCTGGTCCGGGCGTACGACGACGCGGCCGGGGTGACCGCCGCGTTCGACAAGAACGTGCTGTCCGTCATCAACCGGGAGCTGGCGGCCGACTTCGCGCCCGCCGCCTTCGAGCACGTGGCGGTGTGGAACGCCGACCGCGAGTGGATCGAGATGCGCCTGCGCTCGCGCACCGCGCAGACGGTGAAGGTCCAGGCGCTCGATCTGGCGGTGGAGTTCGCGGAAGGGGAGGAGCTGCGCACCGAGGTGTCCGCGAAGTTCCGGCGGGAGGGCGTACGGGCCGAACTGGCCGCGGCCGGTCTCGAGCTGGCCCACTGGTGGACGGACGGCGAGGATCGTTTCGCGCTGTCGCTGAGCGTGGCGCGCTGACGCGGCGGCGCGTCAGCCCCCGTCGAGGTCCAGCAGTTCGGTGATGCGGTCGGAGGCCTTGCGGGCCTCCGACTCCGCGTCGCCCCCGGTGAGCACCTTCGTCATGTACGCCTTGATCGGGTTGTCCGCCTCGACCGCGCCCCACCGGGGCGTACCGGGAGTCGCCCGGCCCTGCGCGGCGCCGGCCGCCATGGCGGCGACGCCCTCCTCGCCGGCGACGGCCTTGGCGAGCGACTTCTTGTTCGGAACGTAGTTCATGGTGCGGGCCAGGTCGGTGTTCCACTTGGTGCCCACGAGCGCCTCGACCACGGCGAGGGCGCCGTCGCGTTCGTCGGTGTTCTTCGGCACCACGAGGTCGGAGCCGCCGATGAAGACCGCGCCGGGCTTGCCGGCCTTCTTTCCGGGCACCGGGAAGAAGCCCAGTTCGCCCTTGAGGCCGGGGTTCTCGCGCACGATGGACTGGGCGAGCCCCGGCACCGCGACGATCTGCGCGACCTGCCCCTTCGCGAACACGCCGGCCTGCGGAGGGTGTTCCTCGTCGGCGTCCAGCGGACCGTCGCCCAGGGCCTGCAGTTCGCGGTAGAAGTCCATGCCCCGCAGGGCGGCCTGCGAGTCCAGGGCGCCCGTCCAGGTACCGCCCTCCTGTTCGGCCAGCTCACCGCCCTCGTCCCAGATGAAGCCGGAGAGCGTGTACCAGTCCTGTCCGGCCAGGTAGATACCCTGGTCACCGCCCGAGTCGAGCTTCTCGGTGACGGTGAGCCACTCCTCGCGGGTGCGGGGCGGTGCGGTGATGCCGGCCTGCTCGAACAGGTCCTTGCGGTAGATGACCACGCGGTTGGCGGCGTACCAGGGGATGCCGAACTGCTGGGACATGTACTCCCCGGGTTCGGCGAGACCCGGGAGCCAGTCCCGGATGCCCCAGTCACGCATCGACTCCAGTGTCAGGTCCTCCAGCCGGCCGCCCTCGGCGTACTGCGGGACCTGGGTGTTGCCGACCTCGATGACGTCCGGTTGCCCGTCGGCGCCGTCGGACCTCATCGCGGCCTGCACCTTCTCGCCGATGCCGGTCCACTCCTGGATGCGGATGTCCAGGTCGAGATCGGGGTGTTCGCGCTCGAAGTCCTTGGTGAAGCGCTTGAGGAAGTCCTCCGAGGCGCTGCCCTTCATCAGCCACACGGTGACCGGGCGCCGCTCGCTCCCGCTGTCCGACGACGTCAGGCCGCAGCCGCTGAGCAGGGAGGCGGACACACAGACAAGGGCAAGGAGGCGACGTCTCACGTGGGGTCCTTCTGGTCGTACAGGTCGACGGCCGGCCGACGAGGCCTGCGTTCGATGGGAGACCCGACGTGGGGGGACGAACCGGAGGGCTCGTACGGGTGACTGGGATTTTGGTATGGACCAATGCGGAGGGTCAAGGGGTGATTCGATCACTTTCTCGACACGTGCGCCGCGCCGGCACTTGAGGCAGGGTGGAGTGACACGGGACCCACCGGCGCCCCGCGGAAGGGAGCACCCGCATGTCCAACCACACCTACCGGGTCACCGAGATCGTCGGCACCTCGCCCGACGGCGTCGACCAGGCCGTCCGCAACGGCATCAGCCGCGCCTCCCAGACCCTGCGCAACCTGGACTGGTTCGAGGTGACGCAGGTGCGCGGGCAGATCGAGGAGGGGCAGGTCGCGCACTGGCAGGTCGGCCTGAAGCTCGGCTTCCGCCTGGAGGAGTCGGACTGACCGCACCGGGCGTGTCCACCCGGGACGGTCAGGTGCGCCCCTCGCGCTCCTGCGCCACGCGCAGCTCCGCCGACCGGACCGCCCAGCGCGCCCGGACGACGGTGAAACCCGCCCGTTCGGCGTCGTCGCACACCAGCTCGTCGTCGTCCACGAGGACCCGGACCTCATGGGTGCGGGCGAGCCGCCGCAGGATCTCCAGCTTGGTCCGGCGGGCGGGCCGGCGGTCGGCGTTGCCGCGCATGTGCACGGGCCCCTCGGGCAGGCCGTGCGCGGCCAGCCAGTCGAGCGTGTCGCGCCGGCAGCGCTCCGGCCGCCCGGTCAGATAGACGATCCCGCACTCCTCGGCGCTCTCCCGCACCAGCGCGATCCCGTCCGCGAGCGGCGGATCGTGCGGGGCGGCGGCGAAGAAGGCGTCCCAGTCGCGCGGCCGGCGCTCCAGGAACCGCTGCCGGTGCGCGGTGTCGGCGAGGGTGTTGTCCAGGTCGAACACGGCCAGCGGGGGCCTGCTGCTGTCGGTCACCCGCCCACCCTAGGCGCCGCACCGGGAATGCCGCCGCCACGCGGACGTTGAACACCGTGTGAGTTCAGTGATCGCGACCACCCGCTTCTCCGTCCTGGACCGCTCCCGCATCCGCGAGGGCCACACCGGCGCCCGGGCGCTGCGCGACACCGTGGAACTGGCACGGGAGGCGGAGCGGCTCGGCTACCACCGGTTCTGGGTGTCGGAGCACCACGGCGTGCCGGGAGTGGCCGGCTCGGCGCCGACCGTGCTGGCCGCCGCCGTCGCCGGTGCCACCCGGAGCATCCGGGTCGGCACCGGCGGTGTGATGCTGCCCAACCACCGGCCGCTGGTCGTCGCCGAGCAGTTCGGCGTGCTGGAGTCGCTCTTCCCCGGCCGGATCGACATGGGGCTCGGCCGCTCGGTCGGCTTCACCGACGGCGTACGCAGGGCACTGGGCCGGAACAAGGAGGACGCCGAGGACTTCGGCGCCCAACTGGCGGAGCTGCTGGGCTGGTTTAGGGGCACCTCCCCGACCGGAGCGCACGCCCGCCCCGCCGAGGGGCTGACCGTGCCGCCGTTCGTGCTGGCCATGGGCGAGGGCGCGGCCGTCGCCGCCCGCGCGGGCCTGCCGATGGTCATCGGGGACCTGCGCGACCGCGACCGCATGCGGCGCGGCGTCGACCGCTACCGTGCCGGCTTCCGCCCCTCCGAGTGGAGCCGGGAGCCGTACGTCGTCGTCTCCGGCACCGTCGCCGTGGCCGGCACCCCCGAGGCGGCCCGGCGGCTCCTGGTCCCGGAGGCCTGGTCCATGGCCCATGCCCGCACCCGCGGCTCCTTCCCTCCCCTGCCCCCGGCCGAGGAGGTCGAGGCCCGGACGACGACCGCCAAGGAACGCGAGCTGTACGACGCCGGCCTCACCGGCCACATCGCGGGGACCGAGGAACAGGTGGCCGGCGAGCTGGAGTCGCTCCTCGAGGACACCGGCGCGCAGGAAATCCTGGTGACCACGAGCACCTACGACCGCGAGGCCCTGCTGGACTCCTACCGGCGGCTCGCCCGCGTCACCGGAACCGCGGTGTGAGCCGCACCGGCGTAGAATCGCGGAGTTTGTCCCACCGGCCGTGGCCGAAGACCGTACGGAGTTCCCCGCGATGCACAGCCCCCACGACCCGTACGTCCGGGTGCGCGACGCCCGTGAGCACAACCTCAAGAACGTGGACGTGGACATCCCCCGGGACGTGGTGGCCGTGTTCACCGGTGTGTCGGGCTCGGGGAAGTCGTCGCTCGCGTTCGGGACGCTCTACGCGGAGGCGCAGCGGCGCTACTTCGAGTCGGTCGCGCCGTACGCCCGCAGGCTGATCCACCAGGTCGGTGCCCCCAAGGTCGGCGAGATCACCGGGCTGCCGCCCGCCGTGTCGCTGCAGCAGCGCCGCTCGGCCCCCACCTCCCGCTCCTCGGTCGGCACGGTCACCAACCTCTCCAACTCCCTGCGGATGCTGTTCTCCCGCGCCGGTGACTACCCGCCGGGCGCGCCGCGGCTCGACTCCGACGCCTTCTCGCCGAACACGGCGGCGGGCGCGTGCCCCGAGTGCCACGGACTCGGCCGGGTGCACCGTACGACCGAGGAGCTGCTGGTCCCGGACCCGTCCCTGTCGATCCGGGACGGCGCCGTCGCGGCGTGGCCGGGCGCCTGGCAGGGCAAGAACCTGCGGGACGTCCTCGACGCGCTGGGGTACGACGTGGACCGGCCCTGGCGCGAGCTGCCGGCCGGACAGCGGGAGTGGATCCTGTTCACGGACGAGCAGCCGGTCGTCACGGTGCACCCCGTGCGGGACGCGGGACGCATCCAGCGGCCGTACCAGGGCACGTACATGAGCGCCCGGCGGTATGTGATGAAGACGTTCTCGGACTCGAAGAGCGCGGCGCTGCGGGCGAAGGCGGAGCGCTTCCTGACGAGTGCGCCCTGCCCGGTCTGCGGCGGCGGCAGGCTGCGGCCTCGGGCCCTGGCGGTCACGGTCGGCGGCCGTACCATCGCCGAGCTGGCCGCACTGCCGCTCACGGAACTCGCGGAAGCACTGCCGACCGGCGGCGAGACGGCCCGGGTGCTCACCGGGGACCTCAC
Source organism: Streptomyces pactum (assembly GCF_002005225.1). NCBI lineage: Bacteria > Bacillati > Actinomycetota > Actinomycetes > Kitasatosporales > Streptomycetaceae > Streptomyces > Streptomyces pactum. The sequence continues at coordinate 885,579 of NZ_CP019724.1, forward strand.
TTCCCGGATCGCGCCCGTCGTCGAGCTGGGGCTCGGTTATCTGAGCCTGGACCGTCCGACGCCCACCCTGTCCGCGGGCGAGCTGCAGCGGCTGCGGCTGGCGACGCAGTTGCGCTCCGGCCTGTTCGGGGTCGTGTACGTCCTGGACGAACCGTCCGCCGGACTGCACCCGGCGGACACCGAGGCGCTGCTGACGGTGCTGGAGCGGCTGAAGGCGGCCGGCAACTCGGTGTTCGTGGTGGAGCACCACCTCGGCGTGATGCGCGGTGCCGACTGGATCGTGGACGTCGGCCCGCGGGCGGGCGAGCACGGCGGGCGGGTGCTGTACAGCGGTCCCGTCGCCGGGCTGGCCGCCGTCGGGGAGTCCGCGACGGCCCGCCATCTCTTCGACCGCTCCCCCGCTCCCGCCCGCGCGGCCCGAGTCCCCCGGGGCACGGTGACCGTCGGTCCGGTCACCCGGCACAACCTGCGCGCGGTGACGTCCGAGTTCCCGCTCGGTGTGCTCACCGCGGTGACGGGCGTGTCCGGTTCCGGGAAGTCGACGCTCATCGGCGAGATCACCGAGGACCTGCCGGGGGTGGGCCGGCTGGTCTCCGTCGACCAGCGGCCGATCGGACGTACCCCACGCTCCAACCTGGCCACGTACACGGGCCTGTTCGATGTCGTGCGCAAGGTGTTCGCGGCCACCGGGCAGGCTCGGCGAAGGGGTTACGGAGTCGGCCGCTTCTCCTTCAACGTGCCCGGTGGACGCTGCGGGACCTGCCAGGGCGAGGGGTTCGTCAGTGTCGAGCTGCTGTTCCTGCCCAGTACGTACGCACCGTGCCCGGACTGCGGCGGGGCACGCTACAACCCCGAGACGCTGGAGGTGGCGTACCGGGGGCGGAACATCGCCGAGGTGCTGGACCTGACGGTGGTGGAGGCGGCGGAGTTCTTCGCGGACGCGGACACACCGGCGGTGTCGCGCAGCCTGGCCGCGCTGCTCGACGTCGGGCTGGGCTATCTGCGGCTCGGCCAGCCGGCGACCGAACTGTCCGGCGGTGAGGCGCAGCGCATCAAGCTGGCGAGCGAGCTGCAGCGGGGGCGGCGCGGCCACACGCTGTACCTGCTCGACGAGCCGACGACCGGTCTGCACCCCGCCGACGTCGAGGTGCTGATGCGCCAGTTGCACGGTCTCGTCGACGCCGGGCAGACGGTGGTCGTCGTCGAGCACGACATGGCCGTGGTGGCGGGCGCCGACCGGGTCATCGACCTGGGTCCGGGCGGCGGCGAGGCCGGCGGCCGGATCGTCGCCGCCGGGCCGCCGGCCGAGGTGGCACGGGCCGACGGCAGTGCCACCGCGCCGTATCTGGCCCGGTCCCTGGCCGGCGGGACGCGCCGGTGAAGGCGCTCACCGGCGCGGGCCCTCCTGGGGAAGCCGGGAACGGCTACTCGCGGCCCTTCCGCATGTCGTCCTCGGTGTACTCCTCCGTCTCGGCCTCGATCCGCTCCTTGCGGACCCGGCCCCGCACGGTCTCGTTCTCCGTGTGCTCCTCGGTGGTCATCCGGACGCGCTCCACCGGCACCGCCTCGGTCTCCACGACGGGGCGCTCCTCGTGCAGGACGACCTCGTGCTCGTCCTCGCTGATCTCCGGACCGGAGAGCGCCTCGCCACGGTTGGCGTCCGTGATGGGCTCCCGCTCGACCCGCACTTCCTCGTGGCTCACCGGAACGGTCTGCTGGACCTCCTCCGTGACCACGTACTTGCGCAGCCGCGCCCGGCCGCTCTCGCGCCGTTCGACACCGACGTGCATCTGCTCCTCGGAGCGGGTCATCGCGTCGTCGCCGCGCATGCCCGTCCGGCCCGGCGCGCCCTGTTCACCGGTCGTGCCGGCCACGCCTGCCGTGCCGGCCGCTCCGGCCGCTCCGGCGGCGCCGGCGGTTCCGGCGGTTCCGGCCGGGCCCGGCCCCGCGGCCCAGCGGCCGTCGTCGGTCCGCTCGGCCTCGGAGAGCACGCTGTCCCAGTTGATGCCGTAGTAGTCGTAGAGCCGGTGCTCCTCGGTCTCCGACAGATGTCCGCCCGCGTCGACGTCGACGCTGGGCGCGCCCTTGACCATGTCCTTGCGGTAGGGGACCTCGAGGTGGTCCTGCACCAGCGCGGCGTCGCGGATGGGCACGAAGGACTCGTTGGAGCCGAGCATTCCCGTCTTCACGCTCACCCACTCGGGGCGACCGGTCATGTCGTCGAAGAAGACGTGCTTGGCGTCGCCGATCTTGTTCCCGTCACCGTCGTAGACCGGATGGTCCAAGACGTTGGCGATCTCTTCACGGGTGATCATCTGGCATCACCCTCCTTCCGGAGTGCCTGCCTTCCGGATGACCGCATCCGACCTACGGAAACGGACCATACGTCACAAATGACACATACTTTTCGAAGGTGCTTTCCCTTGGGCGGCGTGGGCGAGCGAACGCCGGTCGGCGTGCCCGCCCGGCCCGATGACCGGCCGCACCTCCACCTCCGCGGTCAGCCCGCGCGCCGACGCCACCCGCCACAGCGAGGCGAGCAGGGTGTCCTCCCCGACGAACGCGGGCGCCGTGCTCACCGCCCGACCGCCGGCCCGGTACCGGATGTGGACCGGCTGGACCGGCACCCCGGCGTCCAGCGCGGCCTGGAAGACGGCCCGGCGGAAGGGCCCCTGGGCGCGTCCGCACCAGGTACTGCCCTCGGGGAAGGCGGCGACCGCGGCGCCCTCGCGCAGAGCGCGCGCGATCACGGCGACCGTGTCCGGCAGGGCCCGCAGCCGGTCCCGTTCGATGAACAGCACCCCGCCGCGCGCGGCGAGCGCTCCCGCCACCGGCCACCGCCCGATCTCGCTCTTGGCCAGCATCCGCGCGGGGCGCACGGCGGCGAGCAGCGGGATGTCGAGCCAGGAGACGTGGTTGGCGACGAGGAGCAGCCCGCCGGTGGGCGCGGCGGCGCCCGTGACGCGGACCCGGACGCCGGCCGCCCGCACGATCCACCGGCACCAGCTCCGCGCCAGGGCGGCGGGCACCGGCACCCGCGCACGGGGGCGGCCCCGGCCGAGCGGCGTCAGTACGACCGCGATCCCGGCGAGGAGCAGCACGCCGACCACCGCGAGGCGCAGTACGGCACGTGGCAGGGCCGCTCCGTCCCGGGAGGGCTCCACGCACGCCCCGGGGGTGCAGGGCGCGGCGGGCAGCCAGGCGCTCATCAGGCCGCGACGAGCGAGAGGAAGTGCCGCAGATAGCGCGCGTCGACCCGGCTCATCGGCAGCAGCACGTACAGGTCGGCCACGCCGAAGTCCACGTCGTGCGCGGGCTCCCCGCAGACCCAGGCGCCGAGGCGGAGGTAACCGCGCAGCAGGGCCGGCAGTTCGGTGCGGCCGGCGGGCGCTGCGGCGCTCGGGGTCCACGGGAGCAGCGGCCGTACCCGGTACTCCTCGGGCGCCAGGTGCTTGGTCCGCACCCGGTCCCAGGTGCCGGCCGCGAGGGTGCCGCCGTCGGCGAGCGGGATCGAGCAGCAGCCGGCCAGCCACTCGTGGCCCCGGTCGGTCATGTAGCGGGCTATGCCGGCCCAGATGAGCCCGATCACGGCGCCGTCGCGGTGGTCGGGGTGCACGCAGGACCGGCCGACCTCGACCAGGCCGGGGCGGATCGCGTCCAGCGCCGCGAGGTCGAACTCACTCTCGGCGTACAGCCGCCCGGCGACCGCCGCGCGCCCCGGCGGCAGCAGCCGGTAGGTACCCACGACCTGCCCGGTATCCTCCTCCCGCACCAGCAGGTGGTCGCAGTACGCGTCGAAGGGGTCGACGTCGTACCCGGGCTCCGGGCTCGCCAGCCGCGCGCCCATCTCCTGCGCGAAGACGTCGTGCCGCAGCCGCTGCGCGGCCCGCACGTCCTCCTCCTCGCGGGCGAGCGCGACGGTGTAGCGGTGGGGTGCGGCTGGCTTGGCGAGACGGTCTGCGGTCAGTACGCCGGTCATGGCACTCTCCTGGTCACGGGCCGGGGCGGCGACGGCGGACCGACGGTGTACGGTCCGCCGCCCCTGTTCTTCCGCTGCCGGTTGGCCGGTGCGTGACCTGGGCCGGGAGAGTGGATGTGCGGCTGCTGAATGCCAGGGGCGAAAGCGAGACGGGGCCGAGAGGAGCACCTCTCCCGGCCCCGTCCGTCCGCACCCTCGGCGAACGTTCTGTCGGGCTAGCGCTTCGCCCCCTTGCGCGTGGCCCGCAGCCACTCCTTGTTCATGCTGGTGATGGACACCAGCGGGATGCCCTTGGGACAGGCCGTGGCGCACTCGCCGGCCAGGGTGCAGCCGCCGAAGCCCTCGTCGTCCATCTGCGCCACCATGTCCAGCACCCGCGTCTCCCGCTCGGGCGCGCCCTGCGGCAGGACGTTGAGGTGATTCACCTTCGCGGACGTGAACAGCATCGCCGCTCCGTTCGGGCAGGCCGCGACGCACGCCCCGCAGCCGATGCACTCGGCGTGCTCGAAGGCGAAGTCGGCGTCCGGCTTGGGCACCGGTGCGGCGTGGGCCTCCGGCGCGGCACCGGTCGGCGCGGTGATGTAACCGCCGGCCTGGATGATCCGGTCGAAGGCCGAACGGTCGACGACCAGGTCCTTCACGACCGGGAAGGCGGATGCCCGCCACGGCTCGACGTCGATGGTGTCGCCGTCCTGGAAGGACCGCATGTGAAGCTGGCAGGTGGTGGTGCGCTCGGGCCCGTGGGCGTCGCCGTTGATGACCAGCGAGCAGGCGCCGCAGATGCCCTCGCGGCAGTCGTGGTCGAAGGCGACCGGGTCCTCGCCCTTGAGGATGAGCTCCTCGTTGAGGGTGTCGAGCATCTCCAGGAAGGACATGTCGCGGGAGATGCCGTCCACCTCGTACGTGGACATGGCGCCGTCGGCGTCGGCGTTCTTCTGCCGCCATACGCGCAGGGTGAGCTTCATGCGTAGCTCCGCTGGGTGGGGTGGACGTACTCGAAGACCAGGTCTTCCTTGTGCAGGGTGGGGGCCTCGCCGGTGCCGGTGAACTCCCAGGCCGCCGCGTAGCCGAACTCGTCGTCCTTGCGGGCCGCCTCGCCGTCGGGGGTCTGGGACTCCTCGCGGAAGTGGCCGCCGCAGGACTCGGCCCGGTGCAGCGCGTCGAGGCACATCAGCTCGGCGAGCTCCAGGTAGTCGACGACGCGGTTGGCCTTCTCCAGCGACTGGTTGAACTCCTCGCCGGTGCCGGGGACCTTGACGCGCCGCCAGAACTCCTCGCGGATCTGGGGGATGCGCTCCAGGGCTTTGCGCAGGCCGGTGTCGGTGCGGGCCATGCCGCAGAACTCCCACATCAGCTCGCCGAGTTCGCGGTGGAAGGAGTCCGGGGTGCGGTCCCCGTCCACGGACAGCAGGAGGTTGAGCCGGTCCTCGGTCTCCGCCAGCACCTCCTGCACCACCGGGTGGCCGTCGTCGACCTCGTCCTTGTGCGGGTTGCGGGCGAGGTAGTCGTTGATGGTGGCCGGGAGGACGAAGTAGCCGTCGGCCAGGCCCTGCATCAGCGCCGAGGCGCCGAGCCGGTTGGCGCCGTGGTCGGAGAAGTTGGCCTCGCCGATCGCGAACAGGCCGGGGACGGTGGTCTGGAGGTCGTAGTCGACCCACAGGCCGCCCATCGTGTAGTGCACGGCGGGGTAGATCCGCATCGGCACCCGGTACGGGTCCTCGTCGGTGATCCGCTGGTACATGTCGAAGAGGTTGCCGTACTTGGCCTCGACGGCCTTGCGGCCCATGCGCTCGATCGCGTCGGCGAAGTCCAGGTACACGCCCTGGCCGCCGGGCCCCACTCCCCTGCCCTCGTCGCAGACGTTCTTCGCGGCGCGGGAGGCGATGTCGCGCGGGACCAGGTTGCCGAAGGACGGGTAGACGCGCTCCAGGTAGTAGTCGCGCTCGTCCTCGGGGATCTCGTTCGGCGGGCGGTCGTCGCCCTTGGCCTTCGGTACCCAGATCCGGCCGTCGTTGCGCAGCGACTCGCTCATCAGCGTCAGCTTGGACTGGTGGTCGCCGGTGCGCGGGATGCAGGTCGGGTGGATCTGCGTGAAGCAGGGGTTGGCGAAGTACGCGCCGCGCCGGTGCGCCCGCCACACGGCGGTCGCGTTGGAGTTCATGGCGTTGGTCGACAGGTAGAAGACGTTGCCGTAGCCGCCGGAGGCGAGGACGACCGCGTCCGCGAAGTACGTGTCGATCTTCCCAGTGATCAGGTCCCGGACGACGACGCCGCGCGCCCGGCCGTCCACGACGATCAGGTCGAGCATCTCGGTGCGCGGGTGCATCTCGATGTTCCCGGCCGCGATCTGCCTGCTGAGGGCCTGGTAGGCGCCGAGCAGCAGTTGCTGGCCCGTCTGGCCCCGGGCGTAGAACGTACGGGAGACCTGGACGCCGCCGAAGGAGCGGGTGTCGAGCAGACCGCCGTACTCACGGGCGAACGGCACGCCCTGGGCCACGCACTGGTCGATGATCTCGACCGAGATCTGGGCGAGCCGGTGCACGTTGGACTCGCGGGAGCGGAAGTCGCCGCCCTTGACGGTGTCGTAGAACAGCCGGTGGACGGAGTCGCCGTCGTTGCGGTAGTTCTTCGCGGCGTTGATGCCACCCTGCGCGGCGATGGAGTGGGCCCGGCGCGGGGAGTCCTGGTAGCAGAACTGGACGACGTGGTAGCCCTGCTCGGCGAGCGTCGCGCCGGCGGAGCCGCCCGCGAGTCCGGTTCCGACGACGATGACCGTCTGCCCCCGCCGGTTGGCGGGGTTGACCAGTTGCGCCTCGAAACGGCGCGTGTCCCAGCGCTCGTTGACGGGTCCGGCGGGGGCCTTGGTGTCGGCGACCGGCTCACCGGTCGTGTAGTCGGCGTAGCTTGTCATGTCAGCTCACCACTCCGGTCATGACGCCCACGGGTACGGCGACGAAACCGACCGTGAGCAGCAGCGCGAGGACGTTGGCGATGGTCTTGAGGGCGCGGTCGCGGGTGCGACTGCCGGCGCCGAGGGTCTGGGCGGCGCTCCAGAAGCCGTGCCGGACGTGCATGCCGACGGCGAGCACGGCGACGATGTAGACGACGTTGCCGTACCAGGTCGAGAAGGTGTCCACGACGTTCTGGTAGGGCTTGCCCGTCTCGAAGCCGCCGGTGTGCACGGTGCCGGTGGTCAGGTCCAGGATGTGCCAGACGATGAACAGGGCCAGGATGATCCCGCCCCAGCGCATGGTGCGCGTCGCGTAGCTGGAGCGGGCCTTCTTGTGCACGTACTTGCTGGGCCGCGCCTTGATGTCGCGGCGGCTGAGCTGGTACGCGGAGACGGCGTGGGCGACGACGGCGACGACCAGTACGACGCGGATCAGCCAGAGCGTCCACTCGTAGTGCATGAACGGTTCGCCGACCGTGCGCAGCCAGTGGGCGTAGTGGTTGAACTCGCTCGACCCGAAGAAGATCTTCAGGTTCCCGATCATGTGGGCGACCAGGTAGAGCAGCATGACGAGTCCGCTGATCGCCATCACCGTCTTCTTGCCGACGGTCGAGTCCCACACGGTGCGCGCCATGGACGGCCGTCGGTCCGTCCGCGTTGCCAAAGCCATGGCACAGGACGCTACGGGGGCGAGGGCCCATCGGTCCAAGACATGGAATGCCTCGTTTCCATAGGCCCAGGCTATCGACGACGTATGCTTGCGGCATGCAGTTGCAGCAGCTCCAGTACTTCGTGGCGGTCGCCGAGACCCGGCACTTCACCCGGGCCGCGGAGACGGTCCACGTGGCCCAGCCGTCGCTGTCCCAGCAGATCAGGGCGCTGGAGCGGGAGCTGGGAGCGGACCTGTTCCTGCGGGCGCGGGGCAACATCACGCTCACCGACGCCGGAGAGGCGCTGCTGCCCCTGGCCCGGCGCATCCTGGCCGACGCGGACACCGCCCGTCACGAGGTGCTGGAGCTGGTGCAGTTGCGCCGCGGCCGGGTGCGGCTCGGCGCCACCCCGAGCCTGTGCACCGGTCTGCTCCCCGACGCGCTGCGCGCCTTCCACGACCGCTATCCCGGCATCCGGTTGCTGATCGAGGAGGGCGGCTCGCACGACCTCGTCCGGGAGCTGGCGCGCGGCGCGCTCGACCTCGCCCTGGTCGTGCTGCCGCTGCCCACCGCGTCGCCGGCGCTGACCACGGTGGAGCTGCTGCGGGAGGACCTGGTGGTGGTGTCGTCCCCGGAGTCGCCCCGGCCGGGCGGCGGGCGGCGGGCGGTGCGCATCGCCGACCTGGAGGGCGAGCGCCTGGTGATGTTCCGGCACGGGTACGACCTGCGGGAACTGACCGTGGCCGCGTGCCGCGCCGAGGGCTTCGAACCGGACTTCGCGGTGGAGGGCGGGGAGATGGACGCGGTGCTGGGGTTCGTGCGGGCGGGGCTGGGGATGGCCGTGGTTCCCCGCATGGTCGCGGCCCGGTCGGGGCGGGGGCTGCGGGTCACTCCGCTGGCCCGGCCCGGGCTGCACCGGACGATCGCGTTGGCCCATCGCAGCGACGTGGCTCCGCCTCGGGCGGCTCGCGAGTTGCAGCGGATGCTGCTCGAGCGGTGAGCGCGGCACCCCGGACGGCACCCCGGACGGCACCCCGGACGGCGCCATCGTGATCGGGCGCCATCCGGGACTGCGGGGTCGTCGTGGCTGGTCGCGCCCACGCGGCGGAGCCGCACACCGCCACGGCCCCGCGCTGCCGCGGGGCGCTGCCCCCACGCCGTCGAGAGGGGCGGGGACCACGCCCGTCGAGAGGCGCGGAGACTACGCCGTCGCGTCGACCAGCGCCAGTTCGTGCAGTCGCTCCGGGGGGCCCGGACGGGCGTAATACCAGCCCTGGGCCGTGTCGCAGCCCAGTATGCGCAGTTGCTCGGCCTGCGCGCCGGTCTCCACGCCCTCCACGGTGACCGCGAGGTCCAGGCTGTGGGCCAGGGCGACGATGCCCTCGACGATCTTGAGGTCGACCGGGTCGGCCGGGAACTGCTGCATGCTCTGGGTGAAGGATCGGTCCAGTTTGAGGACGCTCACCGGGAGGCGGCGCAGGTTGGCGAGGTTGGAGTAACCGGTGCCGAAGTCGTCCAGGGCGATGTCGACGCCCATCTCGGCCAGCCGGCGCAGCGGCTTGAGCAGGTCGTCGTCGGCGCCGATCAGCGCCGACTCCGTGACCTCCAGGCACAGCGCGTCGGGCGCGACCCCGGTCCGCTCCAGGATCTCGACGGTGTCCTGGACCAGCCCCGGGTGGGCGAGCTGGCAGGGCGAGAGGTTGACGTTGATGCGCAGCGGGCCGGCGGCGGTCGTCTCGCCGTACCGCTCCCGCCAGGCACGGGCCTGCCGCACGGACTGCTCGAGCACCCAGCGGCCCAGCGGCACGATCAGCCCCGTGTGCTCGGCGAGCGGGATGAACCGGTCCGGGCCCAGCACGCCGTGCTGCGGATGCAGCCAGCGCACCAGCGCCTCGGCGCCGTGCACACTGCCGTCGCCGAGGTGCACGAGCGGCTGGTACTCGATGAAGAACTCGCCCCGCTCCAGGGCCGCCGGCAGCGCGGTCGTCAGGCCGTGCCGGGTGATGACGCGGGCGTCCGCCTCCGGATCGGCCAGCTCGAAGCGGTTGCCGCCCGCCGACTTGGCCCGGTACATGGTGATGTCGGCGCTGCGCAGCACCTCCGCCGGGCTGCGCTCCCCCGCCGGACCCTCGACGATGCCGATGCTGCCGCGCACGGTCAGCTCACGGCCGTCGACGCTGATCGGGGCGAGCAGAGCGTTCATGATGCGCCCGGCGAGTTCGTCGACCTCGCGCCGGGTGCCCGGGCCGGTGGTCAGCGCGACGAACTCGTCGCCCCCGAGCCGGGCGACCATCTCGCCGGGCGCGGTGGCACAGGACTCCAGGCGGTCGGCGACCTCCACGAGCAGCCGGTCGCCGGCCGCGTGGCCGAGGCTGTCGTTGACGGTCTTGAAGCCGTCGAGGTCCAGGTAGCACAGGCCGAAGCGCTGGCCCGGACCCGCGTTCAGGGCCTTCTCCAGACGTTCGAAGAAGAAGCTGCGGTTGGGCAGGCCGGTGAGCGCGTCGTGGGTGGCCTCGTAGCGCAGCCGCAGGTTGAGCAGCCGGCGTTCGGTGGTGTCCTCCATCAGCGCGAGCTGGTATTGCGGGGTGCCGTCGGCGTCGCGCAGCAGGGAGACGGTCAGGTTGGTCCACAGGACCGTTCCGTCGGGGCGGTAGAAGGCCTTCTCCAGGTGGTAGGCCTCGCGCTCGCCGCGCACCAGCTCGTCGTAGAGCCGCCAGGTCTGGGGCGCGTCGTCGGGGTGCGACCACTCCCTGACGTTGCGGCCGCGCAGCGTCGGGTCGGCGATGCCGAACATGCGCATCAGCGCCCCGTTCACCTGGAGGACGTTGCCGTCCAGGTCGGCGATGCCGATGCCTATGGCGGCGCCCTCGAAGACCGCGCGGAAGCGGGCCTCGCTGGCGTGCAGCGCCTGGGCGACCACGCCCTGTGCCTTCAGGGCGGCCTGCGCGATGGCCTCCTGTTCGGCGAGGGTCCGGGCGCGCAGCGCCGCGGCGAATCCGGCCGCCATGGCGTGTTGCAGCCGGGCCGAACGGGCCCGCAGGGCCTCGGGGTCGCCCTCCTCGCCGCAGTAGAGCACGAGGTAGGCGTCGACGCAGTCCAACGTCCGGGCGAGCGCCTCGGGGTCGGTGCAGTGGCAGTCGACGAGCGCGGCGCCGACCGTCCTGGCCTCGTCCGCGTCGAAGCCGCGCGCCCGCAGCACCTCGCTCAGCCGGCGGGCCAGCGGCAGCAGTTGCTCCTCGAACTCCGGCCGGGTCGACGACGTCGTGGTCACCGGGAAGACCGCCCGGCTCCAGATCGTCGCGAACCGGCGCAGTCTGTCCTCCGGCCCGCCCCGTTCCGCGGTCACGCCGTACGCCCCACGCCGGCGAACCCGGAGAACGCATACGGATCCTCGTCCTCCGGCGCCCCCTCGGGCCGCCAGCGCGGCATCGGAACCAGTCCGGGCTCCACCATGTCGTACCCCTCGAAGAACCGCGCGATGTCCTCGCGCGAACGCATGATCAGCGGATTGCGGATGTTTCTGTACACGTCCACCGCGCCCCCGGCCCGCTCCGCGGGCAGCGGGATTCCCTCGTACGAGGCGTGCGTGAGGACGAGCAGGCTGCCGGGCGCGAGCGCGTCGGTCAGCTCGGCCACCGCCGCGTAGGGGTCGTCCGCGTCTTCCACGAAGTGCAGTATGGCAACCAGCAGCAGGGCCACCGGCCGATTCAGGTCGATCAGCCGCTCCACCTGGGGACTGGAGAGGATCTCCCGGGGCTTGAGGAGGTCGGCGGCCACGACGTCCGCTTCGTCGTTGCCCGCCAGGACGGCCTCGCTGTGCGCGACCGCCACCGGGTCGTGGTCGACGTAGACGACGCGGGCACCGGGCCGGCTGCGCCCGGCCACCTCGTGGACGTTGCCGAAGGTGGGGATGCCGGAGCCGATGTCCAGGAACTGGTCGATGCCCTCGTCGGCCGCGAAGCGCACGGCACGGCGCATGAACGCCCGGTTCGCCTGCATGATCTTGGGGAGGCCCGGCATGAACTCCATGGCCTTGCGGGCCGCCTCCCGGTCGACCTCGAAGTTGTGCGAGCCGCCCAGGTAGAAGTCGTAGATCCGGGACACGCTGGGCACCGAGATGTCGATGCTGCGAGGGGCCCAGGCGGGACGCTCCATCTAGCTCTCCAAGGCATTGGCGATCCGGTGTTCGAGCCGAGGCTACTGATCGCCCGCCAAACGGGCGAGCCCAAACGGAAATTGACCATCCGTTCCCGGTCACTGCCTGCGGCACGTGCCTCGTGCCAAGGCACGCCAAAGCGCGCGAACGGGGCCGTCCCCTCCGCCTGGGTACGGAGGGGACGGCCCACGGGTCGCGCACCGAAGGCGAGCGGGCGGGAGGTCGCTACTTCTTCGGCGCGCCGACCGGCTTTCCGTCGGGGGCGACGGCGTACCAGGTGCCGCCGACGCCCTGACCGTTGGTGTCGCCGGCCTTCTTGTCACCGGCGAAGGTGTAGATCGGCCAGCAGTCGACGGTCTGCTGCTCGGCACCGTCGGGCCGGGTGAAGGTCATCAGGTCCTCCTTCACGACGCCCTCGGTGTCATCGGGCTCCACGGGCGCGACGACCGGCCACTTCTCCAGGCAGGCACCGGTACAGGCCGACACCGGCTTCGGCCAGGCCTCGTCCTTCATGAAGCGGTAGACGGTCATCCCGTTCTTGTCGACGACGATCTCGCCGAGCTTCGGGTCCTCGCGGGTGGACAGTCCGGCCGCCTCCTGGGCCTCGGCCTTCTTGCCGTCAGCGGCCAGCGCGTACCACTTGCCGCCGACGCCCTGGCCCTTGACGTCACCGGCCGCGGTGTCCTTGGCGTAGCGGTACGCCGGCCAGCCGCCGATCGTGAGTTGCTTGGTGCCGTCGGGGCGGGTGACTTCGCCGAGCAGGTCCTTGTCGATGCCCTCGCCGGCGAGGGCGTCGTCGGCGGCCACGGGCGGCCAGGCGGTGGCGCAGTCGTTCTCGCACGTCGTCTTGGGCGGCTTGGCGGTGTCCGCGTCGAAGCGGTAGAGGGTGCGGCCCGCGCCGTCGGTCACCAGCTCGCCGATCTCCGCGTTGGTGGAGACGGACAGTTTGCCCGCGGACTCCGGCGGGCTCGCCGACGCCTGCGCGCCGCCCGCGCCGGTCCCGAGTCCGTCGCCGGCTCCGGCACCGATGTTGCCGACGTCGCCGGGCGCGGCGGTGGCGCCGACGTTCTGGCTGCCGGTGGCGCCGCCGTCCTGGCCGCACGCCGTCGTCAGTGCCAGCACCACCGCGGCGCTCGCCACGAGTGAGGCGCTCCGCCAGGAGGTCTTCATCGTCAATCCCCGATCGTCACGAAAGTGTTGGGGCGGCCGCTGCGCCGCCGCACGACACTGGATACGCATGGCGCAGCCGGTTGTGTTCAACGGGACGGCGGTTTTCTTTCCCGGCGCGGAGGTGCCGACGCGGAGGTGCCGGCGCGGAGGTGCCGGCGCGGAGGTGCCGGCGCCGTGATGACCCGGGGGCTCGACGGGCGAGTCCGGTCCGATGCCGAGTCGGTGGCCGCCGCGCCCACCGGCGACGGCGGGGAGCCCGGCGACCACGGCTCGGCCGCCCGCGCCTCCCTCGTAGCGCGTGCCTCGTACCTCGTACTCGGGTGCGAACCCGGGCACAGGCGGGTGTGCGCCGGCCAAACCGCTGGTCGGCGTGTGTCCCTCCTTCGAGGTAATCGTCCGGTAATCGGGCGTGGCCCGGCCCGGCAGGCTTCATGATCTGCGTCGTGCATGGACCCGAACCGACTCGATCCGCCTGCGCCGGACGGGTGTTGGCCCTGGTGACGCTGACGTTCACGCTCGTCGGCGTACCGGTCGGCCCGGCGCAGGCCGACGCCTGCGCGTATGCGTCCACGGGACCGGGCGGCACCGACGCGGTCGCGGCGGCCGGGAGCCAGTCGTGGCCCACCTTTCCGCCGTGCCCCGAGCCCTCACCGGCACCCACTCCCACCCCGACGCCGAAGCCCCCGCCACCGCCGCCACCGCCGCCACCTCCTCCGCCGCCACCGGAGCCCACGCCCCCGCCACCGCCCGCGCCGAAGCCTCCCCGGCCGACGCCGTCCGCCCCGAAGCCCGACCCGCCGTCTCCACCGCCCCCCGCGCCGGCCCGGCCCGCCCCGGCGCCGACACCGAGCCCCGTCCCCGCCCCGACGCCGATCCGCCCCGCGCCTCCCGCGCCCGCCCCGTCGTCGGCCACGCCCACGCCTCGGCCGTCTCTGAGCCCGGTGCACTACCCGCGCTACCGCACCGCCCGGCCGCAGCGGCGGTCCTCGCGCGGGGCCACGTCGCCGCTCGTGTTCGTCCTGCTCATCACGGTGCCCGCGGTGGTCGCCGTCGCCGCGCTCCGTGCGCGCTGATCTCCTGGAGCCCCCTTGCCGGAATGGCTTGTTCTCACCCTCGCGATGCTGGCCGCCTGTGTCGTGGTCGTCATCATCACCCTTCTACGGCACCGCAGGGCGTCCGACGACGAGGACATCACCGAGACCCCGGACGTCATCGAGTACATGACGATGTGGATCGGTGTGGTGTACGCCATCGTCCTGGGCCTGGCCATCGCCGGTGTCTGGGAGGCACGCAGCGCCGCCCAGGACCACGTGCAGGCGGAGGCGGTCGCGCTGCACGAGATCTCGGAACGCGTCCGGGTCTATCCGCCCGACGTCCGTGACCGCATCCGGGAGGATGTCAACGCCTATGTCGGACACGTCGTGTCCACCGAGTGGAAGGTCATGTCCGACCGCGGCGAGGTGACCGACCGGGGAACCGAACTCCTCGACCGCGTCCGCGCGGACGTCACCGACTACGAGCCGAGGACGGACTTCGAGGCCCAGGCGTACCAGCCGCTCGTCGACCAGGTGACCGCGGCGGACCAGGCCCGCATCGCCCGTGCGGAGTCGACCGGGGCGACCATGCCGGGTGTGGTGTGGTTCGGGCTGGTCACGGGGGGCGTCGTCACGGTCGGCATGGTCTTCGCCCTGCAGATCCGGCGCACGGCACGAGAGCTGATCCTCGCCGGGCTGTTCTCGGCGCTGATCGCCTTCCTGCTCTTCCTCATCTGGGACTTCGACGCGCCGTTCAGTCGGGGCGTCGCGGCGTCGACGGATCCGTTCCTGAACCTCTTCCCGGACGCGGAGGGCTGAGATCCTCCGCGCGGGCGAGTCCGTACGGGCTCCCCCGGCTGGTTGCCGGCACCGGAACCAGCCGGGGGACACCCGACACACCGCCACCGTCCCCTGAGCGGCCCACACACTTGCCCCATTCGCGCGACTGCGATCGCGCCGACGCGCACGGCTTCCTAGCGTTTCGGGCATCGAGGTGCATTTCTGGCGCGAGCGGAACAGGTCCGCCGCTGCGCCTCGGGGACCCGGAGGACTCACCATGCGCGCGATACCCGTCGCCTCGGTCGCACTGCTGGGCGTCGCCGCCCTCTCCGCCTGTGTACCGGCCGGGGCTGCCGTCGGGGGAAGCGGTTCGACGTTCGGCTTCACCGTCCATCCCGCCACGGTCGCGCCGGGCGGCGAGGTCACCCTGGGGGTGGGCCGCGGTACCGACGGCTGCCTGGGACGCGTCACCGTCTCGTCGGCGGTGTTCGACACGGTCACCATCCCGCGGCACGAGTCGTCGGCGACGGCGCGGGTCGACCGGGACGCCGGACGCGGGACCGTCCACCAGGTGACGTTCACCTGCGACCGCGAGACCGCAACGGTGAACCTGACCATCGCGGGCGGTCACTCCGACCACCCCGCTGACGGGCCCCGCCACCCCTCCAAGGGCGTGCACGCCGGCGAGGGCGGCAGCGTCGCCGGGTTCGACGTGAAGGAGATCGGGCTCGGCGCCGCGTTCGTCGGGGGCGCCGTCGGAGCGGCCTACCACCTCTCGCGCCGCCGCTCCGGCGAGGACGGCGCCTGACCGCTCCGCGTTCCGCCTACCGGCAGGACTTCGCCCCGGATCCGCGACGGGTCCGGGGCGAAGTCCTGCCGGCGTGCGACGCGCGATGCCGGTAGGCGACGCTCCGGCCGTGCGCCGGCGCGCGCTCCGAAGGGGGCCGGACGGGCCCGCCCCCCGAAGGCGGAACCCGTTCGGTGACGGACGGGGACGGGTCAGATCCGCCGCTCGGACCGGCGACGCATCCAGAACAGGCCGCCACCCGCGACGGCCGCCGCGACGAGCCCGCCGCCGATGGCGATGTCGGTCGGGGTCGCCCCGCTGGAGCTGCTGCCGCCGATGCCGCCGCGCACGCCGCCGATGACGGTGAACGCGGCCGGACGCGTCAGTCGCCTGCCCGAGCAGTTGACGGTGATGTCGTACGAGCCGGGCCTGGCGTCCTCCTTGATGGTGGCGGTGCCCCTGGACGTCTCGTTGGCGCCCCTGACCGGGGTCAGGTGGGTCGTCCGGAACGCGTCCGAGGTCATCGTGCCGCCCTGCGGGCAGCCGTCGACCGTGACGGTCATCTGACCGCCGCGGGCGATCACGCTGGGCAGGGCGACGATGTTGCTCGGCTGGTTGTGGTCGCCGCCGGCGGTGGCCGTGGGGGCGGCCAGCCCGAGGACAGCGACCGCGGCGCCGGCTGCCGCGAGGGCACGAGTGTTACGCATGTGATCCTCCGCGGAAGACGCCCCGGGTCCCGTCCCCGGTCGATCGGCGAGAAAGCGCCTCCCAGAAAGACCCTCAGTTGCCCTGCGCGGAGCCGCATTTCGGGAATGGTCCGTCCTGGTGAGGGGGCATACCGGGCCGGTACCGCGCGAGTGGATATCACCGCAGGTCACGGACCGTCAGAGAGTTCCTGCCGGGGAAATCCCGGATGGCTCACGGAAGGACGCGGGCACCACCCGTTCGCCGCCGCCCCGTCGCCGGTCGGGCGCACGGCGCTTAGCGTGCTCGTATGCGCGGACGACACGGCGACGGCCGGGTCGAGAGGGGATGTCGAATGGATGCGTCCGAGTGGGCCGAAGAGGAGGAGCGGCGGAGGAAGCGCGCTCCCTGGGGCGTGATAGCGCTTGTTCTGCTGACCGGGCTCGCGCTCATCCGGAACGGTTCGGGGGAATTCGACGAGGGCCCGCCGCAGCCGGCCTCGGCCGCCGCCTCCGACACCCGCGTCGCCGGCGGCGACGGCTCCGCCGCCGGTCTGTCGCCGCTGCCGTACTCGGTGCCCGACCGGGTGGGCATCCCCGCCATCCAGGTCGACGCGCCGATCATGCCGGTCGGTCTCGACGCGGACGGCTGGATCGGCGCACCGCCGCCCGAGGACCCGAATCTGGCCGGCTGGTTCACCGGCGCGGTCACCCCCGGGGAAAAGGGCACCGCGGTCGTCGTAGGCCATGTCGACAACAAACAGGGCCCCGCGGTCTTCTACGGGCTCGGGGCTCTGGAAAAGGGAAACAAGGTAGAAGTGCACCGCCAGGACGGAAAGACGGCGGTCTTCGAGATCTACGGCATCGAGGTGTTCGCGAAGGACGATTTCCCCGGCGACCGGGTCTACGCCTCCAAGGGCGGTCCCGAATTGCGGGTCATCACATGCGGCGGCGGTTTCTCCAAGCAGAGCGGATACGAGGGGAACGTCGTCGCCTTCGCGCGCATGACCGGGATCCGCTGACCGACCGGTATCCGCTGACCAGAACCGCTGACCAGGCCCCTGACCGGGACCCGCTCGGCGGAGCCCCGGACGGGCGGGCCCGGCGGCGTCAGACGTACCGCCGCCGGGGGACGGTGAGGTGGTAGCCGGAGTCCAGTAGCTCGGGCAGGTAGGAGCGCAGGGCGCGGACACTCTGCGAGCGGTCGCCCCCGGCGTCGTGCGAGAGCACCACCACGCCGGGGGCGGCGCCGTCCGCCACCCGGTCGACGATGGTCCCGGTGCCGGGGGTGGTCCAGTCGAGGGTGTCCACGGTCCAGGCGAGCGGTTCCATGCCCAGTTCGGCGCCGAGTTGGAAGGCGGCCCGGTTCCACGCCCCGTACGGGGCCCGGAACCACCGGGGCAGCTCTCCGTACGCCTGCTCGACGACCTCGCTCGTCCGCTCCATCTCGGAGCGGATGCGGCGCCGGCCGAGGCGGGTCAGCAGCGGGTGGGACCAGGTGTGGTTGCCGACGACGTGCCCTTCGTCGGCCATCCGGGACAGCAGGTCCCTGTTGTGGTCCGCCATCTCGCCGCAGACGAAGAACGTCGCACGCACGTCGTACTTCGCCAGTGTGTCCAGGATGTCCGGGGTGTAGCGGGGGTCGGGCCCGTCGTCGAAGGTGAGCAGCATCGTGCGCCCCCGGCCCGACATGCGCAGGATCGGCTCGCTGCGTACCGGGGGCCGCGCGGGCGCGGCACGCGGCGCGCCGTATCCGGTCAAGGGCTGGAGGCGGTACGCGGAGGGCTTGAGCGGGCTGCGCGCCGCGGGCCCCGGAGCGGGGGCGACCGGCCGGGCCGGTCCGTCCCCGAGGGCCACCGCGAGCGCGCCGGCGGCGCCCGCCGCTCCCGCGGCCGCGGCGCCGGCGAGCAGTGCGCGGCGTCGAGTCAGCAACTGATCCTTCTTCATGACCCATCAGTCGCCCGGCCGCGGTCCGGCGCACCTGAGCAACACCGGAGCGGCGGCACGGAACCACCCGCACGGCTCAAGATCACGGACGACCGGATACCCTCGCCGCGTGACGGAACAGCACTCCCAGCAGTTCGAACGGGGCACCGACGGACCGAAGGTCATCGTGGCCGGGGTGGACGGCTCCGACTCCTCGCTCCGGGCGGCGGCCTACGCCGGAGGTCTGGCCCGGCGGCAGCGCGCGCTGCTCGCCGTGGTGTACGTGCAGCCGGTACTGGCCTCGGGCGCGGCGCTCGGGGCGCCGGTCGCGGAGACGACCGACGAGATCGCCGAGGGCCTGGTCGCCCAGATCCGGGAGGCGACCGAGCGGACCAAGGGGATATTCGACGTGCGCTGGGAGTTCCACACCTTCCGCGGCGACCCCTACAACGGCCTGGTCAGGGCGGCGGACGAGCTCAAGGCCGACGCCGTGGTGGTGGGCGCCTCCGAGCAGGCCGGACACCGGATCGTCGGCTCCGTCGCGGTGCGGCTGGTGAAGGCGGGGCGCTGGCCCGTGACAGTGGTGCCGTAGCACCCGTCGGAGCGGTGCTTGGGCGGTCCGTGCGTCGCGGCTCCCGTCGCGGGTCGGTGTGCGTCATCATGATCCACCGTCAGCCGTTTGCCATTCACGAAGAGGTGAGGCGCATGGCCGGGTTCCGCATGGGCGAGGGCGTTCTCCGCCGCAAACCCATCGAGCACATCGAGGACACGGAGGGCGGAGAGGGTACCGGCCTGCAACGCACGCTGGGGCTGTGGCAGCTCACCGCGATCGGCGTGGGCGGCATCATCGGGGCGGGCATCTTCACCCTGGCCGGCACGGTCGCCAACGGCACGGCGGGGCCGGCGGTCCTCGTCTCCTTCCTCGTCGCGGGCATCGCGAGCGCGGCGGCCGCGCTGTCGTACGCCGAGTTCGCCGGACTGATCCCGAAGGCGGGTTCCGCCTACACCTACGGTTACGCGGTCCTCGGCGAGCTGGCGGGCTGGTTCATCGGGTGGGACCTGCTCCTGGAGTACACGGCGATCGTGGCGGTGGTCGCGATCGGCATCTCGGGCTACTTCAGCTTCCTGGTCAACGAGATGGGGGCCGACATCCCGAACTGGATGCTGGGTGCGCCCGGCACCGGCGACGGTCACAAGGTCGACCTGTTCGCCGCGCTGCTGTGCCTGCTCATCGCGTACCTGCTGAACCTGGGTATCAAGAACGCGGCCCGGTTCGAGATGGTCGTGGTCGTGCTGAAGGTGCTGGTGGTGCTGCTGGTGATCGCGGTCGGCGTCTTCCACATCGACACCTCGAACTACAACCCGTTCTTCCCCTACGGGATCGGCGGGGCGTTCACCGGTGCGGCCACGGTGTTCTTCGCGGTCTTCGGCTACGACGCCATGTCGACGGCGGCCGAGGAGTCGAAGGACGCCCAGCGGCACATGCCGAAGGCGATCATCTACTCGCTGATCATCTCGATGGTGCTGTACGTGGCCGCCTGCCTGGTGCTGACCGGCATGCAGAACTACAGGGACATCGACAAGGAGAGCGGCTTCTCGACGGCGTTCAAGTCGGTGGGGCTGAGCTCCCTGGCCGACATCATCGCGGTGGGCGCCATCATCGGCATCCTCACCGTGATGTTCACCTTCATGCTGGGCGTCACCCGGGTGTGGTTCTCCATGTCGCGCGACGGGCTGCTGCCCAAGTGGTTCGCCAAGACCCACCCGACACGGCACGTGCCGACCCGGGTCACCTGGATCGTCGGGTTCGCCTCGGCCGCGATCGCCGGGTTCCTGCCGATCGGCGAGGCGGCCGAGCTGACCAACATCGGCATCCTGCTGGCGTTCGTGGTGGTGTGCGCGGCGGTGATCGTGCTGCGCTACCGGCAGCCGGACCTGCCGCGCACCTTCCGCACGCCGTTCATGCCCTTCGTGCCCGCGCTGGGGATCGTCTTCTCGATCTGGCTGATCACGTTCCTGCAGTGGCAGACGTGGGCACGGTTCGCCGTGTGGTTCGCGATCGGACTGGTGATCTACTTCGGGTACTCGTACCGGAAGTCGGAGCTGGCGCGCCGTTAGCGGATACGCGGATACGCGGATACGGAGGAGTCGGCGAGGGTCTCGCCGGGCCTGCCGACGGCCCCGGACCCCGCGGACGACGCCTGGCCTACTCCCCCATCACCAGCCCGTCCCCGGCCGCGCCCCGGCTGAGTACGACGTCGCGGATGCGGTCGCGTACGGCACGCACGTCGGCGCCCTCGTCCAGTGCGCGGTTCAGGTTCACCACCCGGCCGGCGTCGACGTCGAAGAGCTGCGGGACGAACTCGGCCTTGGTAACCCGCCAGCGTTCGCCGGGCCCGGCGGGCGGGGCGGGCGGGGCGAAGGTGAAGCGGCCGATGGTCGACTGGTTGCCGCGCGGGTCGCGGGCACCCTCGCCGTTGATCATCTCGCCCGCGATCTGGTCACCCATCCCGTAGATCACCCAGGTGCCGTTGACCTTCTCGTACGCCTGCGGGACATGGGCGTGTGTGCCGAGGATCAGGTCGATGTCGGGGCGGTCGCCGCTGCGGGCCGCGGTCAGGCTCCGGGCCAGGGCCAACTGGTCCTGGTCGGGCTCGTCCTGCCATTCGGTGCCCCAGTGCAGGGACACGACGACGATGTCCGCGCCGGCCTTCCGGGCGGCCCGGGAGTCCGTGACGATCTGCTCCTCGTCGATCAGGCCGACCGCCCAGGGCTGCCCCTCGGGAATCGGGTGGCCGTTGGTGTGGAGGGTGTAGGCGAGGTGGGCGACGTCGGCCCGGCCCGCGCGCAGGATCGTCGTGGTCCGCGCCTCGGCCTCGGTGCGCGCCGTGCCGGCGTGCCGTACGCCGGCCCGGTCGAGGGCGTCCAGGGTGCGGCGGATGCCGTCGGCGCCGTCGTCGACGCTGTGGTTCGAGGCCGTGGAACAGCCGTCGTAGCCGGTGGCGGCCAGCGCCCTGGCCACTTCCGGCGGGGACTTGAAAAGGGGGTAGCCGCTGTAGTCGCCGTTCGCGCCGTACACGGTCTCCATGTGGCACAGGGCGAGGTCGGCGCGCGAGACGACGGGTTGGGCGCCGGAGAGCATGGGGCGGAAGTCGTAGCCGGTGCCGCCGGCGTCGAAGTGGGCCCGTTCGATGATCGAGTCGTGCGGCAGTACGTCGCCGGAGGCGACCAGGGTGAAGACGCCGGTGTCCGCGGCGGACGGGGCCGGGGCCGGCCGTTGCGGCGGCTCGTGGTCGCGGGCCTGGCAGGCCGCTCCCACGGTGAGAAGGGCGGTCAGGGCAAGGGCCACCTGCCGACTGCGTGTGATCATCCGTTCACTCCGCTGGGGTCGCACACACCGATGAATAGTCACATTTACCTACAAACAGGTAATGAGGCTCCCGGCGCCCCGGGCGGCTCCGACACGCCCATTAGCCCGTCCGGCGTGCGCGAACGGGGTCCGCCGACCGTTCGAACCGGGTGCGCCGACCGTTCGTCGAACCGTTCGTCGACGCGATCGACCGTCCGTCGCACACCCGTGCGCGCGCCCTGTCCCCGGGCTGCGCCCTGCGATGCCATACGGCCATGACGGCCGGAATCACCCTGACGGACAGGACGAACGGGACGACCGCCGAGCACGAGCTCGCCGCACTGCAGCGCGAGCACGGCCGGCCGCTCTTCGCGCTGCTGCTGCGGCTCAGCGACGGCGACCGGCAGCGTGCCGAGGACCTCGTGCAGGAGACCCTGGTCCGCGCCTGGCAGCATCCCGAGGCCCTGCGCGCCGACGACTTCGACTCGGTGCGGCCGTGGCTGCTCACCGTGGCCCGGCGCCTCGCGATCGACGCGCGCCGGGCGCGGCAGGCACGCCCCGCCGAGGTCGGCGACGCCGTGCTGGAGAACGCGCGGGTCTGCGCCGATCACGCCGAACGGGCCGCCGCGGCCCTGGACGTGCGCGAGGCTGTGAAGACTCTCACCCCCGAGCACCGTGAAGTCCTGGTGCTGGTGTACTTCCAGGGGGCGAGTGTGGCGGAAGCCGCGGCAGCCCTGGGCATCCCGCCGGGTACCGTGAAGTCCCGCGCGTACTACGCGCTGCGCGCCCTCCGCCGGGTGCTACCGGGATACGCCGCCGACCTGCGCTGAAACCGACCGGATGGTCAAGCCTCCGTAAAGCGCCTTGCCCCGGACCCCGGTTGAGTAATCGGCTGTCCTCATCCGTGTTCCGGACGGGGACCCATGACCCGGGTCGGGCGACGCGCACGCACCGGAGGAAGGCAGGAAGGGATGCCGCACAGAGGCCAAGAGAGCACGGACGACACCGGCGGGGGCGAACTGACCGTTCCCATGGCGTGGTTGTACGCCGAGTACATCGCCGACGAGCTGCTGCGGACCGGCGACCTGATGCCGCCCACGTCCTTCGAGTTCCGCGCCGGGCGCGACGCCCTGGCGCTGACCGTCTTCCTGTCCGACACCGACGACGAGCTCGGTGGCATCCGGGTCATCACCCAGATGGAGACCTGGCTGTCGCTGACCGCCTACGACCAGCCGTGGCACGAGTGGGTGCGGTTGCGGCTGGCCGAGGTCACGGCCGACGCGGTGGCCGCCGGTCGGCGATCGCCGGACCTGGAGCTGGCCCGGGAGGCCTGGCGCTGGCTCCAGGAGACCGAGCTGCTCGCCCCCGACCTGAACGCGGTCCCGGGCGGGGCGGTGAGCGGGGAGGACGAGGGGCCCAAGGTGTGGACGCCGGCGTGGCAGCTAGGGCTGCCGCTCGGCCACCTGGCCATCCATCTCTTCTAGGCTCCGGGCCCGGTTCCCGGGAGTCGGGCCCCCGCTGCACGAACTTCTTCCAGAACGGACCAATCCACGGGCCCGGCCGCTCCGAATCCCTTGATTGCCATTCTGTCCGTGGCTTGAGTGATTCGGCTGTCCGGTGCGTACGGGTGGGAGCAAGGAGTAACCCCACCCGCACCCAACGGCACGAGGATTCGGCATGAGGTCCCTGGAAAGGCATCGTGACGTCGGCGCCTACGCGCTCGGCGTGCTGGACGAGGCGGAAGCGTTCCGCTTCGAGGACCACCTCATGGAGTGCCCCCGGTGCGCGGCGCAGGTGACCGAATTCGGCCCCGCCACCCGTCAGTTGATGCTGTACCGGCGGGCGACGCCACGTCTCGTCCACCCCATGACCAGGCCCGGACCGAGGCTGCTGGACCGCCTGCTGACCGAGGTGGCGGCGCGCCGCCGGGCCGGCCGCAGGCGGGTGCTGTACGCCGTGGCCGCCGCGGTCGTGTGCGCCGTGGCCGGTCCGGGCGTCGTCATCTACGCGGAGCAGGGCGACCCGGCGGTGCGGGTCACCGCGACCGACGAGCGGTCCGGGGTGTGGGCACGGGTCACCACCGAGGACGAGGCCTGGGGCACCGACGTGGAACTCGAGGTCAGGGACGGGGCGGGGCCCCGTTCCTGCCGGCTGGTCGCCGTCGGTCACGACGGCACGGAGCAGACGGTCACGAGCTGGAACGTCCCCGGGCACGACGCCCGGCCCAGCACCATGCGCGGCGGGGCCGCCCTGCACCCCGGTCAGATCGCCCGCTACGAGGTACGGACCGCGGACGGGGAACACCTGGTGACGCTCCCCGCCGGATGACCGGACAGGGGCGCGGCGGGCGCCCCTACTTGAGCAGCCGGGACAGCCGCCGGTCCGCCAGTGGCTTGCCGCCGGTCTGGCAGGTCGGACAGTACTGGAGCGAGGAGTCGCTGAAGGAGACCTCGCGAACGGTGTCGCCGCACACCGGGCAGGGCTCGCCGGTGCGGCCGTGTACGCGCAGCCCGCTCCTCTTCTCGGCCTTGAGCCGGCCGGCGGCGATGCCCCGGGAGCGTTCGACCGCCTCGGTGAGCGTGTCCCGCAGCGCGGCGTACAGCCGCGCGGTCTCCTCGTCGGTGAGCGACGCGGCCAGCTTGAAGGGGGACATTTTCGCCGCATGCAGGATCTCGTCGCTGTACGCGTTCCCCACGCCCGCGATCAGGCTCTGGTCGCGCAGGGCGCCCTTGAGCTGCCGCCGCTCGCCTTCGAGGAGAGCGGCGAGACGCGCCTCGTCGAAGTCGTCCGCGAGCGGGTCGGGGCCGAGCCGGGCCACACCGGGCACCTGCTGCGGGTCGCCCACGACGTACACGGCGAGCCGCTTCTGCGTGCCCGCCTCCGTCAGGTCGAAGCCGGCACCGGTCTCCAGGGCGACACGCAGCGCGAGCGGGCCCTTGCCGGGGCGGGGGAGGCCGCTGGGGAGGCTGTCCTTCCAGTGCAGCCAGCCCGCGCGGGCCAGATGGGTCACCAGGTGCGGGCCGCCGGCGGTCTCGACGTCGAGGAACTTGCCGTGGCGGTGCACCGCGGTCACCTGGTGGCCCTCCAGGGCGGTGAGCGGCGGGTCGTACGTCTTCAGGACGCTGATCGCCACGGGCAGGACACGGACGATCTCACGGCCGGTGAGGTGCTCGGTCAGGAAGTTGCGGAGCGCCTCGACCTCGGGCAGTTCGGGCATACGTCCAGAGTGCCACCGGAGACCGGCGGTGCCAGTGGGGCTCAGCCCGCGCGGTGGGACACCACGAACTCGGACCACACGCATTTGCCGCCGCCGCGCGCCTCCACGCCCCATTCGTCGGCGAGCGCCTCGACCAGGAGCAGCCCGCGTCCGGAGACACCGGAGTCACCGGCCTCGCGGCGGCGCGGCAGGGCGCTGGAGGAGTCCTCGACCTCGACCCGCAGCTTGCGGTCGGTGCCGGTGAGCAGGCGCAGGGTGACGATGGCGGAGCCCTCGGTGTGCATGAGGGCGTTGGTGACCAGTTCGTCGGCGACCAGCTCGATCTCGTCGCTCCGGCCCGCGGCGCCCCAGGCGCGGACGGCGGCGCGGATCATGTGCCGGGCCTCGGTGAGGGCCTCGGGGTCGCCGGGGGACACGTGCTGCTGGAGCCGGCCGAAGGTCCTCGGGGCACCCGTTCCGTGGCGGCGCAGCAGGAGCAGCGCCACGTCGTCGTCGCCGCGGCGCTCCTCGGCCACGTCGATGAGCCGGTCGGCCAGGTCCCGCACGTCCTGGGGACCGGAGGCGACCAGCGCCGTGAGGACCTCCATCCCCTCGTCGAGGTCGGCGCCCGGCTGTTCGACCAGACCGTCGGTGCACAGCAGCAGCGCGTTGCCCGGGTCCAGCTCCACGGTGGAGACCGGGTAGGCGAGGCGCCCGAACTCGGCGGACAGGCCGAGCGGCAGCCCGCCCTCGACGGGGACGCGGCGGCAGGAACCGTCGCGGTGCCGCAGCAGTGGGTCGATGTGCCCGGCGCGGACCATCTGGACCACTCCGGTGCCCAGGTCGGCCTCCGCGTACAGGCAGGTCGCGAAGCGGTCGGTGTCGAGTTCGTGGAGGAAGACGGAGGCCCGCGCCATCACCGTGGCCGGGGGGTGGCCCTCGGCGGCGTAGGCGCGCAGCACGATGCGCAACTGGCCCATGACGGCGGCGGCGTGCGTGTCGTGGCCCTGGACGTCGCCGATGACGGCGCCGACCCGGCCGCCGGGCAGCGGGATCAGGTCGTACCAGTCACCGCCGATGTCGCGGCCGAGGGCACCGCCGATGGTGGCCGCGCGGTAGCGCACGGCTACGTCGCAGCCGGGCACGCTGGGGATGGTGCGCGGCAGCATGGCCTGCTGGAGGCCCTCGGCGAGGTCCATCTCCTGCTCGTAGAGCATGGCCCGCTGCAGGCTCTGCGCGATGCCGCTGCCGAGCGCGACGAGTACGTTGCGGTCCTCCGCCGAGAAGCCGCGCCGGTCGCTGTAGAGCAGCCCGATCGCCCCGATCGGCCGAGCCTGGGCGATCAGCGGCAGGTAGGCGGCCGCAGTGATGTTCAGGTGGGTGATGCTCTGCCACAGGCCGGGATAGCGCTCCGCGAAGTCCTCCGGCGACTCGATGAAGCGGGGGCTGAGGGTGCGTACGGCCTCGCTCATAGGGTACGGCTCGTCGATCCGGGTGACGCGGGTGCCGGGGACGAAGCTGTCGTCGGGGCCGTCGGCGACCAGCCGGATGCGGCCGGCCTCGACCAGGCCCATGACGAGGCTGGTGGCGCCCAGGCGGGTGAGGCCGTGGGTATCCCGCAGGACCTCGATGACGTCGTCCACCGTGCGGGCGTGCGCGAGTGCGGCCGTGGCGAGCTGGACGACGTTGGTGAGCCGGCGGCGGGCCTCGTCCTGTGCGGCCTGCTCGCGGCGGGCCTCGATGTCGGCGACCTCCTGGGTGGCGTCGCGGACGATGCCGATGATCCGGCGGGGGCGGCCCGTCTCGTCGCGCCGGATGTAGCCCTGGGTGCGGGTCCAGCGCAGGGTGCCGTCGCGGCAGCGCAGGCGGAAGTAGGTGCCGTAGTTCTCGCTGCCGTCCT
The DNA here is from genome assembly GCF_002005225.1 of Streptomyces pactum. Lineage (NCBI taxonomy): Bacteria > Bacillati > Actinomycetota > Actinomycetes > Kitasatosporales > Streptomycetaceae > Streptomyces > Streptomyces pactum. The sequence goes on from NZ_CP019724.1 coordinate 912,139, forward strand.
TCATGGCCTGGGCGACCAGGGCGTCCAGGCGGCTCCCCTCGGCCGCGGGGACGCGCATGGCCAGCGACTCGGGGCGGCCGTCGTACTCCTCGGGGCGCAGGTCGAACACCTCGTAGGCCTGCGCGTCCATGTGGAACAGTCCCGTGTCCAGGTCCCAGTCGAAGCTGCCCATGCGGTTGAGCGCCAGGATCGGGTCCGGGTGGGCGGGCCAGTCGTCCGGGAGTGACAGGGCACTCGCTCCCCGATCAGCCATGGGCCCCACCTTGCCAGGATTTGCCTGATTCTTCGACTCGTTCGGCATCGTCGGATTGTCAGAAGACATCCGCGGAAGTGCCGCCGCCGGGCAGGTCGGGGGCGTCCGGAACGCTCTCCGGGGCGGGCTCGGCCGAGTCTTCGGCGGGTGCGTCGTCCGGGTACGTGTCCGGGGATGTGTCCTCGTACGTGTCCGGGAACGCGTCAGGGGATGTGTCCTCGTATGTGTCCGGGAACGCGTCCAGGGATGTGCCCTCGTGCGTTCCCCCGTACGTGTCCTCCTGCGTTCCCCCGTACGTTCCCCCGTACGTTTCCCCGCGCATCTCGTCGTACGTGTTTTCGTGGCCCCCTTCGTATGTCCCCTCGCGCACCTCTTCCGGGCCCGGTGAGGTGCTGGGCGCGTCGGCCGCCGGGGTGGCGGGCGGCGCGGACGGTGCCGAAGTCGCCGTCGGCTTGCCGGTGGCCCACGCGGGTGCGGGGACGGGCCGGTCGTGGCGGGTGTCGTGGCCGAGCCGCCGCTCGATCCAGGTGTCGTCCACGGCGCTGACGAGGGTGAGGCCGGTGATCGTCCGGGGTGCCGGGGTCACGGTGACCACCTCGGAGGGCCGGTAGCCGGGCCAGGGCAGGCCGCGGGTGACGGCCCCGTCGCCGACCGCGGCCGGCGCCTTCAGCGGGTTGCCGCAGGCGCAGCGGACGCGCGGCACGCCCCGGTCGTCGACGAGGACGGCGGTGCCCGCCTGGAGGACCGCCTGGTACGCGGTGGCCCGGCCGTCCCGGTAGCCGTGGTTGGTGACCCGGGTGTCGGCGCGCAGCACGACCGGGGTGAGTCCCCGCAGGTGGCCGGGGACCGCCGGGGCGGAGATCCCGGCGACCCCGGCGAATGCCCGGGTCCGGGCCGGGTGCGCGGCCAGATGGCCGATCTGCCGGGTGACGTCGCAGTTGCCGACGTGCCGGATGCCGCCGTAGAGGCCGGGCGTTCCGCCCGAGAGGGGACGCAGCCCGTCGAGCGCGACGGGCGCGCCGCCCGCCGCCGCGGACCCCGGCGTTCGGGCGGCCGGGGGCGGGGTAGCCGTCGAGACGGCCGTGGAGTCGGTGAACGGGTTCGGGCCCTGGGCGGCGACCGGTTGGAGGTGGAGCACTCCGCCCGGTTCGGCGGCCGGGTCGCCGTCGGCACCGGCGGCACCGCAGCCGGTGGCGCCGGCCAGGAGCGCCAGCGAGAGCAGGCAGGCGGCACCGGAGGGGCCGAGAGGTGTCCGCACCGGGCACTCCTGTCGGTCGGGGAAGGACGATCCACGGGAAGGACGAGCAACGGCAACGATTCAGCTAGTGGGGCAATCAAGACAACCGGCCACTATTGTCTGCTTCGCCCGCCCATGTCACGCAACCGGAACGGCCGGGCACGCGGAGTGACGTGCCGGGGAGTGACACACCGGAGAGGAACGCACGCTAGGAGCGCGGCCGTGGAGTGGTTCACCGCACCCGACTACTGGCTGAGCCGGCTGGTCTTCCAGCGGGCCCTGGCGGTCATGTACCTGGTCGCGTTCCTGACGGCGGCACTGCAGTTCCGTCCGCTGCTGGGCGAGCGGGGTCTGCTGCCCGTGCCCCGGTTCGTGGAGCGGGTGCCGTTCAAGCGGGCGCCGAGCCTGTTCCAGCTCCGCTACTCGGACCGGCTCTTCGCGGCCGTGGCCTGGGCGGGCTGCGCGGTGTCGGCGGCGCTGGCGGCGGGGCTGGACTCGCTGCTGCCGCTGTGGGGCGCGATGCTGCTGTGGCTGATGCCGTGGGTCCTGTACCTGTCGATCGTCAATGTCGGGCAGACCTGGTACGCGTTCGGCTGGGAGTCGCTGCTGCTGGAGACCGGATTCGTCGCCGTGTTCCTAGGCAACGACGAGGTGGCGCCCCCGGTCGTCGTGCTGTTCCTGCTGCGCTGGCTGCTGTTCCGGGTCGAGTTCGGGGCGGGGCTGATCAAGATGCGGGGCGACGAGTGCTGGCGGAAGCTGACCTGCCTGGACCACCATCACGAGACCCAGCCGATGCCGGGCCCGCTGAGCTGGTTCTTCCACCACCTCCCCCGGCCCCTGCACCGGGTCGAGGTGGCCGCGAACCACGTCACGCAGCTCGTGGTGCCCTTCCTGCTGTTCACCCCGCAGCCCGTCGCGACGGCCGCCGCCGCGCTGATGATCGTGACCCAGCTCTGGCTGGTGCTGTCGGGCAACTTCTCCTGGCTGAACTGGATCACCATCGTGCTGGCCCTGTCCGCGGTCCGGTTCCCGGCCGATCCGCCGTCCGTGTCCGCCGCGCCGCTCTGGTACGTGATCGTGGTCCTCGCGGTGGCTGCGCTGCTGGTGTTCCTCAGCCACCGGCCGGTCCGCAACATGATCTCCCGGCGCCAGGTGATGAACCGCTCCTTCGACTCGCTCCACCTGGTCAACACCTACGGCGCCTTCGGGACCGTCAGCCGAATCCGCTACGAGGTGGTGGTCGAGGGCACCACCGACGAGGTGGCACGCGAGGACGGGGACTGGCGGGAGTACGAGTTCAAGGGCAAGCCCGGCGATCCGCGGCGCTGGCCGCGCCAGTTCGCGCCCTACCACCTGCGGCTGGACTGGCTGATGTGGTTCGCGGCGCTGTCGCCCTCGTACGCCGGCTCGTGGTTCGGCACGTTCGTGGAACGGCTGCTGGAGAACGACCGGGCGACGCTGAGGCTGCTGCGCCGCTCGCCGTTCGCGCCCGACACGCCGCCGCGCTTCGTCCGCGCCCGGCTGTTCCGCTACCGGTACACGACGTGGCGCGAGCTGCGGGAGACGGGCGCGTGCTGGGAGCGGACGTACGTGCGGGAGTACCTGCCACCGACTCGGCTGGTGGGCAGCGGCCGGCCGTCGTGACGGGTGGACGGGCCCGGCCTGCCGGGCAGGCCGGGCCCGTCCCGCGCACTACGCGCGCTTCAGCCGCAGGGTCATGAGCTGGAACGGGCGCAGCCGTACGGCGATCCGGTCGCCGTCGGCCCCGACCGCGGACTCCTCCTCGGCGAGCGGCCGCTCCAGCAGGTCGGTGACCGCCACCCCCGCGACCGGGAAGCCGGCCGTCAGGGTGGCCCGCACCCGGCCGCCGTGGGCCTCGTGGAAGCGGACCACCACGTCGCCGCTGCCGTCGTCGGCCAGCTTGACGGCGGTGACCACGACCGCGTCCCGGTCGGCCGACACCAGCGGCGCGACCTCCCCGGCGCCCGTGACCCGACGCTCGGGCAGGTTGATCCGCCAGCCCTCGCGCACGGCGTCACCGATGTCCGCGCCCGGCACCAGCGCGTGCCGGAACCGGTGCACGCCCTGGTCGGTCTCGGGGTCGGGGAAGCGCGGGGCCCGCAGCAGGGACACCCGGACCGTGGTGGTCGTACCGGCGTCACCGTCGGTGCGGACGGTGCGGGTGACGTCGTGGCCGTACGTCGAGTCGTTGACGACGGCCACGCCCCAGCCGGTCTCCTCCAGGTGGACGAAGCGGTGGTTGCAGGCCTCGAACTTGGCCGCCTCCCAACTGGTGTTGGTGTGCGTGGGCCGGTGGAAGTGCCCGAACTGGGTTTCGGACGCGTACCGTTCGGCGTGCACGTCGAGCGGGAAGGCGAGCTTGAGGAACTTCTCCGTCTCGTGCCAGTCGACCTCGGTGTCCACCTCCAGCCGCCGCTCCCCCGGCGCGAGGGTCAGCGTCTGGGTGACGCGGGAGGAACCGAACGAGCGGACGATCCGCACCGAGGCGCCGTCGTCGCCCGGGGCGACCTCGTCGGCGTCGGTGAGGTCGGTGACCGTGTTCCGGTAGAACGCGTCGACGTCCCAGGCGTCCCACATGTTCGGGAAGTCGGGGTGGAGCTGGAGCAGGTTGCCCGCACTGCCCGGCGCGATGGCCTCGCGGTCGGCGGTGATGTCGTACGCCGACACCACCAGTCCCCGGTCGTCGATCTCGACGTGCAGCAGGCCGTTGTCCAGGACGTGGCCGCCGCCGGGGCGGGCGGTCAGGCCGGTGCGGCCCTCGGCTACGGGGGCCGCGGCGGCGCCCGCCGGAACTCCGGCCCGGGGGTGCGGGGCGGAGTTGAAGACCAGCGGGGTGTCGCCCTCGCCGGCCAGGGCGCGCTGGGCGGCGTCGATGATGCCGTTCAGTTCGTCGGCGACGCGCTCGTAGGTCGCGCGGGCCTCGCGGTGCACCCAGGCGATGGACGAGCCGGGCAGGATGTCGTGGAACTGGTGCAGCAGGACCGTCTTCCAGATGCGGTCCAGGTCGTCGTACGGGTAGGGGAACGCGGCGCGCACGGCCGCCGTGGCCGCCCACAACTCGGCCTCCCGCAGCAGGTGTTCGCTGCGGCGGTTGCCCTGCTTGGTCTTGGCCTGGCTGGTGAGGGTGGCGCGGTGGAGTTCGAGGTAGAGCTCGCCGACCCAGACGGGCGGCTGCGGGTTCTCGGCCTCGGCCTTCTCGAAGAAGGCCCGCGGGGTCTCCCAGGTGACGGTCGCCGAGCCTTCCAGGTCGCGCAGCCGGGCCGCCTTGGCGATCATCTCGCGGGTGGTGCCGCCGCCTCCGTCGCCCCAGCCGGTCGGGGCGAGGGAGTGCCGGGCGACGCCCTTGTCCTTGAAGTTGCGGGCGGCGTGCGCGATCTCGCTGCCCTTCATGGAGCAGTTGTAGGTGTCGACGGGCGGGAAGTGCGTGAAGATCCGGGTGCCGTCGATACCCTCCCAGCGGAAGGTGTGGTGCGGGAACTTGTTCGTCTGCGACCAGGAGATCTTCTGCGTCAGCAGGTACTTGGTGCCGGCCGCCTTGATGATCTGCGGCAGACCGGCCGCGAAGCCGAAGGTGTCCGGCAGCCACGCCTCGTCGTTCTCGACGCCGAACTCGTCCAGGAAGAACCGCTTGCCGTGCACGAACTGCCGGGCCATCGCCTCCGAGCCGGGCATGTTGGTGTCCGACTCCACCCACATACCGCCGGCCGGCACGAAACGGCCGTCCGCCACGGCCTTCTTGACCCGGGCCCACACCTCGGGCCGGTGGTCGCGCACCCACGCCCACTGCTGGGCCTGCGACATGGCGAAGACGAAGTCCGGCTCGTCCTCGAGGAGGGCGGTCATGTTGGAGGTGGTGCGGGCCACCTTGCGCACGGTCTCGCGCAGCGGCCACAGCCACGCCGAGTCGATGTGCGCGTGACCGACCGCGCTGAGGCGGTGCGCGGAGGGGACCGCGGGGGCGGAGAGAACGCCGGTGAGGCGGGTACGGGCCCGCTCCGCCGTGCCGTTCACGTCCTGGAGGTCGACGGCGTCCAGGGCCTTGTCCACCGCGCGCAGGATCTCCCAGCGCCGCGGTGACTCCACGGGCAGCTCGGCCATCAGCTCGCCGAGCACCTCCAGGTCGAGCACCAGGTTCCACACGGTCTCGTCGAGGACGGCGAGGTCCATGCGGGTCAGCGTGTACTGCGGCTCGCTGCCGGCGGTCTCCTTGTCGCCGAGCCGGGTGGGCACGAAGGGGTGGTAGTCGAGGACGACGGGGTTGGAGGCGGCCTCGATGTGCAGGCGCACCTCCTCCCCGCCCTCGGCGGGGGCGCCGACGCGCACCCACTGGTTGCGCGGGTTGAGGCCCTTCACCGGAGTGCCGTCGGGGCGGTAGACCAGGCCCTCGCACTGGAAGCCGGGCATGTTCTCGTCGAATCCGAGGTCGAGGATCGCCTCGACGGTCCTCCCGGCCCACTCCTGCGGCACCGTGCCGGTGACACGGAACCAGCTCGTACCCCAGGGAGCGCCCCAGCGGGCGCCCACCTCGACGGGCTCGGGGTCGGACGCGAGTCCCTCGGCGACCGGCACGGGCTCGCCGGGGGCGTTCCACACCGCGACGTCCAGCGGCACGGACTCGGGGTACACGGCGGGGTGGATGCGCTCGTCGAGGACGCGCTTGAGGCGGGCTTCGACCAGGTTGCGGTCGTCATGCATGCGGGTGCTCCGGGGTTGGTGGGGCGGGTGGTTACCAGGGGTGGGTCACGGTGACGGGGGCCGACGTGGTGTACAGCTCCCCCACGGCACGCACTTCGAATCGTGCGGCGCGCTCGCTCTGCTCGGGGCGCGTGCCACCGGCGAACCAGGCCCGCTGGCAGGTGCCACCGAGGAAGCGGCGGGTGCCGTCGGGGAGCACGCGGTGGACGGTGTAGTGGCGTACGCCGTCGCCGTGGGGACGGTTCCAGGCGAGCCGCAGGTCGCCACCGTCCGCGGCGGTGACGCGCCCGGCGGTGGGGGCGGCGGGCGCCGTCGCCGCTCCGGTGCGGACGGCGAGTCCGCCCGCCCGCCCGCCACAGCACGGGGCCCTCGGACGCCGTGAGCCGCACTCCGATCGCGTGCAGGGTGCCGGACAGACCTGTGAGCGGCACGGTGGCCGTCTGCCAGCCGTTGACCGACTTCACAGTCCGCGCGGCCGTCACGGGCAGCCGGCGGTACGGCGGTGCCGCACCCGGTTCACCGGCCTCGGCGGTGGCGACGGCGAGTTCGACGTTCACAGTGCCCGCGTCCGTGCGGTGCGTCAGCTCGACAACCGTGTCGTCACCCAGCGGCAGCCGGGTCGCGTACAGGTCGAGGACCACCGGTGCGTCGAGTGCACCGTCGACGAGGACGCTGCTGCCGCCCCGCCAGGCGTCCGCGAAGTCGAAGGAGACCTCCGGGCGCCCGCCCTCCGTGCGCACCACCCAGCGCCGGGACGGCAGCCGGTCCTGGAGGCCGAGGTGGTTCCAGGCCGTGTCCGAGGTGGCGGTGCCCCGCTCGTACCACCGCAGTCCGTGCCCGGTGTTGAACACGGTCGCGAACGGCAGCGACGTCACCGTAGACCGGTCGGCGACCGACACGGCGGGCGCCCGCCAGTCGTCCCCGCTGTCCGGGCGGGACGGGTCGAGCGACGCCCCCGTCCAGAACCGGTCGTCGGCCGCGTGGAAGTCCCCCGGTGCCCGCCGGTCCCCGGGCAGGTGGTTACGGGTCCATTCGGGCCGGTACAGACCGATCGACGTGATGTGCGCGGCGTCTCGCGGCACGATCGCGTCCCAGTTCTCGGACGTGTTCCAGCCGTTCGCCTCCACGTCTACGCCGGCCCACAGCTCGTAGCGGCTGCGGCCCAGCCGCTCGGCCCGATCGCCGGAGGAGGCCAGGCGGCCGGCCGTCCAGCGGAAGTCCACGAACATGTCGTCGGCGGCCTCGAAGAACGCCTGGTTCCAGTCGTTGAGCGCCCCCTGCCAGCTCACCGCCCCGTCCACGGTCATCGAGTCGTACCAGGTCACGCGCTGTCCCCTGGCCGCGGCGAGGGACTTCAGCTCGCGCAGGAAGCCCCGCATGTCCGCGCCGAGCGCGGCGTCGCCACCGCCGGTCTCGGCGTTGACGAACCAGCCGTCGAAGCCGTGAGCCTCGGCGACCGCGACGAGCCGTGCGGCGAGCGGGAAGCGCCCGGCGGCGTCCTTCTGTACGAGGTCCCGGGTCCAGCGCAGTTGTCCGCCGTAGGCGGCCGGCGGCAGGAAGACGTTGCCGAGGACGGGTACGCCGTGCCGGTGCGCGGCGTCGACGACCGGCGCGTTCGGGGCGAGGATCAGCCCCTCGCCCGACGAGCCGCCCCAGAAGACGAGTTCGTCGACGTACGCCCAGTGGGTGAGGGCGTAGTAGTCGGCGGTGGCGGAGCCCTGCGAGGGGTTGCTCGCGGTGGGTCCGAAGGAGACCAGGGGCTGGACGCGGGCCTGCCCGGCGCGGGCCGTGGTGCTCGCGGGCACCGGGGTGAAGCGGTCGGCGAGCGGTACGCAGGCCTCGTTGAAGGCGAGATCGGGGTCGTCGGCCGCGCGCCACTCCTTGAGACTGCGCCAGGTGATCCCGTCGCCCGGAGTGCCGGAGGGCAGCGAGTCGGGGAACCAGTAGGAGGCGTACGGCTGGAGTGCCGTGCCGGCCTTGCCCGGGCCCTTCGGGGCGGCGTTCGCGGGCAGCGCGGGCCACAGGGCGGCCGCGGCCGAGGCGAGCAGGACGGTGCGTCGGGTGGGGGTCACGAGCGGGTGCCTCCTTGGCGGACCGGTGAGCCGTCGGGCCCGTGCGGGGTGGGGAGTACCTGGTCGGGGGTGACGACCTCGGTGATGCCGCGCGCCGCGAGGTGCGCGGTGTCGGCGGCACGCGTGTCGAGGACGGTGGTCGGGCGGGCACCGTCGGCCACCAGGCGGAAGAAGGCGCCGAAGACCGCGCCGCCGGGGGCGCAGGCGGAGCGTGCCGCCGGGTCGGCCGGGACGGCCAGGGCGGTGGTGCGCGGGGCGGGGGCGGGGTGGGCTCCGGCACGCGCCTCGCGGGCCGCCCGGGCCAGGACCCTCGCCGTGTCCTTGGGACGCCGGTCGTTGGTGAGCAGACCGAGCCCGTACTCCAGCTCGGGGAAGTCGGCCAGCGCCCGGGACACGTCGTGGGAGCACCACCAGGTGACGCCCCACAGGTCGGGGCAGTCCAGGGCGTTCGCGATGGTGGCCTCGGTGAAGGCGGCGGCGTGCTCCGCCGGGACGAGCGGGGCGGGGGCGCCGACCTCCTGGAGCCAGACCGGGCGGTGCGGGGCGTCGGCCCAGGCCTTGCTCAGCTCGATCAGATAGGCGGCGTGGTGCTCGCTGGGCACGGAGGTGCGGCCGTGGCGTTGGGCGGTGCCGTTGAAGACCCAGGAGTGCACGGCCGTCACGGCGCCCTGCCGGGCGGCCTGGCCCGGAGTGAAGGGCTGGTCGTCCTGGTACCAGGTGGCGTCGTACTCGGCGTGCAGGTGCATTCGTCCCGGGGCGCCCTCCTCGCATGCGGCGAGCATCCGTTCCAGCCAGGCGTCGATCTGGTCGGCGGTCGCCCGGTCCGGGTCGGGGTGGGGTCCGGCGGAGAACTGGTTGACCTCGTTGCCGAGGGTCATGCCGAGGAAGTTGGGACGGCCGGCGAGGGCGGCGGCGAGGGTGCGCAGGTAGGTGGCCTGGCCGTCGATGACCTCGGGGTCGGTGAAGAGGTTGCGCCGGTGCCAGGTGCGGGTCCAGGACGGCAGGTAGTCGAAGCTGCTCAGGTGCCCCTGGAGGCCGTCCACGTTGACGTCGAGGCCGCGTTCGCCGGCCGCGTCGACCAGCTCCACCAGGTGGGCGACCGCGCGGTCGCGGATCAGGGTGCGGTTGGGCTGGAAGTAGGGCCACAGCGGGAAGACCCGGATGTGGTCCACGCCCAGGGCGGCGACGGAGTCGAGGTCCGCGCGCACGGGGTCGAGGTCGAAGTCGAGCCAGTGGTGGAACCACCCTTGGCTCGGGGTGTAGTTGACGCCGAAGCGCACGGCAGGAGGCATGCGGTGTCCTTGTGGGGAATCCTTGCGGGGGATCCTTGTGGGGAATCCTTGCGGGGAACAGGTACGCGGATCAGCCCTTGACGGCGCCCTCGCCGACGCCGCGGAAGAAGTACCGCTGGAGGCAGGCGAAGAGGAGGATCAGCGGCGCCACGGCGATGATCGTGCCCGCGGCGACGAGGCGCTCGTCGTTGGCGAAGGTGCCGTGCAGGTAGTTGAGGCCGATGGTCAGGGTGAACTTGGACGGGTCGCTGAGCACGATCAGCGGCCAGAGGAAGTCGTCCCAGGCGCCCATGAGGGCGAAGATCGCGACGACGGCGAGGGTGCCCTTCACCGCGGGGAGCGCGATGCGGCAGAAGCGCTGCCAGACGTTGGCGCCGTCGACGTAGGCCGCCTCCTCGATCTCGTAGGGGAGGTTGAGGAAGGCGTTGCGCATCAGCAGCACGTTCAGGGCGCTGACGCAGCCGGGCAGTACCACGCCGACCAGGGTGTTGTTGAGGCCGAGTTCCCGCATGGTGGTGAACTGGGCGATGATGATGCCCTCCACGGGCACGAGCATCGCCAGGATGAAGACGAGGGTGGTGACGCGCCGGCCGCGGTAGCGCAGGCGGGCCAGGGCGTAGCCCGCGAGTGCGGCGCCGACGCAGTTGGTGACGACGTTGGCGGCGGCGACCTTCAGCGAGTTGAGGGCGTAGTCCCAGACGGGGATGGTCCCGGCGACCCGCTCGTAGTTGTGCAGGGTGGGCTCGGTGGGCAGGAACTTCGGCGGGGAGCTGAAGATGTCCTCGGTGGGGCCCTTGAGCGAGGTGGAGAGCTGCCACAGGAACGGGCCGATGGTCAGGGCGAGGACGCCGAGCAGGAGCAGGTAGCGCAGGGCCAGTTCCCAGATCCGTACGCGGCGGCCGTGTTCGTCGGTGATCCGGGGCTGCCGTTCCCGGGTGGCGGCCCGGCGCTGCCGCGCCGGCGGGGTCTTCTCGAGGACGCTCACGACTCCTCCTTCCGGTCGGCGCGCAGCACGAGCAGCATCAGGGCGACGGTGACGACGAAGACGACGACGGAGATGGCGGAGGCGTAGCCGACGCGGCCGGTCAGGCCGGTGCCGGTGCGCTGCACGAGCATGACCAGGGTGGTGTCCTCACCGGCCGGGCCGCCGCTGGGACCGGCCATCAGGTACACCTCGGAGAACACCTTGAACGCGGCGACCGAGGAGAGGGCCGCGACCAGGACCATGGTGGAGCGCACGGCGGGCACGGTGACGGTGAGGAAACGGCGGACCGCGCCCGCGCCGTCCACGGCGGCGGCCTCGTGCAGTTCGCGGGGCACGTTGGCGAGCGCCGCCAGGTAGATGATCATGTAGTAGCCGAGGCCCTTCCAGACCGTGACGGCCATCGCGCTGAGCAGGATCAGCCACTGGTCGCTGAGGAAGCCGACCGGACTGGCGCCGGCCGCCTCCAGCAGCGAGTTGACCAGGCCGCGTTCGTCCAGCATCCAGACCCAGATCAGCCCGACGACGACGATCGAGGCGACGACCGGGGTGTAGAAGGCCGAGCGGAAGAAGGTGATGCCGGGGATGTTCTTCTGCACCAGCAGGGCGAGCAGCAGCGGCAGCAGGACGAGCGCGGGGACTACCCCGAGGACGTACAGGGTGCTGTTGCGCAGGCCGATCCAGAACATGTCGTCGTGGAGCAGCTCGCGGAAGTTGGCGAGGCCCACGAACTCGCCCGGGACCAGGGTGCGGCGGTCGGTGAAGGAGTTGACGAGGGTGGAGACGAACGGGTACAGGATGAACGCGCCGGCGATCAGCAGGCCGGGGGCGGCGAACAACCACGGACTGGTGGGCAGTTGGCGCCGTACGCGCCGGATGCCGCTCTCGGGGGCACGCCGGGGGCCGGTGGCGGTGGGACTCGCCATGACGTCTCAGCCCTGCTGCTGGAGGAGCCGGTCACAGGCCTTGACAGCGTTGTCGAGGGCTTCCTTCGGGCTCTGCTTGCCCTGGAGCGCCTTGGCGACCTCGTTGCGCAGTTCGGTCTTCATCTGTTCGCTGAACAGCACCGGCGTGTAGTTGACGGCGGACCGCAGCGACTTGGCGGCGGCGACGCGGACGCGCGTCTCGTCGGTGCCGTCCTCCTTGGTGAAGTACGGGTCCTCCAGCGAGCCGGCGGTGCTCGGGAAGATGGCGACCTGCTTGGCGAACGACATCTGGTGCGCCGCGTCGGTGACGAAGTGCGCGAAGGCCACCGCGGCCGGCTTGCGCTCGCTCTGCGCGTTCACCATGAGGCCCATCACGTACATGTTGACGTGGCCGGTGCTGGTGATCTGGTCGGTGATGCCGATGTTCTCGTACAGGTTCGGCGCCTGCTTCTTGAAGTTGGCGAGGTCGAGCGCGCTGCCCGGGTTCATGGCGACGGCCCCGGTGAGGAACTTCTTCCCGGACGACTCCGGCGTGGCCGTCAGCGCCTGCGAGTCCAGGGCCCCCGCGTCGTACAGCTCCTTGTAGCGGGTGAGGAGCTCGACTCCCTTGGCGTCGTTGAAGGCGAAGGCGGTGCCCTGCTCGTCCATGAGCGGCACGCCGTAGCGGCCGAAGTCCTCGATGGTGGGCACGTTGGCGAGCGTGGCGACCTCGCCGTCGGTCTTGTCCGCGATCTTCAGGGCGGCGTCGAAGAGTTCGTCGTACGTCTTCGGCGGCTGTTCGGGGTCGAGGCCCGCCTTCTGGAAGAGGGTCTTGTTGTAGAAGAGCGGGCCGGTGTTGAGGTACCAGGGGAAGGCGTACGTGCCCTCCATGCCCGGTATCCGGTGGCTGGCCCACGCGCCTTCCAGGTACTCCTTCTCGTACTGGCCGGCGGCCTTGTCCAGGTCGAGGGCGAGGCCCGCCTCGGCGAGCGGGGCGACGAGGTCCGGAGAGACGTTGACGACGTCGGGCAGGGTGCCGCCGGCGGCGTCGGCGCTGATCTTGTCGGCGTAGCCCTCGCCGGGCTGGTCGACCCACTTCACCTCGGTGCCGGGGTACTTCTTCTCGAAGTCGGCGATCAGGTCCTCGAAGTAGGGCTTGAAGTTGGCCCGCAGGTTCCAGGTCTGGAAGGTGATGTCGCCCTCGACCTTCCCCGAGGCGTCGGCCGAGGAGCCGCCGCCGCCCGAGGAGCCGCAGGCGCTGAGCGGCAGGACGAGGGCGGCGGCGACGGCGAATGTTCTGCGCGAGGTGGACACGGTGACACGTCTCCCTGAAGGACGTCGGCGGTGGATGGCAGCGACGATGCACGGCGATTCTGCGCGAAGTCAATGGATTCACGGGAACTAAAGAAGAACGGACCACATTAGTCCAGGTCAGAGGCGCATCATCGATCTGCTTGCCCAATCCACTAATGCGCTTTAGGATCTTTTCACTCAAGCGCTTTAGTGCGCGTGCTGTATCAGCTCACCACCGAAGAGGAGGCGTACATGCCGGCCAAGCGGCCCGCCGCGCGCCGACCGACGATGAAGGACATCGCGCGGCGGGCCGGGGTCTCCGAGAGCGCGGTCTCCTTCGCGCTGAACGACCGGCCGGGGGTCTCCGAGATCACCCGGGACCGGGTGCGCCGGGTGGCCGAGCAGCTCGGCTGGCGGCCCAGTACGGCGGCCCGTGCCCTGTCCGGGGAGGGCGCGGCGACGGTCGGCTTCGTCCTGGCACGGCCCGCGCACACCCTCGGCGTGGACTCCTTCTTCCTGCAACTGGTCTCCGGCATCCAGGAAGTCCTGGCTCGGCGTCATCTCGGCCTGCTGTTCCAGGTGGCACAGGACGTCGACGACGAGTGCGCGGTCTACCGGCGCTGGTGGGCCGAGCACCGCGTGGACGGCGTCCTGGTGGTCGATCCGCGCACCGACGACCCGCGTCCGGACCTGCTCGACGAACTCGGCCTGCCCGCCGTGGTGATCGGCGGGGCGCCCGACGAACGCCATCCGGGGCTGTCGTCGGTGTGGGCGGACGACGCGGGCGCGATGGCCGCGCTGGTGGACGGTCTGCACGCGCTCGGGCATCGGCGGATCGCGCACATCGCCGGGCTGCCGGGCCTCGCCCACACCGAGCGGCGGATCCGGGCCTTGCGGGCCGAGGCCGGCCGTCGTGGCCTCGGCGAGGTCCAGTCGTTGACCACCGACTACTCCGACGCGGAGGGCGCCGCCGTCACCCGCCGGGTCCTTCAGGCGCCGGCTCCCCCGACCGCCCTGATCTACGACAACGACGTGATGGCCGTGGCCGGGGTCGCCGCCGCGGCCGGCCTCGGTTTCTCGGTACCGGCGGACGTGTCCGTGGTGGCCTGGGAGGACTCGGCGCTGTGCCGCATGGTCAAGCCGTGGCTGTCCGCACTGTCCCGGGACAGCGTGGAGTTCGGCCGCACGGCGGCGACGGAACTGACCGCCCTGCTGGACGGCGGACCAGCGCGGACGGTGCGGGTGCCGGTGCCGCGGCTGATCGAACGGGACAGTACGGGGCCGGCCCGGCCGGCCTGAAGCCCGAAGGGGGCGGCCGACGGGTCCGGGTCTCGACGTGACGGTGTGCGGACGGGCAGAGTGCGTCCTGCGTACTCGCCAGTAATCCCCTCTCACCGCCTTCCCCGAGGAGCCTCCCGTGACCGACTGGGCCGGCCGCACCGCCGTCGAGATCGCCGCCGCCGTACGCGAGAAGCGGGCCACGCCCCGAGAGGTGGTGGCGGACCACCTGAACCGCATAGAGCGGCTCGACGGCCGCGTCGGCGCCTTCCGCGAGGTGCGCGCCGAGGCGGCGCTCGCCGAGGCCGAGGAGGTCGGCGCCCGGGCTGATCTGGGCGAACTGCCCTTGGCCGGCGTGCCGGTGGCGGTCAAGGACAACCTGCCGGTGCGCGGTGAGTCCACGCGCAACGGCTCCGCCGCGACGCCGGACACGCCCGCCGGGGACGACCACGTCACCGTGGCCCGGCTGCGGGCGGCCGGCGCGGTCGTGGTGGGGCTGACGAACGTGCCCGAGCTGTGCGTGTTCGGCACCACCGAGGGCGTGCACGGCACCGCCCGCAATCCGTGGGACCCGACCCGCTCGGCGGGTGGTTCGTCGGGCGGCAGCGCGGCCGCGGTCGCCGCCGGGATGGCGCCGGTCGCACTCGGCAACGACGGCATGGGCTCGCTGCGCATACCGGCGGCCAACTGCGGTCTGGTCACCATCAAGCCGGGCCACGGGGTGGTGCCGGCCGGCCTGGGCGACGGCGACTGGTTCGGCATGTCCGAGAACGGGCCGCTGGCCACGACGGTCGAGGACGCCCGCCTGATGCTCGCGGTCCTGGCGGACGGCCTCGTGGACGGCGAGCCGCCGCGCCGCGAGGACTCCGGTGTCCTCCGCGTCGCCGCCTCCCTGCGCAGCCCCCTGGCCGGCGTCACCGTATCCCGCCCGTACGCGGGCGCCGTCCGCGAGGCGGCCGGGGTGCTGATGAAGGCGGGGCACCAGGTGCGGCGGGCGGACCCGCCCTACCCGGCGTCGCTGGGCCTGACCGCCCTGACCCACTGGACGGCCGCCACGTCCGTGGACGCGCGGGAACTGGACCGGCGGCTGCTGGCCGGGCGGACCCGGGTGCACGCGGCCCTGGGGCGGCGTTTCGTGCGCACGGTGGCCACCGGCGAGGGCCGAAACGGGCTGCGCGAGCACCTGGAGCCGTTCTTCGCCGAGCACGACGTCCTGCTGACCCCGGCGCTGGCCCGCCGCTCCCCCGTGGCGGGGCCCTGGCACGAGCGGGGCTGGCTGCGGAACGTCGCGGCCAACTCCGCGTACTCGCCCTTCACGCCGCCCTGGAACCTGACCGGCTGGCCCGCGATGACGGTGCCGTTCGGCACGCTGCCCTCGGGCGCCCCCTGTGCCGTACAACTGGTCGGGCTGCCCGGGTCGGAGACGGCCCTGCTGGAAGTGGCGGGCCGGATCGAGGCACTGCGTCCCTGGCGGCGGACGGCCCCGGCGCTCTGAACGACGCCTACAGGGCGCGGTACATGACGTGCAGGCCGACCCGCCCGTGCCGCGGGTGGTCGAAGGCGTCCGGCACCGTACCCAGGATCGTGAAGCCGAGGGAGGTCCAGAGCCGCACGGCCGGGTTGGTCTCGACGACGGCGTTGAAGACCATGCCCCGGTATCCGTCGGCCCTGGCGGCGGCCAGTACGTGTTCGGCTAGGGCGCGGCCGGTGCCGCGGCCCGCCCGGTCGGGGTCGACCATGAATCCAGCGTTGGCGATGCGGGCGGCGGGGCCGCCGTAGTTGGGGGTGACGTAGGCGGAGGCGACGACGGCGCCGGTGTCGTCCTCGGTGACGTAGACGCGTTTGGCGGGGTTCATCCACAGGGCCCGGGCGTCCTCCTCGGACGTGTCCGGGTCCCAGGCGTAGGTCTCGCCGGCCGCGACGATGCGGTGCCAGAAGGGCCAGATGTGCGGCCAGTCACCGGCCGTCGCTTCCCTGATCAGCATGGGCGTGAGTCTCGCACGCCCATGCGTCCGGCGGTTCCTCGGGTGGCGCCGCGGGTCAGTCCACGCTGGGCAGGATGTGGGGCTCGGCGAGGTCCTCCTCGTAGCCCGCGAGACGGATGGGGGCGGACCGGGCCCACACGTCGAGGCTGCCGATCTCTCCGGGCCGGCGGTCCGCACGCTTGGTGCGTTCCTCGGGGCGTTGGTCTGGATTCGTCGTCGTCTCCGGTGTCACCGCGCACTCCTTATGTGTCGGGTCACCCTCGGGGCCTGCCGGCCAGTCTCCTGTGCGGCACCTGGCGCCCGCTCGGGTGTGAGTCGAATGCAGTTCGGACGCGGTGGCGCCGGTCACTCGTGCGAGAGCAGGCCGTTGTGAACCGGCTTGTCCCATGACGGACTCCGGGTGTGGGTGGTGCCCTGTACTGCCGCCCGTCCGCTCCAGATTAACCAAATGAGCGGGGGTGCGCTCTATGGGGCTCGAAACATGGGGGAACCATTGCCCTTCGTTCCGCGCGCAGTTGGCCCCAGCCTGCCCGGGTTCGCCCACTTCCGTACCGTGCGCAACTCACCCATTCGGCCCACATCGCCGACCGTACCTTCGATGGTCGGCGGCGCCGGGTCACGCAGTTAAGTTGCCGTTGGCTGCGGCGCAAGCTCGCCATGGTCTGCTGCCGGTCGGCAACGGCTGTCTCGTGGGAGGACCGAGGCATGGAACTGCGCAGCGTCGAGGAGCTGATGGACCTGCTGTACGCCTGCCGGGGCGAACGGTCCGCCGCCGAGCGCGGCGGCGGACCCGTGGACCTGCACGGGCACGCGCTGCGGACCGCCGCGCTGCTGCGCCGGCGCCGCCCCGCCGACAAGGAGCTCCAGGTCGCCGGCCTGGTGTCGCCCGTGGGCCGCCTGCTGTGGCCCGGCAACCCGGCGGTCCGGACCGCCGACGCGGTGCGGCCACTGCTCGGTGCGCGGGTCGCCCGCCTGCTGCTGCGCCACTCCCACCCGGAGGCCTGGGCGCACGACGACGACCTGGTCAGCCTGCGCCAGGCGGACGAGGAGGCCCGTACCACCGCCTTCGACGCCGGGGTCCTCGAGGACTGGCGCACGGTGCTGGAACTGACGGCGGCGCGGAACTCGCGGCTCGGCGCCGTCGACTGAGGCGCCCGGCGGACGGTGCGCGAGGTGTGCCCGAGGTCCAGGAGGCCGCGCGGTGCCCCCGACGGGCGGCAGGCCCCCGGGCGGGCCTGTATGGGATCGAACCACGAAGTACGCGTGACCGGCGCACCGGGCACACCGGCGCTCGCCCGCACGGTAACCGGGAGCCGGGCGAACGGGCCAGGGAATTCACGCCGTTGGCCCGGCGCCGCTCTCACCACTTGCCGGGCGCGTAGTCCTTGAGGAAGACGCCGTACAGGTCCTCGCCCGCCTCGCCGCGCACGATCGGGTCGTAGACGCGGGCTGCGCCGTCGACCAGGTCGAGCGGGGCGTGGAAGCCGGCGTCGGCCAGCCGCAGCTTGTCGTAGTGGGGACGCTCGTCGGTGATCCAGCCGGTGTCGACCGAGGTCATCAGGATGCCGTCGGTGTCGAACATCTCCTGGGCGCTGGTCCGCGTCACCATGTTCATGGCGGCCTTGGCCGCGTTGGTGTTCGGGTGGCCGGCGCCCTTGTAGCCGCGGGCGAACACGCCCTCCATCGCCGAGACGTTGACGACGTAGGCACGCCCCGCGGACGCCCTGCGCGCGGCCTCGGCCATCGCCGGCCGCAGCGCGCTGATGAGGATGAACGGCGACGTGTAGTTGCACAACTGGGTCTCGAGCAGTTCCACCGGGGAGATCTGCTCGATGGTCTGGACCCAGGT